>JAUSDC010000258.1 GCA_030650845.1 Candidatus Methanoperedens sp.
CAGTATCACAATAACTGCGTTTCCCACTACGAGGACATCCACAGCCTTTCCTTTTAACAGCCTCTCTTTTTCAACGGTGAAAAATGAAGCATCAAGAGTTATATCTTCATTGTCTACTGTAAGTGCAATGTTCCCCCCGGCTGCAAGTTTCGGGTCAGCATTCATAAGTGCATCTGCAATTGATTTTGCCCTGCTCCTGAATGTTTTTCCGAGCACCTTCATGTTAGGCTTTAGCGCAGTTGGGACTGTTTCAAAGTCAGGAGTCCCTGTTTTTAGTATGACCCCGGAATTAGCCGCCCCTGCAATATCAGACGCATCTTCCATGGTTGAATATATCTCAACACCAGCAAGTTTTGCATTCAACGCCATTCCATGTTCGGATTTGTAGCGGCGAATGACAGCAGTGATCTCTTTTATCAGTTCACCAGTCACCTCGGCGTCAGCATCGATCAGCGACTCATCAGCCTTCGGGTACGGCGCAAGGTGGACGCTGCCATGGTTTAAATGCGAATATATTTCCTCTGAAAAATAAGGCAGGAAGGGCGCAAGAAGGCGTGTTAGCGTATCGATCGTAACGAACAGGGTGTACTGTGCTGCTCTCTTTCCTTCCCCGTCTCCGTATAGCCGTGATTTTGCAAGTTCAATATAATTGTCAGCAAGGATCTCCCAGGCAAACCCGCGTATCGCTTTGAAGGTCTCATCGAACTGGTACGCGTCCATCTTTTCAGTGCATTCTTTTACCAGCCTGTTGAGCTTGCTCAAAAGCCACAGGTCGATCGGTGTATATGGCGCCGGATTGTCCGAGATATGGGGCATGGAAAATCGCACGATGCTCCATAGCTTTTGAAGGAATCGTGAGCCTGCGACCACGTCCTTCCATGAAAATATGATGTCAGATCCTGTCGTTCCTCCAATGGCAGCCCACTGCCTGAAAGCATCTGCGCCGTTTTTCTTCATTACCTCTTCTGGTACCACGAAGTTATTGCGGGACTTGCTCATCTTGTGCCCGTCCTCTCCCAGCACCATACCGTTTAGCAGAATGGTATCCCACGGCTTTTTATCAAGCAGGGATTTTGACCGCAGAATTGTATAGAATGCCCATGTGCGAATAATATCATAACCCTGCGGGCGAAGCTGCGCTGGAAGAAGGAGCGGTTTGTCTGAAAGCCATCCTGAAACGTGGAGAGCAGAAATGGATGAGTCCATCCATGTATCAAGAACGTCATCTTCTCCCCTGAATTTTGTCGATCCACATTCACACGCCTCAGGAGGCTCTTTCTGCGTGGGGTCAAGTGGCAGCCATTCCTCTTTTGCGACCTTGGTTTTTCCGCATTCTGCACAGTACCATGCGGGGATAGGCGTTGCGAATATCCTCTGCCTTGAGATGCACCAGTCCCATTCCATCGTCCCAGTCCAGTTTTCAAGCCTTACCTTCATGTAATCCGGGACCCAGGTGACCTCGTTGGCTGTGTTAAGTATATCCTCTGCGACTATCTTCACGAACCACTGTCTCTCAGAGAGGATCTCTATAGGGGTTTTGCAGCGCCAGCACGCTCCTACGTTCTGGTCAAGTTTTTCCTGTTTGTATAATATACCTGCAGTTTTCAGGTCTTCTATTATCGCTTTCTTGCATTCATTAGTGCTCATTCCAGCGTATTTTCCTGCAATGTCGGTCATTTTGCCAGTCTTGTCAATGGCTTTTCGAAGGGGCAGCTTATGCTCAACCCACCATCGTACATCCTGCTTGTCCCCGAAAGTACATATCATCACAACGCCGGTACCGAAAGTGGGGTCAACATTTTTATCAGCGATGACTTTTACATAATGACTGAATATTGGCACTTTGACCTCGGCGTTCACATATTTACTGTATCTGTCATCATCCGGGTTCACCGCGACAGCGACACACGCAGCAAGAAGTTCAGGCCTTGAGGTTGCGATCTTTAATTTGTCAAAATTAAGAAAATTCAGTTCTGTGGCTCTTGCATCGTATTCCACCTCAGCAAAAGCAATGGCAGTTTCACAGCGCGGGCACCAGTTTACGGGGTGGTTCTGCTGGTATATATTCCCGCGTTCGTACATTTTCACGAAAGATGCCTGGGTCTTACCGAAATACGACGGATCCATCGTTATGTACTCGTTGCTCCAGTCAATGGAAAATCCCAGACGGCGCAGGCTTTTTCGCATTCTCTCGATGTTCTTTGTCGTCAGGTCAACGCACATTTGGCGGAACTCTTCTCGCGAGACCTGGCTTTTTGTGATGCCATTCAGTTCTTCAACTTTTACCTCAGTGGGAAGACCGTGGCAATCCCAGCCCTCAGGGAACATAACATTGAACCCGCGCATTCTCTTGTATCGCGCCACGAAATCGATGTAGCACCAGTTAAGCGCATTGCCGATATGGAAATTCCCGGTGGGATACGGCGGCGGCGTGTCGATTATGAACTGGGGTTTTTCAGAGTTCCAGTCAAAGTAAAACATGGAATCCTGCCATGTATTCATCCATTTTTCTTCGATAGCGTTATAATCGTATTCTTTCGGGAGTTCCATAGTTGTGGTTCTGATTAATTACATTATTAATAGAATTATCGGTTTCGAAGAAGTAATCCCGGAAGGAAGATATTTAATACATGACATTAGTTTATAAGATTCGGTGATTTTAATGCCAAGAGTCGGAATCGCAGATACCACCTTCTCCCGCATAAATATGGGAAAAATAGCCATCGATGAGCTTAAGAAAGGCGCATCCATTCAGATTGAACGCTATACAGTGCCGGGAGTAAAAGATCTGCCTGTAGCCTGCAAGAAATTGATAGATGAAAAAAAATGCGATATAGTCATGGCTCTTGGAATGCCAGGCTCACAGCAGATCGACAAAATGTGCGCCCATGAAGCCTCGCAGGGAATAATCCATGCGCAGTTGATGACAAATACTCATATCATCGAGGTCTTTGTTCACGAGGATGAAGCAAAGGACGAAAAAGAACTGGCATGGCTCATGGAGAAGCGCACCCGCGAGCATGCTCAGAATGTTATCAAGTTATTGTTCCATCAGGAGAAACTGCAGCGCGAAGCTGGTACAGGTCAGAGGCAGGGTTTTTCTGATGTCGGGGCGATAAAATAGAAAATCGATAAATGGAAAAAAATTACGATATTGAAAATATTACTGGACTTTCAGAAGAAGAAGCTGCCAGAAAATTAAATGAAGAAGGTTTTAACGAACTTCCATCCCAGAAAAAACAGGGTATTTTTACCATTTTCATTAATATTTTATTTGAGCCGATGCTGTTACTCCTTTTAGTTTCAGGGCTCATTTATCTGGTCCTGGGAGAAGCAAATGATGCTTTTATGTTGCTCTTTTTTGTGATCGTGGTGGTGGGAATAACCTTTTATCAGGAGAGAAAAAGTGAACGGGCATTAGACGCTTTAAAAAACCTCTCAAGTCCCAGGGCACTTGTAATAAGGGACGCAAAGCAGAGACGTATCCCGGGGCGAGAGGTAGTCAGGGAAGATATTATTATATTGAGAGAAGGCGACCGTATCCCCGCGGATGGCGTCGTGCTTTTTTGCTCAAATCTTCTTGTAGACGAATCCATGCTTACAGGTGAGTCGCTAGCTGTTAGAAAATCAGAATGGGATGGAAAAACCACTCCTGCAAATCCGGGCGGGGACGATATGCCATTCGTATACTCTGGTACACTGGTAGTTCAGGGTCACGGGATGGCGAAAGTAACAGGGACTGGAATTCACACTGAAATGGGAAAAATTGGGAAAGCTCTGCAAACGATCACCCAGGAAGAGACACTGCTCAAGAAAGAGACTTCACACCTTGTACGCAGTTTCGCTACCGTTGGGATAATATTGTGTGTTTTTGTAGTGATAGTTTACGGAATTACCAGAGGAGATTGGCTAAACGGGTTGCTGGCTGGAGTGAGTTTAAGTATGGCATTGCTCCCTGAAGAGTTTTCCGTGGTCTTACTTATCTTCCTGAGCATGGGAGCATGGCGCATGTCAAAAAGGCAGGTTTTGACGCGAAAAATGCCTGCAATTGAAACTCTTGGTTCTGCTACTGTGTTGTGCGTGGATAAGACCGGGACACTCACAATGAACCGGATGATATTAAACTCCCTTTTTTCCAGAAATGAATTTTATGATGTAGCTAAGAATGGACATCTGCCACTCCCGGAAAAGTTCCATGAACTGCTTGAATTTGGTAATCTTGCAAGCCAGGTGGACCCTTTTGACCCGGTCGAGAAGGAAATAAAAAACGGCACAGAAAAATTTCTTTCAAATTCGGATCATGTCCATGAAAACTGGAAACT
>JAUSDC010000001.1 GCA_030650845.1 Candidatus Methanoperedens sp.
TAGTAGGTGTAAATTCACGGACCGATGGAGATTATGATCGCTTATTTCTATATTTATATGATCCCTCAGGAAACCAAGTAGCTGCTGATGAAAATTATCAACCTTTCAACCAAGCCTCAATTACGTATAATGCCAATACCACAGGTGTTTTTAAAGTTAAGTCTTATCTTGGATTAGCCTCTGCAACTCGAAATCTTTCCACTTCAAGTCCTTATCTTCTCACTCCAGCCCTTCATAATAAGGAAACTACACGCGATATTCCATCCGGAGATGCGGTATGGTATGATCTGACTGTAAGTACACCAGGGTTAGTAGGTGTAAATTCACGGACCGATGGAGATTATGATCGCTTATTTCTATATTTATATGATCCCTCAGGAAACCAAGTAGCTGCTGATGAAAATTATCAGCCTTTCAACCAAGCCTCAATTACGTATATTGCCAATATCACAGGTGTTTATAAAGTCAAGTCTTATCTTGGAAGAGCCTCTGCATCTCGCAATCTTTCCATTTCATACTCTGTTCTACGGACAGTTAATTTGCCACAATCACCAGTTTCTACCACTAAAGGTATTCCAGTCCCTACTGAGTCAACTCCAAATCCTGGCCCCATAGATCCACCTCTTCCTCCGCCGATAATTCCTATAGCAGCTGCAGCCGGAACAACCATTGCTGTCGGTACAGTGGCGGCATTTGCCGGAGGCTCAATAATGAACAGATTCAGCAATTTTTGGGCTAAATTTGATGAAATGTTCATTGAATTATTTAGAGAATTTTTTAAGAAATTATTTAAGAAATTATTTAAAAAAATAATTCAAATATTATTCGGGGATAAACTAATTTCACGAATTGGAGAACTATCTAACTCATACCTTAGTGAGACTCTAAAATTAATCATTGGAGGTGGAATTTTATTTTTTGCTTTTTCGATAGCTTATAGTGGAGTCGCCAATAAAATTAAATATGATATTAGTCCATTGATATTTTTAGTTTCTTTGGCTTTTTTTTCTATGTTCTCAGAAATCAGTCAGGATCTGGGCTTAAAATTCACTCTAAAAAGCGCGGGCATTAATTCAGTTTTTAGATTATCTCCTATCGGTTCTCTAATTACGATTCTTTCTGGGTTCTCAGGATTAGTCATCGCTGCTGTCGGAAGCTCCAAGAGCTTAAATAAGGATAACAATCCACAAATAAATGTCCTGGCCATAGCATCAGGCTCCTTACTAAATATGTTGTTTGGACTTGTCTTGCTTGTCTTAAGTTTACTTTTACAAATGAATTGGTTAGCGGCTGTAGGAGCAGTTCCTAGTCTGGCATCCGCTACTTGTGGTCTTTTCCCTTCATATCCTTTTGAGGGGAGAAATATTTTCAAAGATAATAGATTTATATGGGGATTATTATTTTTTATTTCATTGATGCTTTATCTCTTAGCTCGAATGGTATTCACTAGAGGGTAAGGCTAAAGTTTCAGGCATTAAGGAGCTTTGTCCAATGATCTTTGCAAGATAGCTTTTCTACGCCTTCCAGCTTATTCGTTTAGTGCCTTTTCTATGGGCTCCCTTGAGAACATCGTCCCAGGAATCCACCATCGGCATGAAGCCTTTCTTGAAATGGTGAAGGATAAGATCAGGATCCAGTCCTTATATGTATTTGTCCCTCTTGGGATATCCGATAATTTCAATCAATACCACTCTTCAAATTCTATCAGTTTATCTGCATCACTCTGTTTAATCTCAATAATGCCTGTGAGTTCATCCACAGGGTCCGAAGAAGCTTCAACTATCAATTTATTATTCACAACGGTCATCCTGATTTCTTCTTCCCGTTGGATTAATCTATTCCTGCGCTATATGTGTCCCGCCTCCTTCATGCTGAAATGCCTGCCGTCTCCAATTATGACATGATCGAGTACATCTATCCCCATGATCTTACCGGTCTCTATCAGTTTCTTGGTGATTTCTATATCTTCTCTGCTCGGTGTGGGATCCCCGGAAGGATGATTGTGTGCCACAATAATATGCGCTGCTGATTCTATCAGGGCACATCGAAACACTTCCCTTGGATGAACTATGTTCGCATTGAGTGAACCTATCGATACAGTGTTTTCCCTGATGATCTGGTTCTTGGTATCCAGGCACAGTTCTACGAAGGTCTCTTTCTTCGATTCCCGCATTCCAGGGTACAGGCGTCTGTACACATCCTCGGGAGAATTGATCTTGATTTTCGAGTCTCTTGTGAAATTTTCCAGTCTGCGGGCCAGTTCAAAACAGGCTGCGATCTGGGCTGCTTTACTTTCCTTGATTCCGGTTATTGCTGTCAGCTGCTTGATGTTAATAGCTGAAAGCTGCAGCAAGTCGTATGTGGAAAATATTCGCTGAGCCAGACTGATAGCATTTTCCTGTACAGAACCTGATCTGATTATTATCGACAGAAGCTCGTGGTTACTTAACGAAGCGGCGCCGTTGTTGATCAGCCGGTTCCTGGGTCTATCCTCTTCACGCATATCGCATATTCTAACTTTGTATTGGTTCAATTGCATACCTCCGTAAATCAGAGTTTTTTACAGGAGGAGTTCAGGGACTGGACAGGCCGGATTTTAGCGTGAGCGACCCTGAGCGACAGCGAAGGGGAAAATCTGGCGGCAACCGAAGGACGCAAAAAGTCAAAAGCTGTTATTCAATTAGAAAAGAGGCATCGTATGAAGTGCGGTTGTGGACACTTTATATGATAGGGTTATATGTTTTCTTTATAGAATCTTAAACCAGCACATGAAAGGAAGCAGGAATACTATAATATTAGAACTCCAAAAGCAACAATAACTATGCTTGATAAAATGATCCAAAGTTTTGGATAACTTTTAATTCTCCCTTCATTCGGAACTGTAATATCATCCAATGTAACCATCTGTCCAATGCCGCGAAAAAACCAGCCTTCAGCCGATGCTGCCTGCCCGATTATTTTTTTGATTTTGGATAGCGCGAAAAATAAATTTCCCAAAAATCCCAAAGAAGAATTATAATCCATATAAACCAAACCACCATTGTCTTGGAACATTAGATCCTCGCTTAAAGAAGCACCTGCTTCGCCCCGGCCGATTATCTTGCCTTCAAGCGCAACCTTCCGTCCTCTGATCGGCGAAGCATAAATATCAGACATTAGGTCTCGAATTGTGGTTTTTTCTGCTGGTGCACCGGGAAATCGGTAAAATGCTTGCAGTATCATCGCGATACCGTATGAAACCAAAGCTAGCCCAAATCCTCCATTATAAACCACTCCTATCACAAGTCCGATTAAACCGGCAATATAAGGCAAAAAGTAAATAATTACTCCGGTATAAAAACCATTATAGAGACGGGATTTATCGATTGCGAATGAATTTATTGTTCCTCGAATATCAAATGATCTTTCTTGCGACATATTTTGTGCCATTTCATTCAACCGTTCAATGCGTTTGCCGGTTAATGGATGAGTGGACCCGAGCTCCAGAATATTCGCCCATGGACTGAAAAAATCAAAAGCCATTATTCTACTTAATTCTCTTGGATCTTCGGAACTTTGCGCTATTGCGCCCAGCCCCTTGGCAGACCGAATATCTAAAATGCCCAAAGCACGCGTGCTTTCCATTAGTCGCTTAGATTTCCCACTATCCTCTTTGGCTACAATTCCATAAGCAATGCGAATCAAGGCCATAGACAGACTATTCGGCTTACCAGTAGTTTTAGCAGAAAATTCATCTGCATAGTATTCCCTCATTCTACTTAAATAAAGAAGAATATATGTTCCCAGAAAATAAAACACGTAACTCAAAAGCCCGATATACGCAAGACTTCCTCCCGCCTTTTTTCCATCCCCGCCGGATCCTGTTTTGTGGGTTTTTGATAATACAACATAAATCTCATAAAGAATCTGAACAAGAGTGCTGGCAACCGTCATTACGACAAAATCATAATGCACAATATGGCCAATCTCATGCGCAAAAACCGCTTGTTGTTCTTCCAAATTTAAATAAGTAAAAAGCCCCTTGCTAAAAACCATTCTGGCGTTTGATGGTACAGAGCCATAAGTAAATGCTGTCGGATTATCATCATCAATAATTCCAATTTTAGGGACTTTTATTTTATTCTGTCTGCAAACTTGGGTCATAAAAGAAGCAACTTCCGGATATTGCGCCATTAATTCTTCTTGACTTAAAAATTCAATTTTATAAAAAAACCGCATCATAAGATCGGTAATGATCGGACTTATAGCCCACATAATAAAGTTAAAAACGATTGTCGCAATAATCAAAAATGGAGCATTTATTTCTCCCAAAAAATATGCAGCTACTGCAAGAATAGTAAAAACAAATCCAGATAAAATTCCTAAGGTAATTAAACTAGCTTTTTTCAAACTGTTTATCATAACCACCTACATTTAACATTTTTTATGATAATATACTATCGGTCATTTTCTATATAAATTTTTCTATCCATTTTATAATATACTCAAGCTTAGCCGTTGTATCTCCTAACGCTATCTTCAAAGGTATCTCAGTCATTAACTCAAAAGATATATTACAGTTAACTCGCATCAAAAATGGTTAGATGGTAACAACAAATAAAAGAAGAAAATTGTTAATAATTGCCGGAATTTTTTTACTAAGTGCCATCTTATTTTCATTTTTGATTACTGAGTGGCTAAAAGAACAGTGGCTAGAAATTTTGATTGCTTTTATATTTGCTATAGTGGCAGCCGTTATCATTCATTACATTTACATAATAATCAAAAAAAAACATAAATTTGATCAAGATACTATTCTCATGAAATCAAGATCTGTACTGGCGATGCTTATCCTGCCGAACAATAATGAAATCAAAATAACTGAACCTGAAAAAATCGTTGGAAGGGAAGATTTTGTGGGTGCTATTCCTGCTGATGACCTACAATTCGTAGGAAGAAAGCATTTCAAGATAATAAAAATGGATGATAGGCTGTATATAGAAGACCTTGAATCAGCAAATGGAACCAAGCTGAATGGTGACGAAATTAAGGGGGCGGGAAGAAAAGAATTAAAAGAGGGCGATATAATATTAGTTGCTGAAGTGCTACAGATTAGGTATGTTCATATTCAGGGGTAAGACAACCATCACAAGGCGAAAGCCTGTGTTTTTGTGGCGGAAGCCTGGGTCGCGATCGTTGCGATTCGCTGCGCGAAGGTGCCCTGCGTAATAGTCAAAGCTACCGCCTCGAATGACCCGATTTGAGCGATTACCTTCCCATACACTTCCATCTGTGGGTGCGTTGTCATAGCTGTTATGATACACATCCTGCAACCATTCCCAGACATTGCCATGCATGTCGTACAATCCCCATGGATTGGGCTTTTTCTTACCCACTTCATGCGTCATATTTCCATCATACCATTCATAATCACCAAGCTCTGATGCGTCATCGCCAAAGTAATACCTTGTAGTAGTATTTGCACGAGCCGCATATTCCCATTCAGCTTCTGAAGGAAGTCGATATTTGTCAATGCCTTCTTTCTCATTGAGCCTGCTGATGAATTCCTGAACTTCGTTCCAGGATACCTGCTCTACCGGCAGGTTATCGCCCTTGAAATACGAAGGGTCGGTTCCCATCACATCACGCCACTGCTTCTGAGTAACCTCATATTTGCTCATGTAAAACGCTTTTGCTATTTTTACACGATGGACTGGACCTTCATCATCGTCCCTTCCTGCTTCATTTGGTGGAGATCCCATGAAAAATTCGCCAGCAGATATAAGATTCAATTCTATGCCGACTGAATTAGTGATAATAGTGGGCAATATAGGTGTGGGTGTCGGGGAAACTACAGGAGTCTGAGAAGTATTCCCTTTAGATTTTGGTTCGTTCGTTCCTGGAGGCGGCCCTGGAGGAGTCCAGATAATCAGTGCACCCGCAACAAGAATAATGAGTAATATAATGGCGAGGTACTTTTCATAGGGTTTTTTCCCCTTTTTTGGAACCTTTGACTCTTCTCTTTTCCTCAGTATGCTTTCCTGCTCTTTCTTCGGTTTCTCCTTGAGTACCGTTTTCTGTTCAGGTTTTTCCTGCACGACTTCTGGCTTTTGTTTTGGTTTTATAAACCTCAAAAGGTCCCTCTGTAATTCCTCAGCATTCTGATAGCGGTCTTCCTTTTTCTTCTTCAAACATCGAAGCACAATATGGTCCACTTCCTTTGCCTCAGGATTAAGCTCAGAAGGCGATGCAGGCATCTCATTCACGATAGAGTACGCGATCTCGATCAGGTCCTCTCCTTTGAAAGGAAGATCATTTGTGAGAAGATTATAAAATATAACGCCAAGTTGATAAATATCAGTTCTTTCATCCGGCTTTCCAAAATTCTTCGGTGATACCTGCTCTGGCGCGGCATAAACTGGAGTATAGCCGTGCGGCGTTAAGCTTCTGCTCTCAGCCATAACCCTGCTCAAGCCCCAGTCTGTGATCTTAGGAACTCCGTCTTCAGACAAAAGAATATTCTGAGGTTTTAGATCACGATGCACTATGCCCTGATTATGAGCATACTTCAAGCCTTCGGCAATATCAAAAATAATCTCGCAGGCATTGGCAACGTCAAAAGGTTTTTTAGGGCTCTCAAGGCTGCCGCTCTCCATATACTCCTGTTCAAGAAAAGGGATTGGAAGTATATTGGCATCTAAGAGTGAAACAATATTCCGGTGATCTAAGCGCTGCCATGAAGTAATTTCCCTCAAAAAGCTCTTTCCTATCGCTTCATCCATGTTGATAGGGATTTTTACTGCAATTATTCTACCATCTCTGCGCCTTGCTTTAAAAACTCGTGCAAAGCCACCACTCCCTATGAACTCCACTTCGTTATACAGATGTTTTAGCTCATCAGGAAAGTGCTGTTCCATTTTTATCGTTTTACTGCTATGATAGTAATATTATCACGGCTATTTGATTTAGCTGTTTCCACCAGATTCTTACATATGTTTTCTATCTCTGAATATATAATAATATCTCTTATCTTCTCATCACTCAAGGCATCAGTTAAACCGTCTGAGCATAAAAGCAGTGTATTTTTGCCAAGCTCTATTTCAAAAAAGTCAGGCTTAACGCTTTCCATCCCAATTATTCTTGTCACTATATTTTTTCGGGGATGCACAGCAGCTTCTTCCTTAGTTATTATACCCCCATCAACAAGTTCCTGCACGTAGGAATGGTCTTTTGTTATCCTGATAATCTTATCTCCTACAAAGTATGCCCTGCTATCACCAACGTTAGCCACAACACCTTTTCCCTCACTGTCAAGAAGCACCGCAACGAGCGTTGTTCCCATGCCACTTTTCTCATATTCTCTTTTTGCCTGGTAGCTAATCTTCAAGTTAGCTTTACTGAATCCCATTAACAAAAGTTGCTTCATTGATTCTAGATTAATGGCATGCGTTGCAGCAAATCCCTCCTTTATGGTCTCCTTTAACTCTGTTATTGCAATTTTGCTTGCAAATTCTCCTGCTGCATGGCCTCCCATCCCATCGGCAACTGCAAAAAGATAATATCTGTTGTTGTGTTCCGGAGTGACAGTAAGTAAGGTGTCCTCATTGTTATCCCTGCTTCCTTTGTTTGTTATAAAACAGTAGTCCAGCATAATTCATCTCGATCCACTTTCTTATATTTTATCTATAAGTTGCTCTATGATTATTTATTATCTCGCATTTATTTTTTGCCTATATGTCCAGAAAGTCCAGAACGCTGCGGAAGATGGCTTGAAGGGCCAGATGAGTTGTTTGTCCGGTTTAGAGGTTCATGTGGATGGCAGATGAATCTCATCGAGTGGGGGGACGCTTTGCGTCCCTGAGCAAAGCGAAGGCGAAGCCCCCACGGAGCGCAGCGACAGACCAGAGATGAAACGGGGCTGTCCGAGGAGCTGCGGCACCGCAGGACTGCCCACACCATCAGCGAGGTTGACCATGTCTCCGCAGAGATGCGCTGCAGCGCACCCGAAGGGCAGTGGTGAACCGAGCGTGCAGGCAGCCGAATATGCGAAAGAACGAATACTTCCGCCGTCAAGGCTCCAGGTTGGCTGCCGGCTGTTATCGCTGAAGAGTGGCGCCGTGCCCTGTCCCAGGCAGCAGTTCTAAGGTCTGAACTCAAGGAACCTGTCAATCCCTGACGCTGCGATGCCTCGCAGCCATATATCAGAGAGTCGCCCGGGGGCGATACTCCGGCGCGGTTATATGTAAGCATACGAGTATGACCCCAACAAACGTTGCGGCCGGACAACATTTTTATATCACTATAATCAATTGTTATTAGTGGAGGTCAATATGCAATTTGGAATGCCTTATGGAATGATGGACGGTTATGGTATGAGCTACGGAACTGGAATTATTGGGCTGATATTCTGGATACTGGTAATCATAGGGTCAGTTCTGCTTATCAAGTACCTCTGGGAAAGCAGTGGAGCTAAAAAAGATCAGGAATCAGCACTTGAAATCCTGAAGAAAAGATACGTAAGAGGAGATATAAGCAAAGAAGAATTCGAAGAGAAAAAGAAAGATCTGTAAATGCAAAAGGAGTGATTTTGAATAAATCGGGAGTTAAGATATGAATAAGAAGACTATGGCTTTATTGGGCGTTGTTTTGATTATTGTAGGCATTGCAGGATTGTTTCTCAGCTCCGGTTACTCTCGTTACAACTATGGGGGATATTCGTCGCAATGGGGGAGCTTTGGAGAAATGGGACAAGGCGGTATGATGGGCGGTGGAATGATGGGAGGAGGAATGATGGGTGGCCCAAGCGGTATGATGGGATCCATGATGCAAATGATGGGTGGAAATATGCTTGTGAGCGGCGGCGTCCCATATAATTCCAATGGAAGCCTGGTCAGCCTGGAACAAGCCGGTGAGATTGCAATGAGATATCTGGCCGCTCAGAATAATCCTGATCTGGAACGTGCTGATCTGGAAGAATGGGAATTTAATTTCTATGTTGAATATAAAGAAAAAAGCACAGGAACAAAAGCATTCCAGGTGCTGATAGATAAGTATAGTGGTAGTGTTTCTCCTGAAATGGGTCCTAATATGATGTGGAACACAAAATATGGCATGATGGGGTCACAGACTGGCAATATGGCCCTGACAAAAAAGCAGACAATAGAATCTGCCCAGCAGTTTCTGGATTCTCGACTTCCGGGAACGAAGGCAGAAGATAGTGGGGTGTTTTATGGTTACTACCATTTTGATGTAAAGAAGGATAACAAAATGTATGGCATGATGGATGTGAATGGATACTCAGGACAAGTATGGTATCATACATGGCATGGGAATTTTATTCGAGAGACTTGAGAAGCTCGCAGATTACCTTATTTGAAAAAATGAGAGTCTAAAGAAGGAGGGGATAAAGGCATATGCATTGTAAATCATGTATGAATGAGTGAAAAACACAATAACATTCATATATATGAATATTCATATTATGGAATATGGTCTTTGAATCTAAAATTGAAGAGATGTATTAAAATGAACAATAAATACTCAACGTTGTGGATACTCATCGCAGGGCTTGCAATAGCAATCTTGTTGTCTGGAGGGGGAGGGGGAATGATGGGTTTTGGCATGGGCTTCGGTGCAATTATAATGGTGCTATTCTGGGGCGCAATAATCTGGCTTGTGATTTCACTTATAAATTCCAGCACTAAAAAACAAGAAGAAACCTCTGAATCTTCTCTTGCAATCCTGAAAAAGAGATATGCCATGGGCGAAATAACAAGAGAGCAGTACCTTGAGATGGAAAAGGAGTTGACAGGGTAATATGGATTGGTATGGAAACTGGATTGCTGTTATTGCAAGCATTCTATTCTTCACACTTTTTGTGGTGGGGTTTGCTTATGCTCCGAAAAAACGCGACTGGAAGACGCTTGGAATATACGAAGCTTTCATGGTGGCTCTTTTTACGGAGATGTTCGGTTTCCCTCTTACGATTTTCCTTTTATCCTCGATTCTGGGCATTACGATAGAACCAACAGGTGAAACAGGTCACTTGATAGCAGTTGCACTCGACCGCCTGGGAATACTGGACCTGGAGAAGGGCGTATTTCTGGTGATGGCGGTAAGTTCGGTAATGATCCTAGCAGGGCTTGGTTTGATCATTCTGGGCTGGAGGAAAATCCATAAGGCTGCAGGACTTGTGAAAGACGGCATCTACAAATACTCCCGCCATCCGCAGTATCTGGGTATTTTATTAATTACTTCTGCATTCATTATCCAGTGGCCCACTATACTTACTCTGATGATGTGGCCAGTTCTGGTTATCATGTATATTCGCCTTGCAAAGAAAGAGGAAAAAGAGATGGAAGAAATGTTTGAAGAAGAGTTTTTGAAATATAAAAAAGAAGCTCCTATGCTTCTTAAAATCTTTGGTATCAAAATATGAATAAGAATACATCACGGGATAAGAAAATTTATGAAATGCACGCCGAGATATGTAAAGTTTTCACAAGCCCAAAAAGGCTGGAAATAATCAGCCTGCTCAGGGATGGAGAAAAAACCGTTAATGAACTGGCAGAACAGGCTGGAGTGCTCCAGGCAAACGTCTCTCAGCACCTCACGGTCTTGAGGCAGAATAACGTTGTCAATACACGAAGGGATGGAGCAAATGTTTACTACAAGATCGCAAACCCAAAAATCTTGCAGGCTTGCGATTTGATGAGAGAGGTTCTTTTAGAAAAATTAGCAGAGAATGAAAAATTAGCAAAGAGGATGTTATGAAATTTGGACTAATAATAAACACAAATGAGCCGGAAACGGTGTGGAACGCCTTCAGGTTCGGTGTAACATCTTTACTTATGGAACATGAGGTAAAAGTGTTTCTCCTTGGTAAAGGTGTTGAGAGCGAAAGTATTCAGGATAAGAAATTCAATGTTCAAGAACAGATTGGGCTGTTTGTTGAGCATAAAGGTCAGATATTTGCATGCGGAACATGCCTGAAAATAAGGCAGATGAAAGGAAGCGAGATTTGCCCGATCTCAACAATGCATGACATGCTCCATATAGTTGAGGAATCTGACAAAGTCTTAGTATTTGGTTAATAAAGAGGTGAAAAAATGATAATGAATAGAGTTGATGTGGATAAGTTCAAGGAAACGGTTGAAAAAGCAAAAAAAGATCCTGCCACGGGCAAGAAAACCATGGAAGTAGAAGGTGAGTGGAGGCTGAATAAAACCGGCCCGCAATTTGAGTCCAGAATAAAAACAGAAAAAGGAGGAGAGATAACCCTTCTATCGGATGAAACGCTGATCCTGGGCGGCGGCGGTTCAGCCCCTAACCCTGTGCAATACTGCATCTATGGATTAATTGCCTGCTATGCTGCCACCTTTGCAAAATGGGCTGCAATTGAGGGAATCGTTCTTAAAAGCTTTAAGATAAAGGCTACTGCGAACATGGATCTTACAAGGGCTTTTGGAGTAACACAGAACCCGATTCTGGAGCATCTCAAATGGGAGATGATAGTTGATAGTGATGCAGGCATGGACAAACTCAATCGGCTGAATGAAATAGCCAAAGAGAGATGTCCCGGCTATTACTGTGTTACACATGAGATCATCCCTGAGATCAAGATAATTAAGCAGTGACATTTTCATAAAGGGGGCATTGGTTGCAAAAACGAATCAAAGAAACGGATATTCTCCAGACTGCCAGAAGGGTACTGGAAGTTAGCATGGGTGTAAAGCCTGCCGAATCAATACTCATAGTAACTGACACTGCAACATCACCTTTGATAGCTCA
>JAUSDC010000014.1 GCA_030650845.1 Candidatus Methanoperedens sp.
CCATGAGCTATCCCAGACGCAGCTTCAATCGGGAAAGGACGAGTCCCAGAAATCAGACAGGTTCACGCCAACGTATGCCTTTTCACCAACTGGCGCAAAGATCAACAGGGTCTTTGTCTGCGGTACATTGACAGAAGTGGACGATATGGAAACACAGAACGCCAGCTTCGTAAAAGCAAGACTGGTAGATGCCACAGGCGGGATCAGTATCATGGCAGGCCAGTACCAGCCAGAAGTATCAAATATGCTGCGTGAACTGGCAGATAAAACACCTGTGTTCGTATCCGTGGTTGGAAAGCCCAACATCTATAGACCGAGTGACGGCGGCTGCTATGTGAGCATCAGACCTGAGGATATCCATGTGGTAACAGCGCAGGTAGTTGAAACATGGACAGCAGAAACTGCAAAAAGAACGCTTGAAAGGATCAAAGCCCTGAAAGATGCTATTGTATCGGGCAAGTGCACCGAGGACATGAAAGCGGTCATCGCCGCATATAATCCAAAGATAGACGATCTGAAACGCATGGTCATGGTCGCCATTGGAAAGGAGATTCCTGTGGACAGCAGACCAGAGACAAACGGCGATGGTGGTGGCGTGAAACCACAGGCGAACGTCAGGAAAGAGGAGGAAACAACACCTCCCACTCCAGCAGCATCACCGGCGAAAGCTTCTACACTGAAAGAAATGGTGCAGGCAAATATAGAAGCAGGATACGATCTCCTGAAAGAACTGTGTTCCCTATCCGAAGACGGCACCGTGGGAGCTAACGCATTCTCAGACCGGCTCGTGCAGCGCAGGCTGGCATCTCCTGATACCGCTATGACCTTGCTGAAAGGCATAATGGATGAAGGCAGAGCATACGAGCCAAAGATGGGACGGATCAAGGCGGTGTGCTGACCGCCCCTTCTTTTTTTTTTCGTTTTAAAATCTGACTGGACAGCTTTTCTAAAATCATAGTTCAGTAACTCCTCCTTATTGTGGCTGTCCAGTCGTTTTTTTTCATAATCCATTTCAAATTTAAAGAGCGGATGGCAGTTTAAATAAAAGCGGTTCAGATGAATTGTCTTCACAAGAAGGCGATTCAGAAGGTATAACAACTATGACTCGATCTACAAAAAGCGCACTGAGCGCCCATAAAAACACAAGTCAAAAACCTGAATTGTTTATGAACATGACTGCATCATGCAGTTCCAGTTTATCTGAAGTGGATGTCCTGTTATCTGAACTTCTCCCGCATGTTTCTGATCCTGCTTCATCCACCATGCATACTGACAGCGCAGTCCCATATAACCAGTTTCGTAAAGTGATCCTTGAAAACGGCATCAGAGCTGTGAGGCTCCCGGACGGCAAGCATATTGCCAGGGCGCTGGACAGAAAGACAGGCAGCACATTCTGGACTATTGTGAGGGATTAAATATGACTTCTCAACCTCTTTTTCCGGAAGGAACAGGTAAATGGTTTCTCACAAGAGAAGACGAACTCAGGGGAGGCATTACGCTGGAAAGGTATCAGGGCACGCACAGGACAGTCTTTGGCAGCAATGTCC
>JAUSDC010000021.1 GCA_030650845.1 Candidatus Methanoperedens sp.
TTGATAAAGAACAGATACTTTACGATTTTCAACATCTGAAGATGCAAGGAAATGTATATGAGCCTAAATCAGGTGAGATAAGATATGTATTTTAAGGACTTTCAAACGCTAAATTGCCCCGATAGGGGCTTTCTTGAAAAAGTGTCAAGTTTAGTTCGATCAGAGGAGAATTTGATCATAGTAAACATTTATTATTATCTAACGCCTTATTTTGATTGATCATTACATGGAAGTCTCTCATAGTAGAATAAATCAGAACAAACAAATTAAGATCCCTGATAACATCCTTGATATGCTGGGATTAAAATCTGGAGAAGAAATTAAGATGACCGTTGTAAATAGGAAATTGATAGTTGAAGCTTCTTCCGACCCTGTGGATGAGCTCACAGGCATTATTAAGATCAAACAAAATGAAGCGGATAAACTGATAGAATCTGAAGAGTGGTATTAATTGGCATTATCGGATGTCCCGAAAGGGACAAATACATACATCGATGCTAATATATTTCTTTTTATTGCAAGTGCTTTTTAAGCTTATTCAGGCAGAAGCATCTGTAACATTTAAGATTCCATTGCATGCAACTGTACAGTTTTTGAAAAAAAATCCGGATAAGATCCCGGAATTAACCAAATGCTGGAATGCTCTTGAAAAAATATTATCGTTAAATATCACGATCCTTGATGCTCCTAAGGATTTCAGGTTTGTTATGAATAACTGCAAGGAATACAAATTAATGACTCGTGATGCACTGCACGTTTCAGTTATGAAATCCAATGGAATCACCCATATCGCAACTGGTGATGAGGATTTCAAAGGGGTGCCGGGGATAAAGGTCTGGACTCCTATTAGATAATTATCACCTGCCTCAGGCTTGAAGGACTTTACTTTCCCTTTTTTCTGTAGTGTTTTCTTACAGTTTTTCTAAATTCAGTCATGCGCTCAAAAATGGTCAGATCACTCATTGTAGGTCTTACTATCGAAAAAGCAGTGTTAAAATGCTCCAGTTTTATTCTGACATCACGGGCTGCCTGAATGACTTCTTCCTTTAGCATACCATGTTTGATACTATCCCTTAGCGCATGCATGGCTGCCTCGCGGCATATAGCTTCGATATCTGCGCCTGAATAACCTTCTGACATTTCTGCAAGCTTTTTGATCTCCACACCAGGATATATCGGCTTACCTTTCAGGTGAAGTGTGAATATCATTTCCCTTTCTCTTTTGTCAGGCGGTCTGATATAAATTAGTCTGTCTAACCTTCCTGGTCGAAGAAGAGCAGGATCAACCATATCAGGACGGTTGGTGGCAGCCACAACTACAACATCCTTCAGCTCTTCAAGCCCATCAAGCTCTGTGAGTATCTGGCTCACAACACGTTCAGTGACTCCTGAATCAAAAGAAGAGCCTCGCGTGGGTACAATAGAATCTATCTCGTCAAAGAAAATAATAGAAGGCGCTGCCTGGCGGGCTTTCCGGAATGTCTCTCTTACGATGCGCTCTGATTCTCCCACGTATTTGCTCATAAGTTCAGGACCTTTTATGCTTATGAAATTGGCTTCACTCTCTGTTGCCACCGCTTTAGCCAGCATTGTCTTCCCCGTACCAGGGGGACCAAACAGCAGTACACCTTTAGGCGGTCTGGTGTTAATAGCTTCAAATGCTTCCGGGTATTTTAGCGGCCATTCCACAGCTTCAATGAGTTCCTGCTTTGCTTTTTCAAGCCCGCCTATATCATGCCATCTGACTTCCGGTACCTCGATAAATACCTCTCTTAATGCAGAAGGTTCTATATTCCTGAATGCATCATGAAAATCTTCTTTTGTAACCACAAGGGTTTCCATTATCTCAGGAGGTATCTCTTCCTCGATATTGATCTTTGGCAGGATCTTCCTTATTGCATGCATCGCAGCTTCCTTGCACAATGATGAAACATCAGCACCCACAAAACCGTGAGTCATATCCGCTAACTCGCGCATCCCTTTCTCCTCTGCCATGTCCTCTGACAGCGGCATTCCGCGCGTATGCACCTGTAATATCTCAAGCCGTCCCAGCTTGTCCGGGATACCTATCTCTATCTCGCGGTCGAATCTTCCACCGCGCCGCAGCGCCATATCAATAGCGTTGGGTCTGTTGGTCGCTGCGATCACTATTACTTGACCCCGCGCCTTTAGACCGTCCATAAGCGACAATAACTGCGCTACCACGCGCCGCTCAACCTCGCCTGTGACTTCCTCTCTCTTGGGAGCGATACTATCTATCTCGTCGATAAAAATAATTGCAGGAGCTGTCTTTTCAGCATCTTCGAAGATCTCCCTTATCTGCTTTTCACTCTCCCCATAGTATTTGCTCATTATCTCTGGACCGCTTATCGAGACAAAATTCGCATCAGTTTCGTTCGCAACTGCTTTTGCGATCATGGTTTTTCCAGTACCTGGAGGTCCATGCAGCAATACTCCTTTTGGTGGATCTATACCAAGCTTCTGGAAAAGTTCAGGATGCCGAAGTGGCAGTTCGATCATTTCCCTTATCAGCCCGATCTCTCGTCTCAAGCCACCTATATCCTCATACGTAAGATGTGTTGGACGCACTTCCAGTTCCTCGATCACCTTTTCTTTTACCACGATAGCGGTATTCCTGGCAACTAGAACTGATCCTGATGGCTGTGTCGAAACTACGATGAATGATAATGGGTTGCTTACTGTCTCCACGCGAAGGCGCTGTCCTTTCATGACAGGTCTTCCCTCAAGCAAACGCTGCAGATATTGCGGTCCTCCTACAAGCCTTACCTGCTGCGTGGGCGCAAGAACTATCCTGTTCGCAACCTGTGCAGAAGATTTCTGTATCTGCACTTTGTCATCGATACCCACACGTGCGTTACTTCTGATATTCCCATCTATCCTGATAAGATCATATCCCTGATCCTCAGGATAGCCAGGTCCCGCCAGTGCACAGGCTTTATCTTTTCCTATCACAAGAATGACATCACCGTTTGAGATCCCCATTTTATCCATCAGGTCACGGTCAATTCTCGCAATATCCCTTCCCGCATCCCTGTGATGCGCCTCAGCCACTCGCAGTATTATTTTTTCGTTCATGCAGTAATTAATAATATCGGCTCATTATAGATAAAACGGTATGTAGAACTTTTTAAGGTCACCGGGCACTGGGGAGTTATCATGGCTCAGTGGATAGTTACATGAAATAATGTAACAAAATGTAATTAAGGGATGAGAAAGTGGAGGTCGGAAGACCTCCCTTTTACTCTACTTTCAGATTCTGCTTCTCATTGATATATGAAGTTCTCTGAGATCTTCTTGTATTTCTCCATCTCTTTCTTGGAATACGGCTTCACTTTAGTCATCGCATCCCTGAAATGATGATAGCCAAGCTTTAGTTCTGTGATAGTACCTTCACCCGTAGGTTTGCCTGAGTTCACATACTCTCTTATTGCAAGCATCGTGGCTTCATTGCATACAGATGCGATATCTGCGCCAGTGAAATCCTCTGTATCTTTTGCAAGTATGTTAAGGTCCACATCGCTATCAATAGGCTTGTTAGCAAGATGTATACTGAAGATATCATACCTTGCCTTCTCATCTGGCGGGGTTACGAATACAAGGCGGTCTATCCTTCCAGGACGCAAAAGCGCAGGGTCGATTATGTCGGGTCTGTTAGTTGCCGCAATTACTGTTACGTTGTGCAGTTCTTCCAGACCATCGATCTCAGACAGCATCTGGCTGACAACTCTTTCTGTGACATGTGAATCTCCTCCGTTCCCTCGGGCAGGGGCAATAGAGTCGATCTCATCAAAGAAAACAATGCACGGAGCTGACTGTTTTGCTTTCCTGAAGGTCTCTCGCACGGCTTTCTCGCTCTCTCCTACCCACTTGGACAGGAACTCAGGTCCTTTCACACTGATGAAATTCGCCTGGCTTTCGGTGGCAACAGCTTTTGCAAGCATGGTCTTTCCTGTGCCCGGCGGCCCGTAGAGCAGTATGCCCTTTGGCGGTATTGCGGAAAGATGTTTGAACAGCGCAGGATATGTCATAGGCCATTCCACAGCCTCTTTCAATTCCTGCTTCACATCTTCACTTCCCCCAATATCGCTCCAATGGATATTCGGGGACTCAATGAACACCTCGCGAAGTGCAGAAGGCGACATCTCGCGAAGAGCATTATTGAAATCATCCGAAGTCACAGTCATCTTATTAAGTATATCTGCAGGGATGCTATTCATATCAAGATCAATTTCTGGAAGGACACGTCTGATAGAACACATGGCTGCCTCTCTTGCAAGTGCGGCAAGGTCTGCACCCACAAAACCATGTGTTAGAGAAGCAAAGTGATTTTGCATCAT
This sequence comes from Candidatus Methanoperedens sp., assembly GCA_030650845.1. Lineage (GTDB taxonomy): Archaea > Halobacteriota > Methanosarcinia > Methanosarcinales > Methanoperedenaceae > Methanoperedens. The sequence continues at coordinate 4,359 of JAUSDC010000021.1, forward strand.
AATTACTGAATCTGCAAGCACCTTTTTAAAATAATCTTCAGAAATTACACCTGAATTCAAAAGTGTTTCCTCAATTTCTCTAATCGCTTTATCCTTTATCCCAGGAATTCTATCTGAAAGTGTTTTTCTGATATCTTCAAATTCTCTGATGCTTTTGGTGTTTGTACTTTCATTTATGTCTGCGACTATTGAATCAATTATACCACTCTTTTCCTTTATTGTCTCATTTATTTTATTACTAGAAACAATATCTTTCTCCAATTTTTTAATATTCTTTGAAATTTTTTCTATATTTTTTTCTAAATCATCGGTTTTGGAGGTCAAATATTTTATTTGGCTTTGTCTTTCCAGGTCATTTTTAATATTATTTTTCTCTAATTTTAGATATTCTATTTTGGAAATGTCTTCTGAAATACGTGTTCTAGCCTTTTTCTCAAAAGATTCAATCTCTTCTATAAGTATTTTTGATGCACTCGCATTTTCCCAATGATTGATTGGCATTCCTCTGGTATGAATCTGCAATATCTCATGACGTGATTTCTGATTCGGCACACCTATCTCGATCTCACGGTCAAATCTTCCGGGGCGGCGCAGCGCAGGATCTATTGCATTTGGTCTGTTCGTGGCTCCGATGACCACTACCTTTCCTCTTGCTTTTAACCCGTCCATCACAGCAAGCAGCTGAGCAACAACGCGCCGCTCCACTTCGCCTGTCACTTCTTCGCGCTTCGGGGCTATGCTGTCTATCTCATCTATAAGTATGATACTGGGGGCATTCTCCTCAGCAGCCTTGAAAATATCACGAAGTCGTTCCTCTGACTCACCATAGAACTTGCTCATTATCTCAGGACCGCTGAGAGTATGGAAATTTGCGTTGGTCTCAGAAGCAAGCGCTTTTGCAAGCAGTGTCTTTCCTGTACCAGGTGGTCCGTGCAGCAGGACACCTTTTGGCGCTTCGACGCCAAGACGTTCAAATATTTCAGGATGACGCAGCGGGAGTTCTATCATTTCCCTTACTTTCCTTACCTCGTCCCCGAGACCTCCTATATCTTCATAGGAAACTCTTGGAATGGAAGGAAGCTCTTTTGCAGGCTTGTCGCTTATTTCTATCTGGGTACCGTCGGTGATTATAACGCAATCGCTCACCGGTTTTATGGAAATTACAATAAGGTCTACCCTGCGCCCCATTATGTTAAGTTCGACCGCGTCACCTCTTGAGATGACACGACCATCCAGATTATGCAGAAGGTACGACTCTCCCCCCTGTATCTTCAGCGGCTGGGTTGGCGCGAAAAGTATTTTCTCAGCAGGTGCGGTCTGGATCTTACGTATCTGCACTTTGTCGTCTATACTGACTCCGGCATTACGCCTTACAGTCCCATCCACTCGAATTATTCCACTATGAGTATCTTCTGGGTATCCTGGCCATATCAGCGCTGCAGTCCTTTTTGTGCCTTCGATCCCGATGACATCCCCGGTCTGCAAGCCCATTTCACGGGCGATCTCAGGATCTATCCTGGCTATCCCGCGACCTGCATCATAGGATTTTGCTTCGCTTATCTTCAGGGCAACTGTTTTGTCTTTTTTTTCCATAATACCATAATATAGTGTATGTTTTATTTATATATCTATTCAATGTGTCTATTCGATATCTATCTTCTTTCCTTTAGGCTTATTCGATTCTTTGAGCCTGAGAGTGACTTCCAGTACTCCGTTGTTGTATTTGGCTCTGGCACTATCTGGATCAACAGGTGTCGGCGCAGCTATGCTCTTATAATATTTCCTTCCGCTGCCTTCTGCTTTGATCACTACCTCGCTCTCTGTCGCATTGACCTCTATGTCATTTTTTTCAATGCCGGGCATCTCAGCTGTGATATTTAATTCATTGTCTTTTTCATTGATAATAGAGCTTGCAAAAGGCTCCCTTACATCATGGTCTTTGCCAACAGGCAGGACGTTCCCGAACCGTTCGACATGTGGTATACCTTCGGGTCCTACCTGAACGCTGAAACCATATACTTGCGGCTCTTTTCCAAACTGGGTCATCATGTGGCTCATGAGTTCGTTCATCTGTTCGAACTCTCTTTCGAGTTCATCAAACATTCCTTTTTCGGTTTTTCTCCAGTCTTTAAACATATTTTTTCCTCCGATTTTTTTTCTTCTGTCTTATTCCTTACATCTTTTTTTTAGTCTATACTATAATTATTTTCATCCTGATTGATCATATTTTTCCTGAGCATTTTCTCAAGGTGCGCCTCAATGACGTATTCCGGGATCCCGAGCTGCATGGATAGTGCTCGCTGGCTCATCTGACCTTTGAGAAGGGCATAGAGTATCTCTGCCTCAACAGGGTCATGTGCTGCTTCTGTTATGGCGTCCATGCACTGTCCCATCGCATCCGTGATACTGGCCTGAACTTGCTGGTATTCCAGCATTATCCGCTGGCTGTCTTCCATAAGACCATGTATTCTGCCGTACAGGGATTTCAGGTCTGAAAGCGCAGGGTCGGCTCTGGTCGGATTTTCCGGTTCATCTTCTCTGGTGATAATGGTGGTTGCCATTTCAAAGGAGTACGGCGACACGAACACTTCCAGCCGCAGGTTATCTGCGATATGGAAATACTTGCGCCGCTGTTCATCCACGTTGGCTTCGATCATACCTGATTGCACAAGGAGCTCAAGATGTCCCAGGATCGCTTTTGCGCCCACGTCAAGCCTTTCTGCTATTTCGCTCATATAGCAGGGTCGGCTTGCCAGGAGGTGCAGGATCTTCCTGCGGTTCTCGTTCCCGAGTATATCCAACAGTTGTGCTGATTCCATGTTTTGTGGTTCACCCCAGGTTAGTGTCTTGAGGTTACTAACCTTAAGTAAGTATCAATCGTATATAAAGGCTGCGGTAGGTTTCAATTCATGCTTGTGAATAAAAGTGAACGTGACTTGGTGGTATCCAACGAATCGAAACATTTGACAGGATTTACAGGATCGACAGGATACGATTTTTGTGACAAATCCTGTAAATCCTGCTGAATAATTTGCGTCACTATTTATATAATAAACCGGCAGTATCCTTCCTATTGCTGAGCAAACTTAATATACTATCACAGCTATCGTCTGCTTCCCCAACGAGAGGAAAAATGTCTGAATACACCTTATTTCTGGGATGCATAATCCCGGCGCGTTTTCCTTTTATGGAAAAATCCACGCGCCTTGTTCTATCCAAGCTCGGTTGCGTTCTGCACGACCTTGAAGGAGCCACGTGCTGCCCCACAAAAAGCATCATCAAACCGATGGGCGAGATGGGCTGGTATGTTACGGCTGCAAGGAACCTTGCTCTGGCAGAGAAAGCAGGACATGATCTACTTATACCCTGCAACGGCTGCTACAGCACTTTAAAAACGGTTGATGTTGAACTGAGACTAAATCACGCACTCAGGGATGAGGTAAATAAGGTCCTCTCCTCTGCAGGGCTGGAATACCGCGGAACCATCGAAGTTAAGCACCTTGTCGAAGTGCTGCATGATGACATCGGGATCCCTAAAATAAAGCAGCTCATCAAGAAACCGTTTGACGGAATGAAGCTTGCGGCACATGCCGGATGCCACATGCTGCGCCCCAGCTCATCCATATTCTTTGATGACCCGAACAAGCCAAAGAAATTCGATGCGCTGATAGAAGCACTGGGGGCAAAGAGCATTGATTACGATACAAAGATGCTATGCTGCGGCGGGAACCTGAACACGGCAGACGAACCGGATGAAGCATCAGCCCTTGCAAGGATGAAACTTCAGGAGGTCACAAAGAAAGCGGATGCACTTGCGCTAACATGCCCGTCATGCTTCATGCAGTACGATTCACGTCAGTACCTACTTCAAAAGAGCGGCGAGAAATTAAACGTCCCAATTCTATTTTACCCCGAATTACTCGGTCTTGCCATGGGTTTTACAACTCAGGAACTGGGCATGGATATGCACAGGATAGATGCTGCTGAATTCCTATCGAAGTGGGATTCAAGATACAACTATCTCAAGACTCTAAAAGAAGTTTTTGACCTGCCTTCGCTCATAAAGTGCTACGAGTGCGGCGCATGCGTTAATGACTGCCCTGTTGTGAAGGTCAGCCCTGAATTCAATCCAAATGAAATAATAGGCAGGATCCTGTCAGGTGAACTTGATGCGGTTATAGACTCTCATAATATTTGGCGATGTGTGGACTGTTACACATGTTATGAACTCTGCCCGCAGAAAATGGGCATGAATAAGATATTTGATAAGCTGAAACATATAGCTAATGAAAGAGGAAAAGGACCAAAGGGGTTCAATGCCAGTATCGAGATGTTCAGGAAAGAGGGAAGATTGGGCGAACCAACATCCGTAAGAAAGAAATTAAAACTATCCGAACCTCCCAGGAGCGGAGGGGAAGAATTGAAGAAATTATTGCTAATAATACAAAAAGGAGAAGAAAATGAAGTGTGATGGAATACCATCCGGTTGTGCGATCTCCGGATTGATGAGTGAAGAAGGCAGACGTATCGATGGCAGCGTTATAATAAGATCCATCGCCAATATGCACGACCGCAGCAATGGTCTGGGCGGAGGATTTGCAGCATACGGCATTTATCCGAAACGTCAGCACCAGTATGCTTTCCACATGATGTTCGATAATATCGAGGCAAAGGAAACCACTGAAGAGTTCTTCAAGGACGTGTTCAACGTGGACAAGGACGAACCCATCCCCACACACAGGGAGAACGGTATCAAGAACCCTCCAATACTCTGGAGATATTTCCTCGAAGTGCCTGAGAACAAGCTTGAGTTCATCACAGAGAGGGACTATGTCATGAAGAAAGTCATGCAAATAAACTCAGAGATAGAAGGTGCTTTTGTTGCATCTAGCGGGAAGAACATGGGCGCGTTCAAGGGCGTAGGATACCCTGAAGATATCGGGAAGTTCTACAAACTGGAGGAGTACAATGCATACATCTGGACATCGCATGGCAGGTTCCCGACCAACACACCGGGGTGGTGGGGAGGAGCGCATCCATTTACGCTTCTTGACTGGTCAGTCGTGCATAACGGCGAGATATCTTCATACGGTATCAACAAGCGATACCTGGAAATGTTCGGGTACAAACTCGAACTGAGGACTGATACAGAGGTAATAGCGTATCTTTTTGACCTGCTTGTAAGGAGACATAAGCTTCCGATTGATCTTGCTGTGAAGGCTCTGGCATCTCCTTTCTGGAAGGACATTGATCGCATGGAGCCAGCGCAAAAGAAAATCGCGACTGCTATAAGGCAGGTTTACGGGAGCACGCTTATGAACGGACCATTCAGCATAATACTGGGTCATAACAGGGGTATGATAGGACTTAACGACAGGATAAAGCTGCGCCCAATGACCGCAGCCCGGAAGGACGATATGCTCTACATGGCATCGGAGGAAGCTGCGATACGTGAGATAGCGCCCGACCTTGACACTATATGGAGCCCGAAAGCAGGCACTGCTGTCATAGGCACCCTTAATGCAGAGGTGGAATAATGGAATCACAACTGCCAGCAGAATTTGTGGTGAACGTAGATCATGAAAAGTGCCGCAGGTGCAAGCGCTGTGTTATCAATTGCAGCTTTTCAGCCATAGAGTTCAAGGATAAAGTCACTCCCAACAACAGGCAGTGCGTGGCCTGCCACAGGTGCGCTACTTTCTGTCCGGAAAATGCGATAACTATCACTGAGAACCAGCTTGATTACAAGGATGGATATAACTGGACCCCTGAGATCAGGAAGAACATACTGAAGCAGGCTGAAAGCGGCGGCATAATACTTACTGCCATGGGAAACCCGAAACCATATCCTATTTACTGGGACCACATGCTTATAGATGCATGCCAGGTGACGAACCCATCCATAGACCCGCTTCGTGAGCCAATGGAACTGCGCACCTACCTTGGTGCGAAGCCAGAATCCCTGGAATTTGACAGCGATGTAAACCTGAAAACAGAGCTTACCCCGCAGGTGAAGATCGACATACCAGTGGTATTTGCTGCAATGTCTTATGGTGCTATCAGCCTGAACGCGCATAAAGCACTGGCAATGGCTGCAAGGCGCATGGGAACGTTGATGAACACAGGTGAAGGGGGTCTTCATGAAGACCTTGCTGATTATACTGACAGGATCATAGTCCAGGTCGCATCGGGAAGATTCGGCGTCACGAGCAAATACCTGAACAACAGCGCACTTGTGGAGATAAAGATCGGGCAGGGCGCAAAACCCGGCATCGGAGGGCATCTGCCAGGCGAAAAAGTAGGCGAGGATATCTCAAAGACGCGTATGATACCTGTAGGAACAGATGCACTATCTCCTGCGCCGCATCATGATATTTATTCTATCGAAGACCTGTCGCAACTAATTTATGCAATAAAAGAAGCTACCGACTATAAAAAACCAGTATCAGTCAAGATAGCGGCTGTGCATAACGTCGCAGCTATCGCAAGCGGTATCGTGCGTGCCGGCGCTGATATTGTTATGATAGACGGTTTCCGCGGCGGAACCGGCGCAGCACCAATGATCATTCGCGACCATGTCGGGATACCCATCGAGCTTGCACTTGCAGCAGTGGATGAGAGGCTGAGGCAGGAGGGCATCCGCAACCGAGCCTCTATCCTTGTTGGAGGAAGCATCAGGCAGAGCGCTGATGTTGTGAAGGCAATCGCGCTTGGCGCTGACGCCTGTGTCATTGGCACGGCATCACTTATCGCAATGGGCTGCCGCGTTTGCCAGAAGTGCTATACAGGCAACTGCGCCTGGGGCATAGCCACGCAGAAGCCTGAGCTTGTTCGAAGGCTGAATCCCGAAGTAGCGGCAGATCATTTGTGTAATCTCCTTACTGCCTGGGGTCATGAGATACAGGAAGTGCTTGGTTCGCTGGGCATCAATGCGATCGAGTCTCTGCGCGGAAGCAGAGAACGCCTTCGCGGCGTGGGACTTAGCCAGGAGACGCTGGATATACTTGGGATCAAACATGCCGGGATAGGACAGTGATTACTATGGGCATTTTATATGGAAAAAAACCGCAGATAAAAGCGCCCAGAGTCACGCCTCTGGAGGGCGTGTCCACCTATGCCCTGCGGGGCATAGGTGTGCGCGGAGTCGAGAATCCGCAGGGTTTCGGCATTGATGAACGCAGATTTGTTGTTCCTTATATTGAGCAATTATATCCAGCTATATTAAGCAATTCACCGCAAAGTTCGCAAAGTTCGCAAAGATTATTTCCGCACTTAATGTCAGAGATTGGACATGTATGCCCCAGCAGGGGCATACGTGGATGCGCCCTCCAGAGGCGCGACTCTGGGCGTCATTATCTGCGGTTAATATTCGAAATGCAAAAAAGTGTAGCAAATGGCACAAAAGGATGTGACATTATATGAGAATCGACGCAAAAGGCATTCATTACAGACCCCTGAACAAGATAATCCGCGATGCTGTGGCATCGGGTGAGAAGGAGTTCGAACTAGATAACATCGGCGGGCAGAGATACATAGGCGATGGATTGAACGAAAGTGTAAAAATAACCATCAACGGCACCCCCGGTAACGACCTTGGAGCATTCATGAACGGACCCAGGATAATCGTCAATGCCAATGCGCAGGACGGAATAGCCAACACCATGAACGCTGGTGAGATAATCGTACATGGCAACGTGGGTGACATTATCGGATACGGCATGCGCGGCGGGAAGCTATACATCAAGGGTGATGCCGGCTACCGTGTGGGGATTCACATGAAGGAGTACAAGAAGCAAATACCAGTTATCATCACAGGGGGCACAGCAGGCGACTTCTTTGGAGAGTACATGGCAGGTGGCATAATGATCCTCCTCGGATTGAACAATAAGAGCCCGCTTGTTGGTGATTATGTGGGTACTGGCATGCACGGGGGCGTGATGTATATTCGCGGAACGGTTGATCCGTACCATATAGGGAAAGAAGTTAGCTGCCTTGAGTTGAACGAAGAAGATACAAAGCTCATTGGGTCATATCTTAAAGAGTATTGCGAATGCTTTGGTTTTGATTATAACGAAGTGATGGGCGGGAAGTTCACCAAGCTTGTACCGTTGTCACACAGACCGTATGGGAATTTGTATGTGTATTGAACTTTTCCAGACCAATTGAACTGAAAAATAAAAAATATTCTATTTTTTTTACTCAAGCCCGAAATGCTTCACATTCCAGTCAGCAGTAGCCTGTATCTTCTTTATCTCTTCAGCTCCGCCTTCCATCGTAAATAGATGCTTGAATCGCCCCTGAGCTTTTAGGTATTCTTCAACAGGCTTCCTGTTCTTTATTTTCCTGACACCTGTTACTTCACCCTTCTCCATTTCATACAGCGGCCACAACGCTGTTTCAACTGCAAGCCTGCCAACTTCAATGGTCTTTGAGCCTTCGAACTTCCAGCCAGTACAGCAGGGAGCGTGCACATGCACGTAGGTGGGACCTTTTATCGCGGCAGCCTTCTTGACTTTTCTTATCATATCAGGAGCATATGCTACGGATGCAGTAGCCACATATGGAGAGCCATGCGCTGCAATGATGGCTGGCATATTCTTCTTATTCAGGGGGTTTCCGAACGAAGCCTTCCCTGCCGGGCTTGTAGTGGTGCTTGCATACATCGGTGTGCCGCTGCTTCGTTGTATTCCGGTGTTCATGTACGCCTCATTATCCACGCAGATGTAGGTAAAATCATGTCCCCGCTCGAAAGCCCCGGAAATAGCCTGCAGACCAATGTCCATAGTGGCACCATCGCCTCCGATCGCTATGATCTTGGTATTATTCATTTTTCCCATAGCCTTTAAGGCCGCTTCCACACCTGATGCAACTGCAGCTGCGTTCTCAAACAAAGAATGTATCCAGGGGACGCCCCAGGCAGATTCCGGATACGGCGTAGTGAAAACTTCAAGGCAGCCTGTCGGGCTGACAACAATGCAGTCTTCACCCACTGCATCAAGTACGAATTTTCCAGCAAGGGCGTCGCAGCATCCTGCGCATCCACGGTGACCTGGTTTCAAGAGGCTCATGCCAGGTCCTCCCGCAGATCGGCGAACTCGCTTTCAATAAATATCCCTTTTTCCACAAGCTTTGCCTTATTGATCATTTTTACTATAGTACTGATCGGAATATCCCGTCCTCCGTGCCCCAACATGAACCCAATGACCGGAGCGAGAACATCTCTATTGTTGTACATGCACGCTTTTACCTCGGTGCAAAGCGCACCTTCATTCTTACCTACTGAGATGTTCTTATCAAGAGTAATAACCACTTTGGCGTTCTTTAGAGCCTTTCTGATCTCATCAGCCGGGAAAGGCCTGAACGACCTGACCTTGAGAAGACCAACTCTCTCTCCTTCTTTTCGCAACATATCTATTGTATCCTTTATCGTCCCTATAACTGAGCCCATTGCCATTATCACGATCTCTGCATCTTCGAGCATATAACCGTCTAAAAGCCCACCGTAATACCGACCGTATTTCTCGCTAAACTCAATGGCGACTTCTTCTATCCTCTTTAACGCCACACCCATGGCTTTCTCCTGTTTGTACCTGAATTCAGTGTATGTGCTCGGGTCAGCAAAAGCGCCAAATGACATTGGATTTTTGGGGTCAAGCACAAATTCTGGTGAATAATCAGGCAGGAACTCATCTGTAAGGCTCTGCTCAAGAAGTATAACCGGTTCATAGACATGCGATAGGATAAAGCCGTCCATGCAAGCCATTGCAGGCAGCAAAATATCCTCATCTTCTGCGATCTTATAAAGCTGCGGTGTCATATCCGCTGACTCCTGGACATCTTCGGCATAGAGCTGTATCCATCCAGTATCTCTCTGGGATATCGAGTCCTGCTGGTCGTTCCATATATTGATGGGGGCTGAAAGCGCCCTGTTCACCACAGTCATTACTATGGGTAGCCTCATGCCTGATGCATTGAAAAGTGCTTCATGCATTAGAGCAAGTCCCTGCGATGTCGTGGAAGTATATGTGCGCGCCCCTGCTGCACTTGCACCGATGAGTGCTGATATTGCAGAGAACTCGGATTCCACGTTCATGTATTCACAGTTCATCTCGCCATCAGCAGCGAATTGTGACAGGTCTTCGACTATGTGTGTCTGTGGGGTTATCGGGTATGCAGATATCACATTGGGCTTGCATACCTTTACAGCATGAGCTACAGCGTAAGAACCTTCAACTACTACCATCCTGTGCCTCATTTTCCCTCCAGGACCATTATTATTCCTTTCTTGGGGCATTCGTTCGCACAGATGCCGCATCCTTTGCAGTATTCATAGTCAGGTTCAAAGAACCCGTTCTCAAGCTTATTCACTACACCTTCAGGGCAGTATATCTCGCAGATACCGCATTTACTGCACAACTTATGGTCAAAAACAGGCATGAACGACCGCCATGCTCCTGTCTTGTTAGCACGCGTACTTCCGGGTTTGACAACGGTCTTTATTATAAGTTTCATCGTTGAGCCTCCATCATATCATAAGCTGCCTGGATAGCAGCAGCATTTTTCTCACCGACTTTTCCGGGGAACCTTTCCATTACTGCATTCTTTATTGATTCCGGCCTGATAATGCCAGAAACCCCTGCAAAAGCCCCGATTAGAGTGGTATTCACGATTGGTTTTCCAATGAAATCCATAGCAAGTTTTGTGGCATCAAGCGTCTTAATTGTGGCTTTTGTCACCATTTTGAAATGTTCCGGGCTTTTTTCAGTATTGATCAAAATAAACCCATCCGGTTTGGTCCCTCTTGCAACATCCACGACGTCCACAAGGGTCGCATCCTGTACGATAACATAATCCGGTTCATATATCTGGCTGCGCAGGCGTATGGGTTTCTCGTCAAGACGCACAAAAGCCATTACAGGAGCACCTCTTCTTTCTACACCAAATGCTGGAAAAGCCTGGCTGAATTTCCCGTCCTCAAAAGCAGCCACAGCTAACAGCTCGGCTGCGGTTACAGAACCCTGCCCGCCGCGTCCGTGTATTCGTATTTCTTTCATTTCTTTTTTTCTCCGACAATAAATGAATATATATTTTAATTAATAATAATCAATCGTGATGAATACCCACAATTGCATAAAGGTATTTATGCTTTACGCAGTCCCGGACATAATAAGGACGAAATTATCCATATCAGGATTTTTTGAAAAAAAAATCCCAGTAAACTATATCTTATTTGATGACCTAATGATGAAGTTCAATATGACTGATTCTAAAATACTGATCACGGAACTCGTGCTGACCGCCCACCTGTACAATCAATCTGATAAACTCAGCGTTGACGACCTGCCAGAGAAAATACGAAAACATTACTGGAACGAGAAGGAAAAAACCGTTAAGAAGCCCGTATATGTCACGGAAGGAGATATAAAATCCATTTACGGTCTCGAAGATGTAAAAACAAGCTCGAAGACATTGCCATTCCTTGAATTCGAAGAGTTCGGCTCACAGATAAAACTCACAGTATTCGACCTGGCAGCGAAATGGTTTTCAAAGAACCCGGAAGCTGTTGAAAGGATAAACAACAATCCTGCGCTTGCATCATTTTTTGAGAGCTACGATTCACTTCCCGTGAGCTACGAAAAGGCGAAGGCATCCAATACACCAAAGGAGAGCGGGCGACAATGGATAGATTCGCTTGTTAAAGGCATAGAAACAGAGAAGGGGTCAGAAGAGATGCTAAGACTTGCTCATATAGTATCTCCTGAGGATGTCAAGCAGACCATGAAAGACCTTGTCCTTACAAAGGAACAGGAAACCGAGATAGAGAAGATCGTAAAGGCTATCCAGTATCGAGATTACCTGAAGCGGATAGGTCTTGTGGAGATAGGAAAGCTCCTGTTCGTTGGGCCGCCGGGTACGGGAAAGACCTCTGTAGCCCGTGCGCTGTCAGGGAAACTGGGCATCCCAATAGTTGAAGTTAAACTCTCACAAATCGCAGACCAGTATCTTGGTGAAACGGCCAAGAACATAGACCGGGTATTCGAACTTGCAAAACGCCTCAGCCCCTGCATACTTTTTATAGATGAATTCGATTTCGTTGCAAAAGCCAGGGCCACAGATGAGCATGCAGCGCTTAAAAGAGCTGTAAATACTCTTCTTAAAGCAATAGATGAGATAAGCCTGGTAGAGCACGGCGTTCTTCTTATTGGCGCCACTAACAACCCTGACATACTTGATAACGCAGCATGGAGGCGGTTTGATGAAATAATGGATTTCAAGCTTCCGGATAAGGATATGCGCAAAAAAATATTGGATATAGTGCTGCGGGAGATCGAAGGTACTTTTGATACCGAAGAGATAGCCCGCAAGTCAGAGGGTTATTCGGGTTCAGACCTGCGTCTGATAGTAAGAGAAGCTGTACTTAATGGCCTGATCACGGAGAGAATGGAGCTCATCCAGAAAGATCTGCTGCGCGGGATAGATGAGTTCAATAAGAGAATTTCTCTTAAGACAAAGGATGAAACTGGATGAAAGTAACCCTTCTGGGTACAGGAGATGCAGTGGGAACACCCAAAATTGGCTGTTCCTGCCCGGCCTGCCTGGATGCGATCGCAGGAGGAAAAAGCAGAAGGCTGCGGTTTTCAGTGTTAGTAGAGTCCTCTCAGGGTAAAGTGCTAATAGATACAAGTCCAGATCTGCGGTGGCAGTTCCTGAAAAAAGGCATCAGCCACATTGATGGGGTGATATGGACGCATTCGCACTATGACCATTATGCCGGGTTCGGGGATTTTCACCGCATCCAGAGCGGGGTGAATGTATATGGGCTGAAAAACACGCTTGATTATATCCTGAACTACCTTTATTTTATGAATCCAGTCAGGCATGATGTGGAGTTCTGCACACCTTTTGAATTGATAGGTCTTGAAATGATGCTTGTAGAAGTCAACCATCCGCCACTTGAAGAGACTGCAGGAGTAATAATCAGGGATGGAAAAACCAAGGTTGTGATCACAGGCGATACTACGCAGCACCTTTCGAAAAGGACCATTGAACTGATGATGGAGCCAGACCTTCTTATCGCAGATGCTATAATCCCTCCCAGGAGAAGTATACTCAAACACATGAATTCAAAGGAGGCTATGGATCTTGCATCGCTGTTAAAAGCAAATAATGTTGTGCTGACACACCTCAGCCATAATTTCCCTCCACATGATGAAGCTGTTAAACAATGGCCTCTTGGATATGATGGAATGGATTTCGAGTTTTAAATGAATATGGCAATTTCTGAGATGCCTACCTTTTTGAAGCTTCGTAACATTACATTCTTCCGTTTTTTCGGTTTTTGTCTTGTTCCATAAATTTGGGAGGATTGTATTCATATTTCTGGAACAATCTTTTCCAGATATCCATCCCGAGATCTTCGAACTCGTTTTTATCCATAATTCCCAACCGTTTTTATGATTCATGCTCATGTATATTAACCTTGCGAAAACAATTTTTTCTCCCATACGGAAAGTATATTAAATACACATACTATATGGAATACACTTCTTCTAACTCAAGGAACAGGTGAAATTCCATCTGGGAAATGGTCGAGGAAAGTTAAAAGTCAAATAAGGAATTATCATGGAAGAAACGCCCACAGCTACAAATTTTAATATAAATGACCTGAATGAAAACTCAAAAAATGTTAATGCCACCATAAAAGTTATTGAAATTGGTGAGACAAAGGATATACCCTCAAGGTTCGGAGATAAACGGGTTTGTGAAGTTAAAGTCGCAGACGCATCAGGAAGTATTCTGTTATCCTTATGGGATGACCAGATCGGAAAGATCGCAGTTGGCGATACCCTATCTATCCAGAACGGTTACATTTCTATTGTCAGGAACTCGATGAGATTGAATATTGGTAAATATGGAAAGATGCTCCTATCCGAAGAGCCACTTACTGAAGTAAATACCGAAAACAATGTTTCCGACAGGCACGTTGACCAGCCAGAAAGACCCAGGCGCACTGGATACGGCGGAGGCGGCAGCAGCGGAGGCAGTAGCGGTGGAAGCGGTGGATATGGCAGTATGTACGGGAGCGGCGGCGGAGGTGGCGGTTTCAGACGCAGTGGATATGGCGGCGGCAGCAGCGGAGGCGGTGGCGGTAGCGGTGGCGGACGCAGGGATTCTCGCGGCGGCGACAAGAGAGGCGGCAGAGGAAGAAGGTAATTTACCTTCTACTTTTATTTTTTATTAATACTTTTTATAGTCATCAGTCGTAACAGTCATTTAATGCTGGAAAATATTCCGGATACATTTCTTAACACCACGAGCAAGGAATTTCGGGTTCTTATCGCCATAGAGAACAAGATGAAGTTCTACGAATGGGTGCCCATAGATGAGATCGTCAGTTTTACAAAATTCAATATCAAAGAAGCCGGTCGTATCCTTTCTACCCTGGCAGAGAAAAAACTGATACATAGAAATGTCGCAACGTATGAAGGATACAGGATATACTTTGAAGCTTACTACCTGCTTGCGCTAAAAGCGCTTGTGGAGCGTGGTTCTGTCAATGCGATAGGGGATCTTATTGGAGTTGGGAAAGAATCACGGGTTTACTCGGCTGAGGGTGGGCTCACCGACAGGGAAGTTGTCATAAAGTTCCACACCGAAGGTAAGGCGAGTTTCAAAAAGGTCAGGATAAAAAGAGAGCATATTGAAGATCGAAAACATCTGTCCTGGCTTTATGCTTCACGCCTTGCTGCAAAAAGAGAGTACGATGTCCTGAAACTCCTGTATCCAGTGGTCACAGTTCCTGAGCCCATCGATCATAATAGGAATGCAATTGTGATGGCGGTCATGAAAGGACAGGCGCTTGCACATACAAAGGTGAACGAACCAGAATGGTATCTTGATGAAATACTTGCACAGGTGAAAAATGCGGCACAACTCGGGATAATCCACGGGGACCTGAGTGAGTTCAATATATTCGTCAATCCGCATGGATGCGAAATATTCGATTGGCCACAGTACGTTACCTTCTTACACCCAAATGCAAATGAGTTGCTTGACAGGGATATTGACAACGTTTTGACTTTCTTTAAGAAAAAATACAGGATAAATAGAGATATCGAAGAGGTGCGCAATAGTATAATAGAATCATGCCAGAAAAAGTGATCTTCGGAGTGGATATCGCAAGAGGCTCTTCAAGGGCAAGGGAAAAACCTGCATATGCAGTTGTGGTTTTAAAAGATGGAATGGCACAGCATCACCATATGGTCAGCCTCCATAAAATCCTGAGGATGGCATGGAAAGAAAAACCGCAGTTTATCGCCATCGATAACATCTATGAACTTGCGTCTGACAGGCGGTCACTTGTCTCAATGCTTTCGAAATTACCCCACGAAACAAAACTCGTTCAGGTTACAGGAGGGGAACATCCTGAACCTCTTGTAAAACTTGCAAGGGAACACGGGATCACGTTTGATAGATTCGATCCTGGCGCTGAGGCGCTTGCATGCGCACAGCTTGTGCAAATGGGTATTGGTCATGAGGTTTCTGCTTTTGAGGATAAAACTATGATCAAAGTAAGCAGGGGGCGCTCTCCGGGAAGGGGCGGGTGGAGCCAGAACAGGTACAGGCGCAAGATACATGGGTTTGTCAGGCAGAGGGCGCGCGAAATAGAAGCCTATCTGAATGAACAGTCAAAGCTTCGCGGATTCACATACACTTCGAACGTGGCTGAAAGGTTTGGAGGGTACTCAAAAGCTGAGTTCTTTGTTAACGCGCCCAGAAGTATGGTTCATGTAAGTTCAGGCAGGTATGGGGACGTGCAGGTGAGCGCAAACAGCATTGAACGTGATGCGCTTATCTTTAAACCTATCACGACGAGGAAACGGGATTACATCATTGTGGGGATAGACCCTGGAACAACTACTGCGGTAGCTGTGCTCACACTTACTGGGGAACTGCGAAAATTGCACAGTTCAAGGACGATATCCATCCCCGAAGTTATTGAGATGATCTCAGAAGAAGGAAGACCTCTTATCATTGCAAGCGATGTGTTCCCCACGCCCAATGCTGTTGAAAAGATCAGGCGGGCATTCAATGCAGTTCTCGGGACGCCTGAGGAATTGATCTCCACAGGGGACAAGATAGAATTTGCCAAACCCTACGAGTATTCAAATGCCCATGAACGCGATGCTATTGCTGCTGCTGCATCAGTTTATCGAAGGAACAGGAACAAGTTCGATCAGATAAAGAGAAAAATTCCTGCCGGAGTGGATGCTGATGAGGCGATAGCGCAGGTTGTTAGAGGAAGATCAGTTGATGCTGTGATCTCAACACTTTTAAAGAAAGATGAAAAAGAACCAGCCAGTGAAACAGCAAGAGAGAGGGTGGGCGATGAAGTTTTTCACCTCAGGGAATCCCTCCATAGAAATGAAGAAAGCCTCCGTGACATGAAAAGATACCAGGAAGAGCTGAAGAAAAAACTCGATATGAAGGATGATAAGATAAGAGAGATTGAGAAAATTATTAGCAGGCAGCGCGATAGGGTATATAAAGAATTCAAAAAAGAAAAAGAATTCAGGATACGTGATAAGGAGATAATCTTCCTTCGAAGCAAGGTTTCAGAAAGCGGTAAACGCATAGCGTCCCTGAATGAAAGGATACATAACCTGAAGAACGTGCGCAGGCTTGAGATGAGCGGGAGGCTCCTGCCTGTAAAGATAATACAGGCTTTTACTAAGGACAGCATTCAGAAGACCAGGGAGCAGTTCGGAATAAAGAAGGATGATATTATTCTTCTAAAGGATGCAAGCGGCGGAGGTGCAATGACGGCCAGAATGATAGCAGACTCAGGAGTTCGTGCTGTTATCATTTGCAATGATATGTCTCATGCTGCAAAGGAGGAACTGTTCAAGCTGAACGTGCCTGTGCTTATGGCAAAGGAGGTGAAGATCAAATTCGATCCTGACGAGGAGATCGCGGTCATTGACCCGGGTGATATCAGTAACGCGATCGATGAATGGAATGTGAAGGCAGAGGAGAGAAGGAAACAGGAGAAGGAGGAGTGGCTCGCGTCGCTGGTGGATGAGTACAGGAGTGAGAGAAGAAAGGAGATCAAAAAGTTTTAACGGAAAAATTAAGGTATATGTCCAGCGTTTTCAAAGTAACTTCAGATGCCCGGTTATCCGGTCCAGTTCACCGACTTCTGCAGGTCCTATCCCAAGTACAGTAACCGTTCCGGGTGGAACTTCCGTTAGCCCTGCATCCTGGATAAGCGCTGTCGAAAGGCGCTGCTTTCTTGCCAATTCTTTTAGTTCGAATAAGTCCTGGAGAGATGGGACCCTGAGCACGACTTTCTTTTGTCCCCCTTCTTTCCAAGCTTCATAGGTATTTCGATCTGCAAATTCAGATGCAGATACAGCGGCATGTGCCACCTGGACTGCGAGCTTTCCTTTTGAAAGCTTGAGGTCGTCCCGCACTACAATGACCTGTTTATATTCTGCCATACGAAAAAAGCTCTATTGAGGCGGCTGGATGTCTAGGATCATCATTCCGTTATTGTCAAATTTCAGAGTGTCCCTTTTTTCAGACCATTCTTTTCCAAACTTAAGTGATTCGTCCATATCAAAACCACCCAGAGCAATGAAATCAGTGTTCGCTGTGATCTTATCAACAGGGATAGCCATGTAGTTATCTTTGCTTTTAACAACGATCCTGTTATTTTCAAGTGCAACGCTCTCGCCTATTTCAAAGCCGTTTTGCTTCACGAATTTCCCGGTATATTCCCTGGCGTCAAGCTTTTTTTCTTTCTGAGGGTTGTCCTGATTTTTATTTCTGAAAAATCCTGATATCCTGCTTATGATTGACATTTATCTAACTATTGTTTTACTGAAATAAATACTATTCACCCCTCCATCTTTTCCCTGAGCTCTCGCGCCTTACTTCTTAACTCATTCTTTCCGTATATCCCTGAGATCAATTCCACTGCCTCAAGAGCCCTTGCAGCCTGGTCAAGATAGTTGAGCACATCCCCGCCATAAGCATATACTCCGTACTGA
This sequence comes from Candidatus Methanoperedens sp., assembly GCA_030650845.1. Classification (GTDB taxonomy): domain Archaea; phylum Halobacteriota; class Methanosarcinia; order Methanosarcinales; family Methanoperedenaceae; genus Methanoperedens. The sequence continues at coordinate 22,412 of JAUSDC010000021.1, forward strand.
TCCGTAAGCTCTCCAATAATTTTTTCAGGCGACAGACCTTCGGCACAAAGATCAATGACACGCGACGAGAATTTCTTTTGTGCGCATCCGCAATATGGTGAGTCTTTGCACCTGCATGCCATGAACTCGCGAGCAAAGTCAAGCATTGTCCGTTTCACGTTCTCTTTTAGCTTTGACATCCCATCTGCTGAGAATACGATATCAAGTCCTGCTCCAAAGACCCTGGTGGGAAGATCCGTTCCAAGTGCAGCAGACAACTGTGAAGCGTACCTGAAAAATACTGCCTCAAGCGTAGACAATTCAGTAACAATGTCTACCGGGTCGCGCCCTTCAAGCACCGCGCTTTTTATGAGAAAGGTCTGCTCAACGCTCAGGAAATGCGATGCAACGATGCGACCAAGAGCTGTTGGCGAGTAGCCAGCATTTGTTTTTTCAATAAATCCGTATTCTCTGAGTTTACCGAGCAGGTGCCCGAGGTCACCTTCACCAAGAAGAAATTCATTCAGCATTTTTATTTCATCAAGCGTGCGGGCGACAATAATATTGGAGAGCGTTTCCTCAAGCAGTTCGTCATCCCCGTAGTCCACGCCGAAGTGCTCCAATGTCCCTCTCAACAGCCCGAAAGCGATCTCGTCCTCTGTATCGCCTTTCCCGAATCTCTTCTCAGGGTCAGCCAGCAGCACGACTATGCCAAGGTCATGGTAATCAGGTCTCCCTGCGCGCCCCAGCATCTGCTGGAACTCGCGCACCGTGAGCCACTCGATGCCCATGGCAAGTGATTCAAATATCACCTGTGAAGCGGGAAAGTCAACACCAGCAGCAAGCGCTGCAGTTGTCACAACAACGGGCAGTTCCCCTTTCCCGAATTTCTCTTCAACCTTCTGTCTCTCATGATACGAAAGTCCGGCATGGTAGGGCATTGCTTTTATCAAAAGCCCCTTTGCGAGCACTTCGCAGTTGCGGCGCGAGTTGGTGAACACGATGGTCTGCCCACGGAATCCTTTGGAGGACTTCTTATCATATTCCTGTTGCGCAAGTTTTTCTATCAGCCGCTTTTTTTCATATTCTGGCGCGAATATGAGGTGGCGCTCTATGGGTACGGGTCTTTCCTCGAACTCGATGAGTGCTGCGCCCAGTTTATCTGCAAGCCACTGCGGTTTTCCAACAGTGGCTGAGAGATAGATGAACTGCGCATTCGGAGCGATGAACTTGAGGCGCGCGATAAGACCGTCCAGCCTGTGTCCGCGCTCTTTATCTTCGAGCATGTGAACTTCGTCTATTACCACTGTGCCAACATTCCCGAGCGCATTTTTGTTACCCGACCTGATAACAAAGTCCAATCCTTCGTACGTCCCCACAATGATATCTGAAGAAAGCGTTGTGCGAATGCCTCTTGAATCTTTTATGATGCGGCTTGTTCCCACGCGCAGAGACGTGGCTGCAACGGATGAATACCGCTTCGTGAAATCCCCGTACTTCTGGTTCGCAAGCGCAACGAGAGGGACAAGATATAACATCTTTCCCCTGCAACCAAGGATATTCTGTATGCCCGCAAGCTCCCCGACAAGCGTTTTTCCCGTAGCGGTCGCAGAGACTATTAGCTGGTTCTTTCCCTCAAGCAGTCCAGCCTTTACCGAGAGCGCCTGAACTGGCAGGAGTTCATCGAGCCGGGTGAGGAGAATATTCTTGAGTTCAGGATGAAGGGGCAGGTCTTTTACCCTGATGTGGCTTTCAACCTTGCTTGCTTCCATGGTATCGTATCGTGTCAGCCCCGAATCAAGTTTATCAGGACTGAGCATCGCCAGCACTTTGTCAAGGTTCCCTGTTGCGAGCAATATCTTCACTAGGCGTTCCTGACCGTGTTTTCCGATCTTGAGCGATCTTGCTTCCCGCAACAGTTCCTTTGTAGCGCACTCCTGGCAGATATGCTCATTATGGAAGCGGATGGGATCGTTGTTGAGCAGGGTATATCTGCCTGCGTTTATGCAAAGGCGGCACGGGTTCGTGTATCCGTAATCCAGTTGATACGCTGTAAGCAGTTCCTTGAATCCTGCCTCAGATTCCTCGTCCCCCTCTGCGATAAGTATCCTATCAGCAAGGCGCAGGAGTTCTATGAGTTCCTCTGGCGCCCTGAAGTCTTCCTTTTCGCCCTGCCGTATCCTGAATTTTCCCACGCGTGCGCCTTTTGGGGTGTGCTTGAGGATCAGGGTGCCCTGGAAGGATGGCTCCTTTGCGTTGTCTTTGATGGGGAGAACGAGGAGCTTTGACTTCTGGGGGTGGATGATGACGTGGAGCATTTATTTATTCAAATGTACCACTTTTGGAGGCGGAAAACCGTTAAAATAGGTGGTTGAAGCGATCGTATATGCGCCAATTTTTTCAGCATAAAGCAAATCGTCAATTTGCAGATCATCAGGCAGCTCATCAGCCAGGGAAATCGTGTCGAAAGCGTCGCACGTGGGACCAAACGTAGCGCAAACTTTTTTCACTCCGTTCTTTATGGAATGTAGCGGATAATGCTGATGATCAAAAACCTGTCCAGAAAAAGTATGATAAACGCCGTCGTTCAGATAATAGCATGTTTTTCCATCACGAACAGCTTTACCAATAATTTTCGTGACCAAAGTGCATGCCGTCGCCACAATAAATCGTCCCGGCTCGGCGATGACCTGAATATCCTCATTGGGAAACATTCGCTTTATTTCCGAATTCAATATTTCAGAAAGGGCTGAAAAAGATTTTACATCTGGCGTGTACTTTACAGGAAAGCCGCCGCCAATATCCAGGATCTTTCTTCTTTTGCCTTCTTTGTCAATAAACCCAATTTGATAATTTCTCAATTCAGCTTCCTTGAAAATTGAGGAGGCGAAATTCAAAGCCTGCGAATAGTTATCAAAATTATTGCACTGGCTTCCGACGTGGAAACTGATGCCTTCAACTCCCAGTCCCAGATTCACAGCTTCAGAGATCAGATCAACCGCTTCTCCAGGGTGGGCTCCAAATTTTGAAGAAAGCTCAACCATAGAACCGGTATTTGGCACGCGGATCCTCAAAACCAGACCAACATCAGGAGCATGTTTTTTTATCTTTTTTAATTCTTCAACATTGTCAAAAGTAACTAATATTTTGTATTCATTTAACTTGGCCAGGACCTCGGCAGGCTTGATTGTATTTGCATAAATAATTTTATCCCAGATAAAATCTTGCCGTTCTTTTTGTGGAAAATGTTTGATATTATCATGAACCAGCATAAATTCAGGAAAAGATGCAACATCAAAACTTGCACCCATATTATACATGGTTTTGATAATTTCAGGATTGGAATTTGCCTTGACAGCAAAATATGCCTGAACATCCGGCAATTTTTCTCTGAATTCACGATAATTCTCCCTGATCTTTTCATGATCTATAATAAAAACCGGAGTTCCGTGTTCTTCGGCAATCTTTGTTAACTGCTTTTTTTGTTTCTCGATCATTGTTTTATCCTACGAAAATAAAATTTTCAATTTGCCAGGGATCAGGATTGTATATAGCTGCCGGATTTTCTTTAAAATATATTTTGCGATTTTTTAGCGGCGTCCAGTCTGAGGGCGTGGAAATGAATTTTCCAAGATATGGTTTGGCTATATCCAGGACAAAATCATGAGGCAGGTCATCAGGTAATTTAATCCCCTCCCGCGGATTTTCAAGCATCCAGAGTACAGCAGCAATTATGCCTGCTGCTACCTGAAGGGTAGTGGCGTTCTGACCTGGAGCCAGGGATCTTGCTTCTTCAATGCTCAATGAGCTTCCCGTCCACCAGGAATTATAAGAATGCCCCATCAAGAGCGCCCCCAGAGTATCCTCTCCTGATATAATTTCATTTGTCATGATCCTTATCTTTGGCTGTAGTTCGTAATTCCGGCCGCGCAATTCCCAGAGCGAGGAAAGCGTGTCGTGACAGGGCATATAAGCATAATTTACAGTAGGCCGGTAGATCGCCTTTCCATCTTCCCAGACAGTTAATCGGTCTGAAAGGCCAAATGCTTCTCCATGTCGGATCATCATACCGATAATTTCTTCATGGGGTATCCACGATCTGACCCATGTATTAATGCCCATCTGGGGCAAAAAGATCTGATTTTTCGGTCCACATGGAGGAATATTCGCCAGGGGCGGCAACTTGTTCTCATGTGTTCCCCAGCCAATTTCAGCCGGCGCCGTACCTTCTTCCCGCAATCCTTCAATGCTCCATGTCCCAACAAATTCGTTAACCTTCTTTGGTCTGTTGGCGATTTGAGTATCTCGCTCGCTGCAATGGATAACCTTGATATCTAATTTCTTCGCCAGTCGAGCAAAATCCTTTTCTTTTGCAAGACGAACAATTTCTTCTTCATCTTGAGGAGAAACTTTTTTGTCTAAACTGATACGTGCAGCAATATCCAGCAGGGCTTGCTTCACAAAGTGGGAAATGAGACCAGGATTAGCGCCATGGTCTATAACAGCAGTTGGCGCATTTTTCCAATCACGGGAAAGTTCAAGCAATTGCATTTGCCGCCAATAAAGCGATTTTTCATACGGGCTCTTTGAATAAATTCCCTCATCAGGATCCCAAACTTCAACAGAAGTATTAACGTACAATACTTCGTGATCATGGCACCATTTTATAATATCTTTAGCGCCTATATTCCACGCCAGATCAATGAGCAAGCCCCCATTATCAAGATATTTTGACAAAACATGATCTATATTTTCCGGGGTGATCTTTTCACGAACAAAATTTAATCCCTGAGCAGTATATTTTTTCAGGGCTTTTGATTTGTCTTCAAAATCAATGAGGGTAATATTTTTTAGCGGGACATCTAACGTGTCTATTAAAATTGGGAGGGTGCATTGCGAAACTGAGCCATAGCCGATAATAAGGATTTTATTATTGAATTGTTTTTTCATTTTTTTATGAAGTAAAAGCAAAGAAAAAATTATAACTGTACCATTGCAAGCGAGCTGACCGGGCAGTTCTTGGTACATATCCCGCATGCGATGCAAACTTCGTAGTCAACTGATGCCACGCCGTTGCTAACATGGATCGCAAGTCTAGCATTATCTATATCAAAATCTTCTGCCTTTGACATCTTTGTATTAGTAGGGCAGACCGTTACGCATATCCCGCACCCGTTGCAATTGCCAGATTGAACAAGCTTCTTATCTTTTGCCATGAATTATGATACTGCATGCAAGGATATGAATATTTCGATTTATTTTATTCTCATGCTTATATCAAGCCATCTGGATGAATGTGTAAGAGCACCTGCTGATATTACATCAACGCCGCATCTTGCATATTCATCAATATTTTCAAGAGAAATTCCACCTGACGCCTCAAGAATGATGCCACCACGCAATCCTTTTTTTGAGATCGATTTTATACTTTCTTTGATCTTATCTACAGTCATGTTATCGAACATGATAATATCAACACCAGATCCTGCTGCAAGGACGGCATCATCTACAGTTTCAACTTCTACTTCTATTTTCTGTGTGAAACTTGCCATGGTCTTTGCTTTTTTAACGGCTTTTTCAAGTCCAAGCACAGCAATATGATTATCCTTGATCATGACAGCATCAGATAGATTGAACCTGTGCGGGTCGCCTCCGCCTGCAATAACAGCTTTCTTTTCAAATTTCCGAAATCCTGGCGTGGTTTTCCTTGTGCAGGCTATCCGAACGTTGCCTGCCTGTTCCACATATTTGCGCGTCATGGTGGCGATCCCACTCATCCTTCCGAGAAAATTTAGAGCCAGCCTCTCAGCTTTCAGGATAGACTGTGCACCTCCATCAAGAACGAACAGAACGTCATTTCTTTTGATAGAAGAGCCGTCAGTAAATTCAGTTGTTGAAAGCACTTTGAAATATTCAAAGACTTGAGCAGCTTCAGCAAGACCGGCCACAACCCCGTCTTCTTTTGCAATAACTTCAGCCTGTACTTTGCAATCCGGAACAATGCTGCTTGAGATATCATTGTATCCTGAGTCCTCATCTTTGAAACGTTCAAGCTCGGTCAATAACATTATAATCCCTGTAATTAATAGTAGTCTTCAATTACTTATATACTGCTGTCAATAAATCCAGGAACATTATGTTAAAAGTCGGTGTAATCGGTTGTGGAGCTATCGGAACGCAAGTCTGCATGGCTATTGACAGAGGTGTGGTAAATGCACAACTTGTAGCGGTTCATGACAGGAGCAGGGAGAATTGTGAGAAACTTCTTGCGTCGCTTGGCAAAAAGCCGGCAATATCGTCCCCGGATGAACTGATATCAAACGCGGACATAATCGTTGAGTGCGCCTCGGCGCAAGCTGTACATGAATTCGGGGGCGCTGTCCTGGAGAGTGGAAAAGACCTCATGGTCCTGAGTGCAGGCGCCTTTACGGATAACGGGCTCCTGAAAAGACTAACTGAAGCAGCCAGGAAAAATAACTGCAAGATATATATTCCCTCAGGAGCCATTGCAGGCATCGACGGCTTAAAATCCGCAAGCATTGCTCATGTTAAAAAAGTAACTCTTACCACGACCAAGAATCCGAAAGGATTGAAAGGCGCGCCGTTTGTAGAAAAAAACAATATTGATCTTGATTCATTCAGTGAAAAAATGCTGCTTTTTGAAGGAAGCGCGGATGAAGCGATAAAAGCATTCCCTGCGAACGTGAATGTGGCAGTCTCTCTGAGCCTTGCAGGGATTGGAAAAGAAAATACAAATGTGAGGATATTTGTTGACCCGGGCGCTGAAAGGAACATCCACGAAATCCAGGTTGAGGGAGATTTCGGGAAATTCAACTGCATAATCGAAAACGTTCCCTCACCTGATAATCCCAGGACAAGTTACCTTGCTGCGCTCTCAGCAATAGCAACGTTGAAGAAGATCACAGAACCGCTGCAAATAGGAACATAAATATGGCGTTGGAAGATGTCGGAAGGATACTTGGAGAACTAAAGAAAAAGCTGATTTACATAGTTGCTCTTTTTGGCATCGGAACAATAGCTTCGTTTTCTTTCATGGGAGAATTAATCAAGAAAATTGAATATGATATGTTCTGGCGTATTGCTCTTTCGGATAAACCTGGGACTGCAGGGCAGCTGGTGGATATCTCAAAAAATCTAACACTCATATCAGAGAAGCTGGCAGAAAATAATTCTGCCATCTCCCATAACCTGACTGTAATGTCCGGCGAACTTTTGAATATTTCAAGTAACCTGAACCTTCAAACTCCCGCCATTGTGTACCTGTCCCCGATGGAAGTCCTGATGCTTGAAATGAAACTTTCCCTGATATGCGGGGCGATCATCACATTACCGCTTATTCTTTATTATGCATATACGGGCCTAAAGGGAAGGGCCAGGAAAATCCTGCCTGTGAGCGGCGCTATGTTAATATTTATATTATTTGCGGCTGTAATTCTATTCTTGTTGGGAGCGGGTTATTCGTATTATTTTATGCTTCCGTTTTTCCTTGGCTACATATATCAGGATGCTGCAAGCCTGGGAGTGAACGCGACCTTTTCTGTGTATGAGTTCATTTATTTTATCGTAATGACAACGGTTCTATTCGGGATTTCTTTTGAACTGCCTCTTCTTTTGGCAACTTTGTCCAGGCTGGGAATTACATCAAGGCAGACACTTGCCCATTACAGGAGGCACGCGTATGTCATACTGCTAATAATATCAGCATGGGTCACTCCTGACCCCACAATGTTCAGTCAGGTCATGTTGATGTTGCCTTTTGTTATCCTGTATGAAATAAGCCTTCTTGTTATGAGAATTACGGGAAAATAAATATTTAAAACCAAATAAATATCTAAAACCCGTGCGCTGCGTATGGTGCAAAGGTCACAAGTACAAGCGAACCAAGTATCAAGATCGCCAGCATGACCGCGATAGCATTGGATATCCGCTCTATTTTTTCTCCATTCCCGAAGAGCCTTGAGAGTGATGTTGCTACTACATCGCGAAATACATGTCCGCCATCAAGAGGAAGCGCAGGCAGGCAGTTAAATAATCCAACGTAAAAATTCATCCAGCCGACCCAGAGAAGTATGTTCAATATCCAGAATATCCCATCCCCCATAAACGCAATAAGACCTACAGGTTCATAGAAGTTAGTAATAAGACCACTGAACCCGGGAAACCCCTCTCCTGCAAAACCATAGATGGGCAGGCCGAAAAGGAGAATCCATCCTGTTACACCGTTCATATATGATGGAATGCTCTGAAGCATCCCCAGAAAACCCTTTGCATGGAACTGACCTATACCGATACCTATGGAATAGCTTATAGCTCCTCCTTCTGAGGAATAAGTGACACCCATAAATCCTTTTTGGATATCATTATTGTCTGGATGTTTTGCAAGTTCAAGATTTTCAAACACAAGTGCTGATGCATTCAACGAATTGTTGCTGAGCACCTCCACTCTTATTTTCTGCCCCGGTGTTGTGGAATTCATGAACATAGAAAAATTTTCAAGCCCCATGATCTCTGTATTATCAAGTCTGGTCAGGATCATATCAGGTTTTAATCCTGCAGCTTCTGCTGGTGATCCGGGTAAAACATTGAATATTCTCACGCCAAACGAGGTCTGGTTTCCTCCCATTGTGACAATACTTATCGATCGTCTCACTTTATTGTCGATCAATTGAAGTGTGATATTTGTTCCAGTCTTAAGCCCGCTTGCATAAGACAGGAATTCACTTCCGTTATTTATCTGGTTGTCGTTTATCCCGGTAAGTATCATGTTCGTTCTTACGCCTGCGAGGTCGGCTGGAGAACCCGGAACTACACCTGTGACCATCACTTCTCCGACCGGTGAGATAGAACCCAGTAATGAAAAGAACAGTGTGAATGCGATAAGGGCTGTGACAAAGTTTGCCATCACGCCTGCAGTGAGAACTCGAACCCGCTCGCTTCTTGTAGCAAGTTTTTTAGGGACATTTTGCTCCTGAATTTCTATCTCCGATCCTTGATTTTTATTTTCAGCTCCCTGAATTGCTTTGTCAGGCTCCTGCTTTTTTCCAAGAAGCTGCTCTTCATCAGGCTCAGCAAATCCTCCGATAGGAAGAAGTGCTACCAGTATCCCCATTGATTTTACTTTGATTCCTTCGACCTTGCAAAGGATAGCATGTGAGAATTCATGAACTACCAGGGTTATTGCCAGTGCGATGATACCCCACCACAGGGGGATGTATTCATTAATGCCTGGAATTAGGAACATATTGCGCGCTTCGTTGTACTTGCCTGGTGAAGGAACAGTCTGGGTCTGGAAAGACTGTATCATGACATAATCTATGAAGATCAGTAACAGGAACATTACGATCATCCCGATAAGCATTGCCGGGAGACCTATGTTCGCGAACATCCTCCAGAATCTCTTATGGATTGCGATGCGGTCAAGAAACTTCTGACCGCGCTGTGTCCTTATCATCAGAACAGGTATGAATAATAAATAAAAAACAGTAATATTGTATTTACTGAGCGTCCCTTGCCTGTCCAATAAAACGACAAGCAGCACATAAGTGAAGAAAACCGCCACCAACTGCCAATTATTTGTAATAAATCCAAAAATCATTTCGATAAAACTCAATGGGCAGTCTCCGAGGGTAAACTCTTAAATAAGTTACGCATTTAATTGCCTGTTATGTTTTCAATCATATATATAACCGCTGGCAGTTTGGATGAGGCAAAGAGCATCGGGAGGACACTTGTGGAAGAAAGGCTCGCAGCATGTGCGAACATATTCCCAATTAATTCTATATTCAGGTGGAAGGATAACATAGAGGAGGCGGAAGAGTTTGGCATCATCGTAAAGACAAAGACAGATAGAGTGAAGGATGTCGAAAAGAGGGTAAAACAACTCCACAGTTATGAAGTGCCGTGTATTGTTTCTTTTAAGATAGGATCGGGTTTAGAGGATTATCTCAAATGGATAGGGGAGAGTGTGAGTTAGAGATGTTGTAAGGGGAGGTTTTAAATGAATACGAAATACCAGGCGTAGAGGCACAAAGCGCAAAGTCATGGGTTTCAAATTAGTAAAGATATTCTGATATATGAAACAGATCGAAGAAGGCAGGAAAGAAGGCGCTTGATAACGGCATACTATATCATGATTATTCATGTAAATAAGTTTTATAAATAAAAACAGTGTAATGTAGATGCTGTAGCATCTAAAGGGTGCAAGGAGGATTTAAAACAAATGACAGAAATAAAGAATTTTATATTAAGAAAAAAAAATGGTACAGAGGAAGGTGTATTCACAGGTCGCCAGCCGCGACAGGCTGCACTTAAGGCAGCAAACAGGTTGGGGGGAACAAAGAGCGCCCCAGTAGAGCTGCGTCTCAGGGAGCGAGGTACTAAGAAGATACACATATTCAAGGGCTGGAAACAAATCATCGCAGCACCGAAGAACAAACCTGATTGGATGCCGGATAAGATCAACAAGCCTTTTGTAAAGAAAGTTGGAATTGAAAAGCTGGATAAGATCTAATTCTTTTTTTTGCAACAAAACTCGCAAAGAACGCAAAGATGATCTGAAAAATTTTTACGGATCTTGTGTTCTTTGCGTTAATTCCATCTACAAAATCTTAATACAGCACTGGTAAGTTCCAATAATTCATTACTTCCGACATTCTGGTCGATTACTGCAAGTACTTCGCAACCTTTTTTAAACACCTCAATATCCTCTTCACTTTCTGTGACAATTATTCTTGGCTTATCAGAAAAGGTGAATCCATCAGCAAGAACGATATCACAATCTGTAAAGTGATTTTGAATAATATCATCAATTTCGGGTTCGCCACTTGCTTTTTTTATGAGCGCAAATTTCATTGATGATGAAATAGCAACAGTATCAGCTCCTGCTTTTGCATATTTCCATGTATCTTTGCCTTCGATATCGATTTCAAAATCCCCATGTTTATGATATTTCAGAGCGCCCACCTTCAGGCCACGGGTTTTTAACTTTGAGATCAATTCCTGCATGATCATTGATTTAGTGCTCTTGCTTTTTCCAACTATGCAGATAACAGGAGGTATCATGGATCAGCCTTTTCCAGATCATTCTTATCGATCATTTCCAAATCTTTGCAGGTATTGATATTCATGAATGTTATTAAATCAGGATCAATTTTTCGTATATCTTCAACTGGCACATAATTAACATTCATTCTTGAGATGGGCACAAGTATGGTGGTCTCATTATTTTCAAGTGATCTTTTTGTTTCCTTGATCATCGAATTGCAATTATAAACTGCATGAAGAGGCTCAAGGGTACTATCTGCATGCTGCGGGATCGCAGCATCATGATCCCTGCACTTATCAAAAAGAAAATTTACCGCATTTTCATTAATAAAAGGCATATCGCATGCTGCAATAAAACAATAAGCATCCTTACAGATCGAAAGCCCTGAAAGAATGCCTGCAAGAGGACCTGTGTTCTCATACTTGTCACAGGCGTACCGAAGGTTTGGGAATATTGTCCTTAAATGCTTTCTTTGAGCCTCATCACGAACAGAAATTATTATTTCATCAACAGATCTTTCAAGTCTTTCAATGACAAAGGCTATCAATGGTTTCCCTTTTACCTCAATAAGGGCTTTTTCCCTGAATCCTAAGCGGCTACCTCTTCCTCCAGCGAGAATGAGAGCAGATCGCGACATATTTTATTCATCTTTTGATCGTTATATTCAGGATCTTCCAGCCTTCATCAACACCATGAAGCGATTTTACCGAACCTGTGATCATCCCTGATAAGATCTTTTTTACAAAATCGTTCATCGGGATGCTTTCCCCGTCAACTTCTAAGATAATATCCGCATCTTTCATAAAAAAGGAACTGGATCAGAAAGTAGCCAGTTCTCCCCTTGTTGTCATCTCTGTGATCTTCGTGATATCCCCGAGCCATTTATCGATGATGGCTTCTGATTCTGATTTAATGTTCTTCATGTTCGCGCCATCCTGTGGTATCACCTGAGCGCTGGCTATGAGAGGATGATCAATGGGTTTCCCTATCTGTGAAAGGATTCGGATATATACGTCCTCGATCCCGGAAACGTTGGCTGCAATGTCGTTGGCTATCTGGGTCGAGAGAAGATTGTACAGCTTCCCAACGTGGTTTATGGGGTTCTTTCCGCTTGTGGCTTCCATACTCATGGGTCTATTCGGTGTGATAAGACCATTGCACCTGTTCCCGCGCCCCACAGAGCCGTCATCACCCATCTCGGCTGATGTACCTGTGACAGTGAGATAAACTGAGCCAGACTTTTCATCGTCCCCTGTATTCACAAAGACCTCAACTTCGCGGTCTGTATATTTACCTGAAAGGTCGAGGATCTTTCCTTTAAGTTCATCTTTTATTTGGAAGTAGTGATCCTGATCATTGACATGCTTGCCTATCATGGCGCAGGCGACGGTCAGCGTGATGCTGTCGTTCTTCCTCATTCCCATGACTTTTATATCAGTGCCAATAGCAGGCATATCTTTCTTGAAATTAAGTACCATCTGGCGTTCTGTATTGTACACTATCTGCTCGACCTCGGAAAAGGGAGCATGTCCCACGCCAAAGGAAGTATCGTTAGCCATCGGGGCTTTTCCCCGCTTGAAAACGCTCTGGAGGTCTGTTGACCCGTCCCCGAGCTTGCAGTCGATGATGACATCATGTTCAGAATCGATGTCAGGAAGTGTGGTCTTCAGGTACTGTTTTGCAGCTCTTACCGCCGCAGTATCAGTAGGGATCTTTTTACCCTGGAATTCTTTTGTTGCTCTTCCCACAAGAAGCACATAAATTGGTGAGATCTGTTCTCCGCCGCCATATTCCGGATGTGAGCGCCCTGCCACGACCTCTACCTGGTCAGTATTATGATGTAGCACAGTCCCGAATTTTTTGATATACTCATGACATAGTGCCCGGCTTACTGCTTCTGCAAAGCCGTCAGCCATGCTGTCAGGGTGTCCGACCCCTTTTCTTTCAACGATCTCTATCTCCTGTTTTTCTATAGGAGTTTGTGTGATTTTTTCAACACGAATGTTTCTTGCCATTTAATTAACCTCGAGATGTGCTTCCTTTGATGTATATGGTAAATAAAAACTTTTGGTATGCTATTCCAGATCAGAGAGATCAGCGGATACTTTGCCTGAAATAAAGTAAATTGCACTGCCTTTTACGTTTTTATCCATGGTGATGATATCATTCCTCATAAGGATCTCAAGGTGATATCTGATAGTCTTATAATCCATTTTCAAAATATTTGCGAGTTGATTTGCATTATTAGACCTTTCAGAAAGGTTCTTTAATATCAATGCCCTTGTTTCTCCTCCACGCGTCCCTTTTACCAGATAACACAGGAGTTTTCGCTGTTTATTTGAATTGTTGAGTTTCAGTTTCAGTTTCTTATTCTCAGTGACGTCCCTGCCAATGCCGTGAACCTCAACGATTTTTCCATTATCCAAAATTGGTCTTGTTTTTATCTCGATCCACCGGTGCTCGCCGTTTCTGCTAATTATCTCAATAACTTCCGTTTTTTTCAATGTTTCCCCAGCAAGGTGTTTTTTCCTGCGTTCTTCGATGATCTTAATGCTTTCTGGCGTGAGCCAGATAAAAATGGACTTACCAATTACTTCCTCTTTTGTGCACCCGAGCATTTCAAGTCCCTTCTGGTTCATTTTCAAAACATTACATTTTTTATCAAGTACATACATGGCATCCTGTGCATAATCAAAAAGGTCGCGGTATTTTGCCTCTGATTCTTTAAGTTCTTGTTCCAATTTTATCTTTTCAGTTATGTCTCTTACAATACCGTGCACCCCAGTGATAGTATCCCCATCTTTCAATATTCTTGTTTTTGATTCACCCCATTTAAGAGTCCCATCTTTAGTAATAACTTCTATCAATACTGTTTCCTCCAAAAATTCCCCAGACATTTGTTTTGCAAGAATATCCATTGAGGATTTCAGGCTTTCTGATGTTAACCAATTTGATATATGCGAACCTATTATCTCTTCTTTTTCCCCCCCAAGACTTTTCACTCCAGACTTATTTATCGTTCTAATGAAACCCTGGTTATCGATGGTATACATGATATCTTCAGCATTTTCAAAAAGATCTTTATATTTTGCCTCAGATTCTTTGAGAAAAGATTCAAGTTCCTTATTTTCAGTTATATTTTTGATAACTGAGACAACTTTATTTTTTCCATTGATTAATGTAAGTTTGTGTGCCACTCTAACATATTTTATCCTTCCACTTTTTGTTGTGATTCCTATTTCAAAATCATCTGGGATCCCTTTCTGAATAGTATCCCATTTCTGAATGCAGAGTTCTTTCATATCTTCTGGTATTATTTTCATAAAATAATTGCCAATTATTTCTTCCCTGGGCCATTCAATAATTCGAAAAAAAGAATCGTTGGCAAATTCAAATTTCCCATGTTCATCAACAACAGTTATGCCATCGATCGATGAATCTATTATTGCCTTGAGATATCTCTCAGATTCATACATTAATTGATGAGGGTCGTCGATCTTTTCATCCATTTTTGAAATTCAAATGAAAACACTTTAAATAAAACTATCGGTCATATTGATATATCTTCTCGATAATAGAACCCACCCCAACAATGACATCAATCTCCAGCGCAACCCAGGATATCCTTATAAAACACGGTTACCACCTCGCGGGCTCACACGGTGCTGTAAAGACGTGCCTGTGGCTCAACAAAAGCATGCGCAACGACGGCGGCTGCTATAAATCGAAGTTTTACGGCATGACGTCCCACCGCTGCATCCAGATGACGCCCACCCTTATATGCAACCATCGCTGTCTCCATTGCTGGCGGGCTGTCGAGATCCCTGTGAAGGTGCCAGAAACCTGGGATACACCCGAAGAAATTGTGAAAAACTGCCTCATTGAACAGCGCCGCCTCGTGTCAGGATATAGAGGCTCTGAATTCATGGATAAAATAAAATGCATTGAGGCTCTTACACCCAGGCATGTGGCTATATCGCTGGCCGGTGAGCCCACGCTTTACCCCTACCTCCCTGAACTCATAGAGGAATTCCATAAAACGGGCGTGACCACTTTTGTGGTCACCAACGGGACAAATCCGGAAATGGTAGGATCGCTCAAACCCACCCAGCTTTATATCAGCCTGAACGCCCCAGATAAAGAAACATATCAAAAAGCATGCGCCCCGCTTGCAGACACATGGGACAATATAAGACAATCACTTGAAATTATGAACACTTCTGAAACACGGACCGCAGTAAGGATAACACTCACAAAAGGTGTAAATATGGAAGCACCTGAGGGTTATGCCCGCCTCATCGGGCTTGCAGAGCCGGATTATGTGGAATTGAAAGCTTACATGCACCTGGGGTTTTCAAGGAATCGGCTTTCACGGGACAGTATGCCTTCCCATCAGGAAGTGCTGGATTTCTCAAAAAAAGTTGGGCAAGCTCTTGGCTACTGCATTGCCGACAGTTCTGAATCAAGCAGAGTGGTGCTTCTGTCAAAAGACGGGAAAAAGAATGACATTGTCTAACAAAACCCTTATGTGCTTTTATATACCTATATTAATACAAACATAAATACGAACATGACAAACGGCGAGACTGAGGTAATCACAAAAGAAGCAATACTTGAAGAGCCAATCGAGATCCTTGTAAATCTGGCTCGAAGCGGAGAAATAGACCCCTGGAACATAGACATCGTTGAGATCACTGATAAATTCCTGCGCCAGGTCGAGGAACTGGAGAAAATGGACCTTCGCGTTTCGGGAAGAACACTTCTGTATGCTGCCATCCTGCTTCGTATGAAATCCAACGCCCTGGTAGAAGTGGAAGAAATTCCCGAGGATTTCATGGATGAGGGTGATAATTTTGAGATAAGCGATTACCCCGTACCCACACTTCCCCTGCGCCGCACCTCCCGACGTCCTGTAACTCTTGATGAGCTGCTGGCAGAACTGAAAAAGGCAGAAGCACAAGAAGATAAAAGACTTGAACGCTTAAGGAGCAAGAAAGAAGTGCATCGTACGACCATAAAGGAAGTACTTTCCATAGCTCACGAAGAAGACATTGAAAGCAGGGTAACAATGATGAGGAATATTTTGATGAATCTTTTCGAAAAACAGAAAAATATCCAGTTCTCAGAACTTGCAGGTTCACTTGACAGGGCT
This sequence comes from Candidatus Methanoperedens sp., assembly GCA_030650845.1. Taxonomy (GTDB): domain Archaea; phylum Halobacteriota; class Methanosarcinia; order Methanosarcinales; family Methanoperedenaceae; genus Methanoperedens. The sequence goes on from JAUSDC010000021.1 coordinate 38,608, forward strand.
GGAATGATAATGGCATATCTTGCCCTGCTCTTTCTTGCTACAAAAAAGGAGATCTGGCTTGAGCAGGAAGAGCTTTTCGGTGAGCTTTTCATACGAAGGCAGGAGGCATCATGATGGGAGAAAAGGAGATCTTAGAGGCTGCACTCTTTGCCACAGGGGAACCTCTGGATATTGCGCAACTTTCCAATCTCGTCCGGGGAAAGAACGCGAAGGAACTGCTGCATCAATTGATAGAGGAGTACAGGCAGCGAGGTTCAGCTCTTGAGATAAAAGAGATCGAAGGAAGGTTCGTAATGCAGGTCATGCCAGAGTATGCTGAAAAGGTCAGGTCTCTTGCGCCAAAGGAGCTGCGTGCCCCGGTGCTGCGGACGCTGTCCATGATCGCGTATCACCAGCCGCTGACCGTGGCTGACCTTGTGGACAGGAGGGGTGCTGCGGCTTATGACCATGTCAGGGAACTGGAGGAATGGGGTTTCATTTCAACAGTGCCTCAGGGCAGGACGAAGCTGCTTTCCACGACGCATCGGTTTGCTGAGTATTTCAACCTTGATTCAGGTGATCCTGATGCCATCAGGCGAAAGATAATTGAGCTTGCTAAGGAGCAGCAGATGGGACTTGATAAGTGGCTTGGGAAGCAGGGGATAGGCGTAACGCCCATGTTCGAATCAATGATGGAACTGTGCGGTATAGCTGAATATCAGGTCGTGAACCCGTATTCTCCCACAGACGAAGAGCGCGACCAGCTTGCTGAACTCGGAGTGCTTGTTATTTCTAAAGGTTACCAGCAAAAGATCAGCCAATTCTTTGATGGCAGGATCATCGAGGTATGTGCTACTACGTTCGATGAACTGACAAATTCGATCAATCTCCTGACTGAATATGGTTCTTCCAGAAAAATAAGGGAAAGCATGGGGCGTATTTCTGAACTCAAGGATGAATACATCGAAAAAACATATTCAATAACCCGAAAAGCTGCACCGCAGACCGAAATGATATCAAAGATGGTCAATGAACTGCGCCTTGGTATCTCGTCTGACGGAGTGAGTATTGCGCCTGATTATGGAACATCGAGCGAAGGGAAAGAGATCGGAACAGGTGCTGATGTCCTTATTCCAACACATAAGAACGCACAGATGGATGTAATGAAGAGGATCTGCCAGAGGTATGACGTTTTGATAGAGGGGCTGAGGAAGAAGGCGAAATAACTTTAGAACCAATGGCTTTTTATCCCAATCCGACCCTATTAGCACATATTCCATCAGTCTGAAGGAGGCTTTATGGATAATGAATTTGCGCCCCATGTTGAAGAAATAAAAAGGGCGCTTGATAACGAAATAGAGGAAAGTAGCATATTGGCGGATTTAAAGAAGCTCATTGAATTCAGGGTACCGCTTGAAGAAGCCAAACGCAGTCTTATCAAAAAATATGGCGGAGCTGATAAAAGCATAGTTTGCAAACTTTCCGATATAAAAATAGGCGACCGCAATATAGAATTTACTGCGCAGGTCATGGAACTTGCAAAAAAAAGTATTAATGTCAATACTATCGAAAAAACTATTTTTTCCGGGACACTGGGTGACGAAACAGCTGCGCGAAGTTTTACTGCATGGCATGATTTTGGTCTCAATGCTGGCGATGTTGTCCAGATCACACAGGCTTATGTGAGGAACTGGCAGGACAGACCTGAGATCAATTTCGGAAGTAAATCAAAGGTAACAAAGCTCAATACCACAATGGCGATAAATCCGGATATTTTGCAGAAAAAACTTGCTGAATTAAGGGATGGGGACATGAACATAAATGCTGCATTCACGATCCTGAGCATTGAACCCAGGGAGATAATAACAAAAGACGGGGTCAAGAAAATACTGAATGGGATCGGTGCGGATGATAAGACAAAGGCTCCTTTTACTTCATGGGTACTGCTGCCAGAACTCGTGGCCGGCAACACGATAGAAGTGAAGAACGCCTACGTTCGCTCATTCAGGGGAGTCCCAACATTGCACATCAACGAGAACAGCAAGGTAACAAAGCTTGAAAAAAGCATCGAATTCAAAGAACCAAATAAGGTCATGATAAGGGATATAATCGAAAGCGAAGGGGCTTTTGATGTAGTTATAGAAGGGAACATTCTTTCTGTGAGACCGGGTTCCGGATTGATAGCCCGTTGTCCTGAATGCTCCCGCGTTATCCAGAAGGGCATGTGCAGGGTACATGGCAAAGTGGATGAGAAGCTGGATATGAGGATCAAAGCAATTATTGATGATGGGACAGGGGCTATGACACTTGTTCTGAATGCTGAACTGACGCAGGTGCTTTGCGGGATCACGATCGAACAGGCAAAAGAAATTGCAAAGGCAGCGATGTCCCAGAATGCAGTGGAAGAAGAAGTGAAAAAGAAACTGCTGGGAAAAAAGCTGAATGCCAGAGGCAATATGTCAAAAGGCGAATACGGTATCACACTTGTAGCTACTAAGGTCTGGGAATCTCATGACCAGATAAATGAAAGAGCATTAGAGATCCTTTCAAGGGCAGGGCAACATGGATAAGATACTTGACCGGGAAGTAGCCTGGCGCATTTTTGCGTGGGAATTCAACAGGTCAACCCTTCACATCAGCGAAGGTGATGAGAGGGCTCCGAACTATATAATTACACCAACTGGAGTTAAATGTAATCGCCTTTTCATTGTGGGTGTTGTAACCGAAGTAGAGAACATCGGAAAGGATAACAGCCTGTGGCGTGGCCGCGTGGCTGACCCAACTGGTGTATTCACTGTATATGCAGGACATTACCAGCCAGAGGCAGCAATTTTCCTTTCTGAACTTAACATCCCGGCATACGTTGCAGTGGTTGGAAAAGCAAGAAAATTCGAGCCTGAGGACGGAAGCGTATACACATCTGTAAGACCTGAAGAGATGAACAATGCAGATGAGAAGCTAAGGGACAGGTGGGTGCTTGATACAGCAGAGCGCACACTTGAAAGAATAAAGTATGTAGAGGATGCCTTAAGCTCAGGAAAGTCAGGGAATGATCTTAAAGAATATTTGATCAGAAAGGGGACAAATGTCATCCTTGCTGACGGTGCTGTAAAGGCGATCGAACATTATAAAAATCTTGATAAGACGATCGCAGAACTCAAAAATGCTGTTATACATGCTATAGAGACGGTTGTTTCTGATATGGAAACAAAAACCGATGATAATAAAGATCAAGACCAGTCTATGCCGGTTGAAATAATGATACCTCCAGAAACAGATGAGGCCGTTTCCATAGAAGATATTGCAAAGCCCGAAATCAAAGAGCCGGAAACCGGGCCAAAAGAAATAATCGCGGGTATAATCGATAAACTGGATACAGGCAAAGGAATATCCTATTCCATAGTGGTGGAGACTGCCCAGAAGGCGGGAATTGACCCTGAGATCGTGGAATCCGGTATCAAAGAGCTCATGGACGAAGGGCGGTGCTATGAGCCTAAGATCGGGGTACTGCGGAAAGTCTGAAAATGATTAGCCCTCTGGTTAACGAACCGGCGCTATTAGTCGAAAATAATATCAGGACGCTTGTAATTGCAGATATTCATCTTGGCATCGAATGGGAACTTTACTATAGCGGAATAAGCATCCCCAGCCAGGTCGAAAAACGCACGGCACGCATAAGGGAATATATCAAAAAAGTGTCTCCTGAGAGGATAGTGCTGCTTGGAGATATAAAACACAATGTACCAAGGACTTCATGGCAGGAAAAAAAGGAAGTTCCGGCATTCCTTGAGGAACTTGCAGGGTTTGCGCCAGTGGATATCGTGCCGGGGAACCATGATGGAGATATTGGGGAGCTTATCCCGGAAAATGTCTTTATGCATGACATGAGGGGATTTGTTCTTGATGGTGTGGGATATTTCCATGGGCATACCTGGCCTGATAATGCTCTTCTATGCGCCACGCATGTGGTCATGTCACACAACCACCCAACGATAAGGCTAGTGGATACACTGGGGCACGGTGTTTCTGAGCCAGTCTGGATACGCACACATTTTATAGAAAAAGCCATCATGGAACACTATGGAGATATGAAGTGGAGCGATCCGGAAGTTGTTATTATGCCTGCTTTTAATGAATTATGCGGAGGGATACCGTTCAATGAATCCATACATGAAGAGCTGCTTGGACCGGTGTTCGCCAACCACGCTATTGAGCTTGACAAAGCGCGCGCGATCCTGCTTGATGGGACAGACCTGGGAACGATCGAAGGGATAAAAAAGCTGGGTATAACGAAGATCAGAAAAAGATATAAGTCCCGTGGTGTAAGAGTAAATAGCGGGAAATAGTATGAATAATGAAACAGAGCCATTACAAGATGATCACGACGCCTGCGAAATAAAAACGCCACAAGACCACAAGATCATGGTCAGGACGCTAGAGAGCCCCATCAGGAGAAAGATAGTTAAATCCATGGGAGCTTTCGGGAAAACCAAAAAAGAGATAATGAAAGAGCTTGGCATCACTGAGTCGCAGTTGAAGTTCCAGTTAGATTATCTTGTGAAAAACTGCTATGCAGAAGTTGATGGGGAGAATTGCAGGCTGAATGCGAAAGGATTGGACGAACTTCTGGTGAATGTTAAGTAGTGATGATGGGTACGTATGCAGTGAAAATGCATCGATAACTCAGATATTTCCGAGCTCCCTTATAATTTCTTCTTTTTCCTCCTTATCCGGTCTTCTCGGAAAGTTATACAACTTTGAAAAAGTCTCATTCGCCATCGGGCGGTTGCAGTCGGGACATCCTGATGTCTGAAAGGCCGATCCATCCTCTATTATTTTCGTGATAGTATCCCTCCCTACCCCGAAATCAGTGAGGATCCCATCTGAAAACCTCAAATCCCCGTATGTTGCCTTTCCCTCTGTGATAAGGTACTTTGTAACCTGCACTGCGCGATAATGCCTTATGCTCTCCTCTTTATCCTGTTCGAGCGATAACTGGGCGCCCGGAACGTACGTATATGAAAAAAGAGCAGTATTGATCCTGTACATGTGAAGTTCATCGATCATGCTTACAGCCTCTTCATCCGTTTCCCCGAGACCGATAATGAGATGGGTCCCCACTTTTCCAAATAATTTCGCACCCCTTTTCAGCCCATCTAAGTGTTTCTCCCATGAATATGGTCCTCCTGCGCCTTTCCCTTTTATCTTATCGAATAAACCCGGTGTGCAGGCGTCAAGCGGTACTACAAGTTCGTTAACTCCCATCTTTTTTAATTCCCTGTACTGTTCATCACCGAGAGGAAAGACCGAAAGCGATATGGGTATCTCGCTTTCTTCACGGATCCTTTTTATCAGGTAAACCGTATCATCCCACCACGAAGCATAAAGCGCGGTCTGGATGCAGGCTCGCGCCAGATAGCCTTTTTGATACGCCATCTTAAGGCGCCGTACCACTGCTTCAAGGTCTGCTGGCATGTACATGCCGCGGGCAATATGCGTCAGATCCGCCTTCGAACCTGAAGCCTGGGCGCAGAACAGGCAGTTTGCAGCGCACCGTTTTTCGGTGTATATCTGGAGATACGCCGTTGTTGGGGGGGTATCCATTTGCACAAATTCCAGCCCAAGAACTCCAAGTGTTCCCATTGAAGCCCTGACCTTTGGTGCCATAAAGTACAACTATTCAGGCAGCCATATATAATATCATGCTTGTCGGCCTGATATCAGATGTCCATTCCAATGCCGTTGCTCTAAAAGCCGTGCTTTCAAAACTTGATAAGATCGGGGTTGAGAAAATACTGCATGCAGGCGATATGATTGGCTATAATCCATATCCAGATGAGACCGTGGCATTATTCAGGGAATACAAAATTGGCTCAATTATGGGTAACCACGAAAGGGCATTGATCACAGGAGATATTTCTGATTTCAATCCCCATGCAGCGGATGCTCTTATGTGGACCAAAAGTGCTATTTTGCCTGAAAATTTGGAATACATAAAGGAATTAAAGAATCGTGAACATATCTTATTAGAAAAAAAGCGCATAGTCATTATCCATGGAAGTCCAAGGGACGTTGATGAATACATTTTCCCGGAAAATGTGAGCGCACATTTCCTGGCTTCTACAAAAGCTGACATTCTGGTGCTGGGACACACCCATGTTCAGTTCAAAAAAAAATACTCTCTGGGTATTGTATTGAACCCGGGCTCAGTGGGCCAGCCCAGGGATGAGAATCCGGAAGCTGCTTTTGCAGTTCTTGATACTGCCAGAGGAGAAGTAGAACTCCATAGAACAAGCTATGATATCGAGAAAGTGATAAAAGACATGCAGAGCGCACATCTTCCGGATAAGCTAGGTTTAAGGTTAAAGTTCGGACTTTAGCACGAACTGTGCTTGATAGCTTTTGTGGGGCATGCATCCACGCATGCGCAGCATTCGATGCATTCATCAACCTTCGTGGCTTTGGATTTTCCGTCTATGATCTCAAAAACATTGGTCGGGCAGACGTTAACACACTCCCCGTCGGCGTTGCATTTATCTTCATCTATTTCGATCGTCAGGCCTGCGCCCTTGCTCTCGTATTTTTTTACTGCCATGGTTATTTCTCCTGTTCGATTAGTGTTATTATTTAAGATTAAAGGTTTTGGTTCATGGTGATAATAATGCTTCAATATAAGATCAAGTTTGATGATATTGAATGGGAGTCTCCGGTAGAAGGTGGGAGATATAAGAAATATATTCATGAAAACAAACAAGTCCGGCTTGTAGAGTATTCAAAAGAAATGCCGCCGCACTGGTGCGAGAAAGGTCACTATGGCATGATACTTGAAGGTGAAATGGAGATCGAATATCAGAATGAAAAAATAATATATGGGAAAGGGGATGGGGTATTCATCCCCGATGGGGCGGAGCATAAGCATAGGGGGAGGGTTTTGACGGAATCTGTGAAGGTGATCTTTGTTGAAGATGTATGACAAAATACTTAACATGAAAACGTCTGGCTGACGCAAAAACTCATGGCGGAACTTTTTGATTGCTCAACGGACAATATTTCTCTCCATCTTAAAAACATATTTGCCGAAGGTGAGTTATACCCAAATTCAGTTACCGAGGAATACTCGATAACTGCCTCCGATGGGAAAAATTATAAAACAAAGCATTTCAGCCTTGAGGCGATTATTGCTGTTGGTTACAGGGTCAACTCGGTTCGCGGCACCCAATTTCGTATATGGGCTACCGATAAATTAAAGGGTTACATTTTAAAGGGGTTTGCTATCGACAGCGAGAGATTCAAGCATGGGACACGCTTTGAAACGCGATATTTTGATGAGCTTTTAGAAGAAATTCGCGAGATTCGGGCAAGTGAACGCATGGCGTATCAAAAAATCACCGATATTTATGCTACAGCCATTGATTATTCGCCACATACCGCACAAGCGGAAAAGTTTTTTGCTGCTGTCCAGAACAAACTTCATTTTGCTATTACAGGACAGACCGCAGCAGAAATTATTGCCTCACGCGCAGATAAGAATAAGCCGAACATGGGACTTACAAGCTGGCGAAAATCACCCGGAGGTAACAGACATAAATCCGGACGACAGCGCTTGGTTACAATCCATGCCTGGGATCAAGCTGATGTTTCACAAAGACCTTCATGCTAAATGTTATTTCAATGAAAAAGAAGCGATAATTACTTCAATGAACTTGTATATGTTTTCACAGCAGAACAATGTTGAAATGGGAATTTATATTTCAAAGGAAAAAGATGAAGACCTTTACAATCAAGTTGCGAAAGAAGTTGACAGAATAAAAAGGGGTAGTGAACACAGAACAATCTCCGTTCAAAAGGTTGAGAATAAAAAACCAGAAACAACTAAACAACAATCATTTCCAAAAACTGAAAATAGAAAACACAATAACAATCAAACAGGTTATTGCATCAGGACTGGAGTGGAAATCCCTTTCAACGTTGAAAAACCGATGAGCTATGAAGCATTTAAAGTTTGGAGTCAATTTGGAGACCCTGACTATCCCGAAAAGTTTTGTCATTTCTCTGGTGAACCATCAAACGGCGAGACAAGCGTCAGTAAACCCATACTGAAAAAGAACTGGAAGAAAGCAAAAGAGATATTTGACTTTTAGGACGTGCGGATAACAATAGATTGGCCTAAAATGTCGCCAACGATGGGAACGTTTCGCAAACCCTTTTCTGCAAGCAGTGGAGATAACCGTTGTATCGCTAATTCATATAAATCGCAATTAGTATACGCCTACTGAACAGTATGTTACTCTAAAGTAGGCTTTATGGATGTTCGTTACAATTTGTGCCGCTCATATATCATAAACTGGTGCATTCGTCATCGTTTAATCGAAAAATCATAAAATAGAACACGGATTGCGCGGGCGCGCCGAGCAAAGCTCAAATTCGCAAGCTGGTGCAAATCCAGCATGAGGAAAGGCTAGCCGCCACCTCAGAACTGAACCCCACACCCGGCCTGGTAACAGGCCAATGTGAAGCTGGGGGGAAGGGATACCAGGCCG
>JAUSDC010000180.1 GCA_030650845.1 Candidatus Methanoperedens sp.
CCTTGGGGGCGCTGCCGCGGTCTTTTGCAAGCTCCATCATAATAGAAGCGTCCCTCAATTCTGCCACGCTGCCCCGTGCCTTGAAGCTGTATTCAGGTGTGAACAGGACGCTGGCATCAAGTTCAATGGCTATGGCTGAAAGCATGGCATTGACACCCTGGGAGTCTGCATCCATGAGTTCTGTAACATTCCCCACGCCAAAAAATAAAGGTGTCATCCTGTCGCGTTTTCGAAACTCAATGAACCTGTTAAGCGATCCTAAAAATCCATGACCTGTAGGCTCAAGAACAGGGTCAGCAATGATATTTGTGATACCAATATTTCTTGCATGATCGATATTGTGGAACAGGCTTTCGATATCATTAGAATTATCAGGGATTATGACAGCTGTTGTGGAATTTTTTATGATATTATCTTTCACTTCATCAATATTCCTGGAGTTCAGGCTCAGTACCATATCTATCCCTGAATCAAGGGCAGAATTTAGCAGGCAGGGGTCAAGAGTATCCACGCTAAGAGGAACGCCTGTGGCTGATCTTGCGGTATTCACAGCCTTTTTTGTCTCTTCCTGAGTGGTATCAAGCGAGAGCCCAAGATCGATGATATCAGCCCCCTGCTCTACGAAATACAGTATCCTGTTCACGAGTTCATTCTTTGATAAATGACCCGCATCAACCACTTCAGCCATTACCTTCATCCTGGAATTCCCACCAAGTTTCATGTTCCCTATAGACAGGGATGCTGTGGAACTTTCTTCAAGCTCTGCTATTCTTTCAAGCGCAGTATCCTTTCTTTTTTCCTTCAGGAGTTCACACGCAGGGATCTTTGCGGAAAAGTCCATATCACTGGCATATGACAGCACAAAATCAAGGTCAATTGCATGTTTAGGACCAAGCTTCACTGGCGTATTAATTTCCTTCGTAAGTCCGGAATAATCGCCCGAAGCCAGACCCGGAACAAGTATGAGGTCATACTTTTTTTGGGGAAGAGAGCGCCGAAGTAGAGCGGGTGTGGTGAACGCTGCAACCTCAACGCCCAGAACAAGCACATCAGCGCCATCTTTAACTGATCTTCTTACGGCGTTCTCTGCCAGTCTTCCTGTAACCACTAGGATTTTCATCATTATAGAAGAGGTCAGAACAGGCTAATATATATTCCTTTTATTCCCAGGGCAATAAAATCAACCGCAATGGCGGCGAGGAAAAGCCCCATAAGCCGTGTCATGACCATCATGCCGGTCAGCCCCACGACCCTGTTGTACGTATCAGAGAACCTGAAGATCACATAAGTAATGATAAATGTCAAAAGAATAGCGCCGATAACCTCCAGTCTTGAAAAAGGGTCTCCTCCTCCCGCCTGCGTCACAAGGATGGTGGTGGTGATGGCGCCGGGTCCTGTGAGCATTGGCATTGCCATGGGGAATATGGAAACATCCTCCCTCTGTTGCGCATCGGTCATTTCCTCTGTTGTAATGCTTTCCCTTGTAGTTCTTGCGAAAAGCATGTCGATCGCTACCATGAACAACAGAACGCCTCCTGCAACCCGCAGGTGATCCACGCTTATCTGAAAAAGAGCTTTCAATAGATATTCTCCTGCTATTGAAAAAATAACAGCTATGGTGCAGGCGATCACAACTGACCGCTTCGCCACATATAACTTATCTGCGAGGGTCATTCGTGAGGTGAGCGAGACGAATGCCATCACCCCGCTGAAAGGATTGACTATGGCGAATATGGATGTAAAAGCATAAACAAAGAACGTGAAGTCGGAAATCATTAGATGTAATATTGTTTATATATACTATTGAATGTTTTGCTGATCCCGCAAGCTTTAATAAATGACGCCCGAATCTGTACGTACATGAATTACAGGGTGGGTCCTGGATTGAGCACGCTTGTGGGCCCTATGGCGAATTTCGGCTCTATCCATGTGATAGGAAAGCTCGTCCTGATATTCAATATGTGGGT
>JAUSDC010000036.1 GCA_030650845.1 Candidatus Methanoperedens sp.
AGACCAGATTCACGTTCGCAGATTTTCCAAGGATGTTTATGAGTTCCTGGTAAACGATTCGAATGACATGCTCCCTTGGGTTCATGCCTTTGGGAGGTTCTTCTTTGAGCGATCGCTGTTTTATCTTCTGGGATAAGGTCATCACCAGTTTTACGTTCACATCTGCCTGCAGAAGTGCGCGCTGGATGTCTTTAACTACATCATCTACTATCCGCTCATCGATCCTTCCTGCTCCAACGAGCTTCTTGAGTGCGTCCTGAAGCGAACTGCCAAGTTTGTCAAGTACCATAGAGTCTTCCTGTTTTCTGATTAATGCTTCTGCTGTTAATTAAAGTTTATGGAATTTTGAGGGTGTAAAATAATTTGGCATCCCTCTTAACCAATATCTTTTTTAGTCCAGACTCAATTAAGACCTCATCAAGAGGAATCCATGCCATTTGAGATACTAAACAAACAGGAACTTGTCCCGACGATATATCTTATGAACATAGCTGCACCGGGCATTGCCAGGAAGGCGCAGCCAGGACAGTTCGTCATATTGAGGATCGATGAGAAAGGGGAGAGGATACCGCTCACAATAGCTGATTTTGACCGGAAAAATGGTTCTATCACGATGATTTTCCAGGCAGTGGGCAGGACAACAATGCACCTTGCTTCCATGAAAGCTGGCGATGAACTCCTTGATTTTATTGGACCGCTTGGAAATCCGGCGCACATCGAAAAAGTGGGAACTGTAATACTTGTAGGCGGTGGTGTGGGAGTAGCTCCGGTCTTTCCGCAGACCCGTGCTTTCAAGGAAGCAGGGAATAAAGTCATATCTATCATAGGGGCGCGCAGTGCAAACCTCCTTCTCTGGGAAGACAGGATGCGAAAGGTGAGTGACGAACTGTTCATCACCACTGATGACGGGACAAAAGGACACCATGGTTTTGTGACAGATATCGTCAAGAAGATCCTCGAAAGCGGGGAGAAAGTTGACAGGGTCGTTGCCATAGGTCCCCCTGTTATGATGCGTGCAGTTGCAGGAGTGACAAGACCATTTAACGTTAAGACGATAGTCAGCCTGAACTCCATCATGGTGGATGGAACAGGCATGTGCGGCGCATGCCGCGTACTGGTGGGCAACGAGACAAAGTTCGCCTGCGTGGACGGACCTGAATTCGATGCCCATCTTGTGGATTTTACGCTCCTTATGAACCGGCTTGCCATTTACCAGCCAGAGGAGAAGATGGCACTTGAGAAGTATAAATGTGAGAGGGAGGGATGCAAATGTTAGAGCGCCAGAAGATGCCAGTGCAGGATGCGAAGATACGCGCCACTAATTTTAACGAAGTAGCTCTTGGTTTTTCCGAAAAACAGGCGATCGAAGAGGCAAAGCGCTGTATCCAGTGCAAGAAACCCTCGTGCATGAAAGGATGCCCTGTCGAAGTTAAGATACCTGCTTTTCTCAAGTATGTAGCAGAGGGGGATTTGGACAGCGCGATAAAAGAGATAAAGACCGATAACGCTCTCCCTGCCGTATGCGGGCGCGTGTGCCCACAGGAGACCCAGTGCGAGCAGGTGTGCGTGTTGAGTAAGAAGGGAGCATCTGTATCCATTGGCAGGCTCGAGCGCTTCGTGAGCGATCGCGAACGCAAAAAAGGTGTGGATACCCCTGAAAAGCCGAAACCGACTGGAAAGAAGATCGCTGTTGTAGGCTCAGGACCTGCCGGGCTCACAGCTGCTGCTGACCTTGCAAAAATGGGTCATTCTGTTACGATATTTGAGGCGCTGCATGAAGCCGGAGGCGTGCTGATCTACGGCATTCCTGAATTCAGGCTTCCAAAGGAGATCGTCCGAGCTGAAGTGGAATATGTTAAGAAACTGGGCATAACTGTTCTTCTTGACCATGTTATAGGCAAAATTGAAAACGTGGACGAACTGCTATCTGAATTCGATGCAGTGTTCCTGGGGACAGGCGCAGGTCTTCCAGTATTCATGAACATAGATGGTGAGAACCTGAACGGCGTCTATTCAGCCAATGAGTTTTTGACGCGTGTGAACCTTATGAAATCGTACAAATTCCCGGAATATGCTACGCCGATCAAGAAGGGAAAGAGTGTGGTCGTGGTGGGTGGAGGCAATGTTGCGATGGACTCTGCCAGGTGTGCGCTGCGCCTTGGTGCAGGACATGTAACTATTGTATACAGACGAGGTGAAGAGGAGATGCCTGCACGTGCTGAGGAAATAGAGCACGCAAAAGAGGAGGGCATCATTTTCAGGCTTCTTACGAATCCGGTGAGAATAATCGGGGACGGTAAGAACTGGGTAACGCACGTGGAGTGCATCAACATGCATCTTTGCGAACCTGATACGTCAGGCAGGTGCAAACCAGCGCCTACATCAGGTACAGAACATAAGATAGAAGCAGATGTGGTGATCATCGCCATAGGAACGTCCCCCAATCCGCTTGTGCCGCGCACCACGAAGGGACTTGAAATAACAAAGCATGGGACGATAGTTGCAAAAGAGAACGGCGAGACCACAAAGATTGGCGTATATGCGGGCGGTGATGCCATCACGGGCTCTGCGACCGTGATCAGCGCTATGGGAGCGGGAAAGAAGGCAGCGCGGGCGATAGATGAGTACCTGAAAGGACAATAATAACTTAAATTTTCATCAAGAATTCAAAAATTCCCTTTCCCTTTTTCTTATCTCCGCTTATCTGGGCAAACTCCGTTAAAAGCTGCTTCTGCCGATCAGTCAGCTTTGTTGGCACCTCGACTTTTACTTTCACAAGCTCATCTCCTTTTCCAGACATATGAAGGCTGGGGAATCCTTTACCCCGGAGGCGGAACACCTGACCGTTCTGTGTTCCTGAAGGTATCTTCATTGATGCTTTCCCATCAAGCGTTGGCACAAGTATCTCATCCCCAAGGGCAGCCTGTGGAAAACTGATGCTGGCTTCCATAACAACATCATTTTCATGGCGGGTGAAGATCTTGTGAGGTTTGACATAAATTTCCACATACAGGTCGCCTGAAGGTGCTCCTTTTTCTCCTGCTTCGCCTTCACCCGGGACTCGAAGCCTTGAGCCTGAATCAACGCCCGGAGGGATCTTGACTTCAAGTTTGCGTTTTTTCTGCACTGTGCCTGAACCATGGCATGTCGTGCATGGTGAATCAATAACTTTACCAGCACCACGGCATGTCCCGCATGTCGAAGTCGTCATGAACCTGCCAAAAGGCGTGTTCTGGGTTCTGTTCACCTGCCCGCTTCCGCGGCATGCAGGGCAGGTCTTTGGGGATGTTCCAGGTTTAGCCCCGCTGCCTTTACAGACGTCACACGTTTCATTTCTGGGAAATTCAAGATCGACTTTCTTTCCCGATGCTGCTTCTTCGAACTCGATCGCCAGTTCATAGAGCATATCAGAACCGCGCCTTGGTCCTTCGCGTCTTCCCCCTCCACTGCTAAAGAATGAGTCAAAAATACCGCCGCCTCTGCCACCGCCCCCGCCAAATCCAAAACCCTTCAAGATATCCTCTATATCAGGAGCTGCGCCTCTGAATATATCTTCCTGCGAATACCTCTGGTCTATACCTGCGTGACCAAACTGGTCATATTGCTGGCGCTTGGTCTGGTCTTCCAGGACTGCATAGGCTTCAGATAGCTCTTTGAATTTCTCTTCAGCATCGGGAGCTTTGTTCCTGTCAGGATGATACTGCATCGCCAGTTTTCGGTACGCTGTTTTTATCTCATCGGCTGATGCTTTTTTATCAACACCAAGTATCTCGTAGTAGTCGCGTTTAGTAGCCATGGATTGCAGTTATAATGCGGTTAATGTAAAAAAAGATATGTCACGCATGCCCTGCGGAGCATGCGTGGAGGCGCCCTCCAGAGGCGCGACTCTGGGTACCTTTATTTGCGGTTTTTGATGGACACGATTATTTTTTATCTTCATCCACTACCTTGTATTCGGCATCCGTTACCGTTTCATCTTTCTTCTCTTCTCCGGAAGATTCCTGCTGTCCCGAAGGTTCACCCTGCTGGCCAGGCTGCTGCTGGGCCTGCTGCTGGTAAAGGATAGTGCTTATCGCATGCATTTCTTTTGTGAGGTCCTCTAAGGCGGATTTTATCCTGCCTACATCCTCGCTCTTTAATGCATCCTTTGTCACTTCAATAGCCTTTTCGACTTTCTGTTTCTGGTCGCCTGAGACCTTATCTCCAAGATCTTTGAGCGTTTTCTCTGTCGAGTATATCAGAGTATCAGCCTGATTCGTAACCTCGACTTTCTCCTTGCGCTGCCTGTCCTCTTCGGCAAATTTCTCGGCGTCCTTGATCTTGCGGTCTATCTCATCCGATGCCATCTTAAGAGGTGCAGTTATCGTCAGCTTCTGCTCTTTTCCTGTTCCCAGGTCTTTTGCAGTAACATGAAGTATGCCGTTGGCATCAATATCAAAGGTGACTTCGACTTGCGGAATACCACGCGGTGCTGCTGGAATTCCTACAAGATTGAACCTTCCCAGGGTCACGTTATCGTATGCCATGGCTCTCTCGCCCTGGAGCACATGTATTTCCACGGTTGTCTGGCTGTCAGCAGCGGTTGAGAATATCTGGCTTTTTCGAGTCGGAACTGTGGTATTCCTGTCGATAAGCTTTGTCATGACATGACCCAGCGTTTCGATGCCCAGCGTGAGCGGGGTAACATCAAGCAGCAGGATATCCTTCACTTCACCTGAAAGCACTCCAGCCTGGATCGCAGCGCCCATAGCCACGCATTCCATAGGATCAACTCCACCTTCCACTTTCTTTCCCGCATAATCCTCCACGAATTTCTGGATTATAGGCATCCTGGTAGGTCCGCCAACCAGAATGACTTTCTTAATGTCATTCTTTGATAATTTAGCATCAGACAATGCCTGTTCCATAGGAGCGCGGCACCTGTCGATGACCGGTCTGATCACTTCTTCCAGTTTGGTCCTTGTAAGGGTCATGGTGAGATGTTTTGGCCCTCCAGCATCAGCAGTGATGAAAGGCTGGTTTATCTCAGTTGTAAGAGTGGTGGAAAGCTCGATCTTGGCTTTCTCTGCAGCATCGCGAAGCCGCTGGTTCGCTACCCTGTCTTTTCGTAGATCAATGCCATGCTCTTTCTTGAACTCCTCAGCGATATAGTCCACAAGCCTGTTATCCATATCAGTGCCGCCAAGCTGCGTGTCGCCTGCTGTGGATTTTACTTCAAAGACACCGCCGCCCATTTCCATTATGGTCACATCAAGCGTCCCGCCGCCAAGGTCAAAGACCAGGATCTTCTGGTCACCCGTCTTATCAAGACCATATGCAAGCGAGGCTGCAGTGGGCTCGTTTATTATCCTGACGACCTCAAGTCCAGCGATCTCTCCTGCATCCTTTGTAGCCTGTCTCTGGTTATCATTGAAATATGCAGGCACAGTGATTACAGCTTTCTCAACCTTCTCACCCAGAAATGCTTCAGCATCCTGTTTTATCTTCTGGAGAAGGAAAGCAGAAAGTTCCTGCGGTCTGTAATCTTTCCCGCGCAGTGAATACTTATAATCTGTCCCCATTTTTCTCTTGAATGCATAGGCTGTCCCTTCAGAATTTGTTACGACCTGCCTGCGCGCCGGCTCACCCACAAGTCTCTGCCCGTCTTTTGTGAAAGCCACATATGACGGAAATGCTTTACCTCCGAGTGAAACCCCTTCTGCACTCGGTATTATTACTGGTCTATTCCCCTGCATTACAGCAGCGGCTGAATTGCTTGTACCAAGATCTATTCCTATTATCTTTGCCATTAACTCACCTCATTTTCATTATCTTTGTCTTTATTTTTTGATACTCTTACTTTGGAATATCGAATGACTTTATTGTTCAACATATAACCTCTTGCAAACTCCTCCAGGATCGTGCCCTCTTCGTTATCATCAGACGGCGTCTGCATCATAGCTTCATGCTTATATGGGTCGAATTTCTCCCCCAGGGCTTTAATCGGAGCAAGACCGTTTTTCTCAAGTACGTTCTTTAATTGCTTATATATTAGCTCCAGGCCGTGTATTAATTTATCTTTATTATTTGATCCTTTTGTATTCTCAAGTCCTCTTTCAAGAGATTCCAGTATATCTATAAATTCTATAATTAGCTTCTCATTTGCATATTTTACGAATTCTTCTTTCTCCTTCTGCGAACGTTTTCTTTGATTCTCAAACTCCGCGTTCAGACGAAGGCACCTGTCTTTTTCTTCTGCAAGCTGTTTTTTTAATTTTTCCAGTTCATTTTCAGATGCGGAATTGCCAGAAACTTCTTGCTCAATGTTCGAAGATACCGGCTCCTCCGGTTTGTAATTAACAGGTTTTTCTTCGGTTTGTTTTTCTCTGTTGTTGTTACTTTCCATGTTTAATCTCAGACAGCTCCATTTTTAGTTGGATTAAAAAATGTAATCGCCACACAGGGACGATCTATTGATGTCTCGAACCGGCCTTCCACAGGAATATATATGTTAACCTTCACTATATATATTATTCTTTCTAATATCAGTCTTCCCCAACATCTGGAGCTTGAATGCCATCGTAAAAGTCCGCGGTATGTTCAGGTTTAACATCCATCATACCCGTTTCTTTTGCTGTCAGGATATCATCGATGCGCAATATCATGTTCGCAGCATCGGTTGCTGATTTGATTATCTGGGTCTTTACTCTTAGCGGTTCGACTATTCCGAGTGATAACATATCTTCGGCTTTTCCTGTGAATACGTTAAGACCTGCTGTCTTTTTGCCTTTGTTATGGGCATTCCTCAGTTCCGCGATAATATCAATAGCATCAAGACCTGCATTCTCAGCAATGCCTTTTGGTATCTCTTCAAGCGCTTCAGCATAAGCTGTTATCGCCAGTTGCTCTCTGCCGTGAAATGTGGTGGCATAAGCCCGAAGCTTCATAGCAAGTTCCATTTCTGGCGATCCTCCACCAGCCACCATTTTACCATCCTCGATAACATCGCCTACAACGCGAAGAGCATCATCAAGCGCGCGTTCCACTTCATCTGCAACATGTTCTGCACCACTGTATATCAGGATAGATACGGCCTTTGGATTCTTGCATCCTTCAACATATATCATCTTGTAATTCCCAACTCCGCGCTCTTCGATCACATCAGCATATCCGAGGTCAGCCTCTTCGACCCCGTCAACTTTGGAGACTACACGTGCACCTGTTGCTTTAACGAGTTTCTTAATTTCTTCATCCTTGCATCGTCGGACTGCAAAAATACCTTTCTTTGTAAGGTAATGCATTCCAATATCGTCTATTCCTTTTTCTGTGAATACGACATTAGCCCCGCTTCTTGCAAGCGCTTCCACCTTCTCTTCTACAAGCTTGCTTTCTTCAAGACGTGCTTCAGAAAGCATATCTGAAGAGGTTATATGGATCTTTGATTTAACGGTTGTTTTCTCAACTTCTATGCCTGTGTCAAGTACTGCGATCTTAGCTTTCTCGACTTTCTTTGGCATATTCTTGTGCGCTCTTGCCTTGTCAATCACAACGCCGCGCACGAATTTTGTGTCTTTGATGCTTCCGCCTCGCTGATGGATGATGTTGATGTTCTCTTTTACGTTCACCTT
>JAUSDC010000183.1 GCA_030650845.1 Candidatus Methanoperedens sp.
AACTGCATTAACTGATCAGGGTGGGAATATCTGGAACGGAACCATAATTGCCCAGGCAGGAAACCATTCAGTCAATGTTTCTGCCAGTGATGCTGCAGGACATGTTTCATGGGATAATTCAACAAGGTATAATGCTTCATCGGTTCTGCAGTCTCAAATATCTGAATCTATTTCATCCACTTCCGGCGGAGATGGATGCGGAAGGAACGTGAACACCAACGAAAAATATTCCAACGTCAAACAACATGAATACAGCAAAGAAATAGATGTGCATATATCCAAAAGCACAATTGCTTTCTATTTCAAAACTCTTGGTATTGTAACCCAGGCAGGATTCATCCCCAAAACGACAGAAGGATGCATAACAGCTCTCGGAGAGATCCTGAAAGGAAGACCATCACAGGCTTCGTCTGATGTTCCATATCAAGACGCTACATACTTCAATGTGTGGGTAGGTCCCTTGGGATACAGTGAATCTTCATACGTTGAGAACCAATATCTCGTTTTCAAGAAATCAGATGTTAAAGATGATGAAATTGTAAAGTTGATGATGTACAAAGATGGCGCATGGAATGAAGTGAGGACAGAAAAACTGAGCGAAGGCACCTATAAAGCATACACTCAGGGATTCGGAAGCTTCGCAATAGTGAAAACACAGGCTTCAACAATGACAACCCAGCCGGATGTTACTGATATACCCGGTGAAAACAAGGGAATGGAACCAGTTAACCTGGCACTAATTATTGGTGTGTTCCTTGTGATCTTGATCGGCGTAATTTATTATCTAAAAATAAGATAACAGATAACGGTTGTCTTCAGGCACCTGTCCTATAAACACTGTCTTGATTTGTAGAAGAAATATCCTATCACGCCAATTGTTATAACTGGTGAAACATACTCCGGAATGTGTACTCCAAAGCTGTCAAGCACCATTATTGTCCCCAGGAAGAATATTGAGTACATCGCCCCATTCTTCAAATAGATATACCTCTTTACCCTGTCAATGTTGCGTAACGTCAATTCTCTCACCACAAAAGCCCCTATACCGTTACCGATCAGAATCAACGGCACTGAAAGCGTGAATGCGAACGCACCCACCACGCCGTCTATGGAGAATGTGGCGTCTATTACCTCAAGATAAAGTATCTTGCTCCAGTCGCTCATGCTCGAGTTCCCCATGAGCTGTTTTTCATGCATCTCTGCATTCTGTTTGAAACCATGGGTAATAAAGAAAGCCGTAGATCCGATAACCGCTCCAAGAGCCATAGAAGGATTTCGCTGTAAAGATAACCAGACGATCACTGTAAGAAGAATGGACACTATAGCATAGAACCATACGCCGTGCTGATGGAAAAATCTCTCTCCGCGAAGACCGTAATTCTTGGCCTCAATGAACAGCCAGTGGAAAAACAGGAATATAAGGAAAACTCCGCCGCCAACAAGCAGGAAAGGCGAAGCTTCTTCTATTTTATTCTTTATTTCCTCATTCTCGCCAAGAGTTGCGATAAGAGCCTGTACAGGTCCAATTTCAGGGGTGTTCACCCATACGATCAGCCATGGCAGCATCCCCCTCACCACGAAAACCGCAAAAAACAGACCGTATATCAGGAACCACCGCCTTGCTCTCTGCGACATAGTTGAGAGCACTTCTGCATTGATAACAGCGTTGTCGATACTGCTTATGGTCTCAAATAATATAAGACCGACAATCACGAGAAGCATTGATATTATTTCCATATAGACCTTCTTTCTAAGCAGGCGGTCACTATAACTTTACCGCCTATATACATTTTCCCTACCATCAAGCGCTCATATTAATGGATAGATAATTAAAAATATCTGAAATCCTTTATCAGGGGTTTATGAAAGCAAAACTCAGGGGTCATCATCTCATATGCCTTAATTTCTTCAGGGGTGAGGGCTATTCAGAGGAATTTATCAGGAATATTTATTCTGTTATTGAAACTGTGAGCATAGAAATAGTAAGTGGACCTGATGATGTCTGTGCCTGGTGCCCATATCTAAAGGATGATATGTGTAATAATCCGGATTATTCGGACGATATGATACAATTTCAGGACAGGGAAGCCCTGAGACTGCTTGGATTCAAGCCTGGAATGAGGGTAGATTGGAAGATGATAGCCAATAAATTGCCCGGGATCATCGGGGTGTGGAAGGCTCAATTTTGTGGTGGGTGCGGATACAGGAATGTTTGTTTTGGGTGATTCCGATCAACACTTTGTGCATTCATATACTGCCATGAAGCCTTCAAAGTATTCTTTTCTATCGATATGGAATCCCGCTCTTTCAAGCGATCCTTCCATTATCCATCCAAGCGTGGAATATTCCTCCCTGACCGCAGTTTCAGCATCAAGTGCAGTATCATCTCCCGCAGCATTCCTGATATTTTCGATAAACTTATCAAAAAAATCCTTATAACCATCAACCTCAAAGGAATAAACGGTGTCCTTGAGGTAAAACCTCCCTCCATCTTTTAGCAATGAATTTACGCGCCGAAGTGCTATCATCTTCCAGAGATCAGGAAGGTGGTGCAGTGCAAGTTGCGACACTACTGCATCAACCGGCTCTCCTGAATGTTCATAGGTCAGGAAACCAGCGTTATGGAACTCGATGTTCTTTACATCCATCTTTTTCGCTTTTTGCCGTGCAAATTCCAGCATAGGCCATGAAACGTCCGCCGCTATGATCTTTTTGCATCGTCCCGCCGCAGCTATCGCAAACTCCCCGGTCCCACATCCGATCTCAAGTAGGGTCTGGTCTTTTGTTATATATAAAGACTTAAAGATCTTTTCAATTTCCGACCCGATATCCCTGATCTTCCGCATGCGTGTATCGTATGCTTCGACTTCCTTTGCGTCTGCATAGTCCGTACCGACCTGCTTCATTTCATTGTAATGCCATAGTTGACTCATTCTCAGTTCCCTTACTTTTCCGCAATGATCTTTATAATGATATCCCTGCCAGTCTTTTTTTAAGTCATAAAGATGCACTCATGCCGGTTCAAAAGCCATTTTCAGGCGCGCTGCAGGGTCATAGAAATTTATCTCTTTTGGGTCAAAATACTCCGGGTCAAATTCTTCACCTGCCCACTCCAACATTTGTTTATGTTCCTTATGATATGGATCTTTTATGATCTCCAATAAATTTTCATACCCTCCAATCCCGCCACAGTCTTCAGGTGGACATGCCCTTTTTCCTTTAATACATACAGGATATGAGACATTGTCCTCTCTGGGAAGTATCTTCTCGAGTTGTATTTTGTTTTGCCAGGAGTCGCCGAAATCGTATATGTAATCAGCAGATGGATTTTCCAATGAAAAATAGTCTGCGATCTTTTGTGCCCAATCCCGGAGGTTCCTTTTGGGAAATTCTTCGTCCGGTAGTCCTATAGTTACTTTCAAACCATTAGCTGGATTAAGTATTTCAAACTCATGAAGATGATAATCCAGCCAGCCCATCGCATCCTGGATAGCAACATGAAAGTCCCAGAATGTATATGTTTCAGGCACCTGAATACGGCGCCAGATGGGCGGCTTTATGTCATCGAGTGTGATCTTGAATTGGTAAACCTTATCGAATTTCTTTTTCATAGTGACTCCTTACCTTTTCCTGAGTTCTGTTCACCTGGAAGAAATAGTTTTCCAAACATTCCCCCATTTTTTCAATTATTATCAATGCAAATGAACGAAGACTTATAGAAGGTTTTATTCGGTAGAAAGTAGAAAGTAGAATAATATGACAGAGAACGTAAGTATTAAGATAAGTCAAGATACGAAGATAATTCTTGATATTGTGTATCAACAATTACGTAGCAGTGGGATTAAAATTACAGAAAAAAAGATTCTTGATATTCTCATCACCAATACAGATGTGACAACTATAAAAAAATACTTGAAAAAAGAAGATAATACGTCCCTCCAGATGTTAAAAAAACCAGTTCATTGGGGAGTTGCTAATTCTTCTGAAGATATAGATCGTTATCTTTATGGAAATCCATGAGCCTCCTAATTGACACTTCTGCAATTGTCTCAGCCAGAAATGCTGATGATAAAAACCACAATAAAGCGCTTGATATCATGACAAAGGCATTAAAAGGCGAATTTGGCAAATTGTATATCAGCGATTATATTTTCGATGAGGCAGTAACTATTGCTTTTATCAGAACGGGTAATAAAAATTTTGCGAAGGATATAGGAATTTTCGCAAGAACAAAACCAATCATATTTCGTTTCATTGAGCCGATCGATTTTGAAAGGGCATGGGAAATTTATCTGCAATTTCAAGATAAGAATTTTAGTTTCACAGATTGTACGAATATCGCACTTATGGAAAGACATGGTATTGATACTCTTTTCACTTATGATTCTGAATTTAATGGAATTGTAAGTATAATAGGCTAAAATATTATTAACTGAATTTCAAACGTACCTTTTTAAACACCTCACATTATAATATCCCCTCATGCACATTCCCGAACTACTCGCACCTGTCGGCAGCAAGGAATCCCTCATAGCAGCAGTCGAGAATGGCGCAGACGCCGTGTATTTCGGTGGAACGCTTTTTTCAGCTCGACAGTACGCCTCGAATTTTGACCGTGAGGAGCTGGAATGGGCTATCGATCATGCGCATGCAAGAATGGTCAGGACATACGTTACAGTGAACACGCTCATCAAGGATTCCGAGCTTGAAGAGGCAGCCAGCTATCTCCACTTTCTCTGCAATGCAGGCGCAGATGCGGTCATCGTGCAGGATATCGGAATACTTAAATTATTGCGTGAGCAGCTTCCGGATCTGCCTGTTCACGCCAGCACCCAGATGACGATACATAATGCAGAAGGTGTGAAGTTCCTGCAGGAAATGGGTGTGAAGCGTGTGGTTCTTGCTCGCGAGATGTCACTTGATGAAATTATGCGGATAAAATCCGAAACCGGTATAGAAATCGAGACCTTCATCCACGGCGCCCTGTGTTTTTCATACTCAGGTCAGTGCTTATTGAGCAGCATGATAGGAGGAAGGAGCGGAAACCGTGGATACTGCGCCCAGCCGTGCAGGAAAAAATATCGGGCAGGCGAAGTTGAAGGGTATCTCCTGAGCCCGAAAGATCTCAACATGAGCGAACATATCCCTGTGCTGATGGAGGCAGGCATCGATTCATTCAAGATAGAAGGAAGGATGAAGCGTCCAGAATACGTGGCTGGTGTAGTGCGGGTTTACCGCAGGCTTATCGACAGGTATGTTAAGGAACCTTCAAAGTTCAGGGTTACAGATGAGGAAAAACACACGCTTCGGCAGTTGTTCAACCGTGGATTTACTACTGGTTACTTTTTGGGGAATCCCGGCAGTGAGTTGATGAGTCGAAAATACCCTCATAACAGGGGGACTCAAATTGGCAGTGTGGTTGATTACGAACCCCGAAAAAAGATGGTTTCTATATACCTTAAAGCGCAACTGAGAGCCGGAGATGGCATCGGGATAGGGGTGAGGGATACAGGTGTGACCGTAAAAGGCATATTTATTGACAAAAAGATGGTAAACACTGCAGGTCAGGGTTCAACGGTTAAAGTGCCTCTGGAGGATGAGGTCGAAACAGGAGAGCCTGTTTTCAAGACATATGACTCTTTACTTATGGCTTCTCTGGAAGTGAAAAGTATCAGGAAATTCCCGGTAAAAATGAGATTTAAGACCCACGTTGATGAACCTATTGAACTATGGATCAGCGATGGAGAAAATGATATCAATATCCAGGGAAGTAGCGCCAGCCAGGCAGAGAGTAAACCAATATCAAAGAATTCGATAGTAGAGCAATTAAAAAAGCTCGGGAATACTATTTTTGAAGCACAGGAAATCAATGTTGAAATGGATGAGAATATTTTCATACCAGTTTCCGAGATCAACTCCCTTCGAAGGGAAGGGATAGAAAGGCTTTTGCATGTACGCACCCAGAAGTGGAAAAGACAATGTTCCAGACCGATGATTTCAGTCGGGAAGAAGATTGTTAAACCCGAAAAACCTATTTTATCTGTAAATACAGGCTCTATCGAAACATTTGAGGCTGCGGTTGACAGCGGAGCAGATGTGGTTTATATTTGTAATGAATCATTTGTTGAGAGTGAAACGAAAAAAAAACCGCAGATGAACACAGATAAACGCAGATTTGTTGAAACGGATTACTACTGTTACGTAATTGAATACGGAAAGAAAAAAGGAGTTAAAGTATTTTTCAATACCCCAAGAATTATTAAAAATATCAGTGAGTCAACGGATTTTTTTTCACCGCAAAGAACGCAAAGGTCGCAAAGCGAATTAGCTCCTGACGGTTTCCTTGCTGCTAGTCCTGGTGTCTTGTTTCATATAAAGGACCAGAACCCCACAATGCCATTAGTCCTTGATTATTCCTTCAATGTTTTCAATAGACTTACACTGAAATATCTATTAAATTACAGCCAAAGAATAACGCTTTCTCCAGAGCTCACTCTGAAAGAAATAAGAAACTTGACGTCTTACGGTTCAACAGAGTGCATAGTGCACGGCAATTTTCCGCTCATGGTCTCAGAACACGATCTTACCAGAGGGCTATTTCCAAAAGGTGCGGGCGAGGTATGCCTTAAGGATGAAAAGGGTTTTGTCTTTCCTGTAAAAACTGATTTGCTGGGAAGAACATATATCATGAACTCGCGCGAGCTTTTAATGATTGAACATGTTCCAGACCTTATCAATGCAGGAGTTGATTGCCTGAGGATAGAAGCAAAAACATATGACAGGGAAACAACAGAACGAATAACCAGAGCATACAGGGATGCAATAGATAACTGCCAAGCTAAAAGGAAATGCAGCGATCTTGGTGAATATACTACAGGTCATTATTTCAGAGGTGTGCTGTGAAGATATTCTTTTCAGGTTCGATCCGTGGCGGACGGCAGCTTATCCCTACGTATCAGTACATCATCCGCTTCCTGAAATCCATGAATTACAATGTCATAAGCGAGCATGTGGCTGCTGAAGGTCTTGAAAAAGTTGAGGCTACAATGACAGAGCAGGAGATCTACGAAAAAGATGCAAACTGGGTCGAAGAAAGCGATTGTGTGATAGCAGATATCACAGTCCCATCGATAGGTGTGGGATATGAGATCTGCCATGCTGTCAAGCATAAAAAGCCAGTTCTTTGCGTGTATCAGGAAGGAGCGAATGCATCTGCAATGGTGCTTGGGAATAGCACAGGGTATGTAACAGCAAAGTCCTATTCAGATAAAAAACAGCTTGAGGAAATTTTGCTCGAATTTCTTGAACTATTGTTTAAAAAAGAGCGCAGCTTACTGTAGCAACGAACACAACGAACTCGACGAACTCAAGCCACCGGAGTTCGTTTTAGTTCGTACCAGTTCGTTGTTTTTTTCATGTTCATCTACGTACAAAGGTGAGATATCAGGTCGTGAACCATTAAAGCTTTATTAACTCAAACTAATTTATTAAATGGTGATAACATAAAACCAGTTCTCCAGGTCGCTCTTGATATACTTGAGATAGACCGCGCCATTCAGATCGCAAAAGAAGCAGTAGCAGGAGGAGTGGACTGGATCGAAGCTGGAACCATACTCATTAAAAGCGAAGGCATGAACGCAGTCCGTCAGCTCAAGGCTGCATTCCCTGACCATGTTATCCTTGCTGACATGAAGACCATAGACACCGGCGCCATGGAGGTAGAGATGGCTGCTAAAGCGGGCGCTGATATCGTTATCCTTCTGGGCTCCTCCGATGATTCCACTATCCAGGACGCAGTACGAGCTGCCAGAAAATACGGAGTTAAGCTCATGGCTGACCTCATATCAATAGACGACCCCTCAAACAGGGCAGTCCAGCTTGTTGATATGGGGATCGATTACATCAATATCCATGCTGGCATTGACCAGCAGATGACAGGGAATGACC
The DNA here is from genome assembly GCA_030650845.1 of Candidatus Methanoperedens sp. GTDB lineage: Archaea > Halobacteriota > Methanosarcinia > Methanosarcinales > Methanoperedenaceae > Methanoperedens. Next base: position 7,948 of record JAUSDC010000183.1, read on the forward strand.
CTGTAAAGGATATCAAAGAACTCAAAGTGAACGTGCCCGTGGCTGTAGCAGGCGGGCTTGACGCAAAAAGCGCTGCAAAAGCTGTGGTATCCGGCGCTCGCATCGTGATCGTTGGAGGGAACATAGTCCGCTCTTCGAACGTAACAGCCGCGGCAAAGGTTATAAGAAGAAGCATTGATGTCCCCAGCATTTCTGAGGAAAAGGAAACATCAATAGATGAAAAAACCATCGAACTGCTAAAGCATGTATCCACACCCAACATCTCAGACGCCATGCACAGGAAAGGGGCCATGAGGAGTATCCATTCAATCTGCCCCGGGACAAAAGCCGTGGGTAGAGCTGTGACTGTGGCAACCTTTGAAGGAGACTGGGCAAAGACCGTTGAAGCCATTGATATGGCAAAAGAAGGCGATATCATCGTGATATATAATGGCAGCCAGCACGTGGCACCGTGGGGCGAGCTTGCGACTCTCTCCTGCATGAACAGGAAGATAGAGGGCGTTGTTATCGATGGGGCGGTAAGGGACGTGGATGATATCAGGCGGCTCAATTTTCCGGTTTTTGCGGTATCCATAGTCCCGAACGCAGGCGAACCCAAGGGATTCGGGGAGATAAATGCAGAAATAACGTGTGGGGGACAGACTGTCAGACCGGGAGATTATATCGTTGGGGATGATAACGGCGTTGTGGTCGTCCCCAGGGAAAGGGGATACGAGATCGCGCGGCGGTCGGTTGAAGTGGAGAAAAACGAAAGCAGGATAAGAGATGAGATACTTAAGGGAAAAACCCTGTCCAGGGTATTATCACTTGAAAAATGGGAAAAAAGGTAGGGAAAGGTTGATGGTATTTAAAAACATTAATATGTTTCAATAAAATACATATATAACTATCAACCATTAATAATTTGTACTATTAATAATCAGTAGAAATGAGGATAATTATGGAACTTACACCTATTCAGAAAGAAATCTTGACTTCGCTTATTAGTTTATACAGGGAGAAAAAACATGCTATCAAAGGGGAAGATATTGCCCAGATCATTAACCGGAACCCGGGGACAGTTCGAAACCAGATGCAGTCCCTCAAGGCACTGGGGCTTGTTGAGGGTGTGCCAGGACCAAAAGGCGGATACAAAGCCACAGGTGAAACCTACCGCGCATTATGTCTTTTAGAGATGGAAAAGGAAACTGTAGTACCAATAAAGCGCAACGATGAGATCATTCCAAATGCCACTGCAGCTGAGATCAGTTTTACCACTGTCAGGCATCCAGACCTATGCAACGCCACAGTACATGTTATTGGCGACATAAAGAAGTTCGATATGGGTGACCGTATTATGATCGGACCAACCCCGGTAAATAGAATGGTTGTCAAGGGAGAAGTGATCGGTAGAGATGATACCCAGAATACGATCTTATTCATTATCCAGGAAATGATCTCTCTGCCCAAAAAACCCATCAGGGATTATATACAAAGAAATCCCGTTACGATCCCTTCAACAGCAACGATACAGGAAGCTTCGAGAATACTGGTAGGGAACCAGATACATGGCGCGCCAGTAAAGGACAAGACAGCCATTGTAGGTATAGTGACCCTCACCGATATTGGGAAGACTCTTGCAGAAGGCAAAACAAGCCTCAAGATAAAAGATATAATGACAAAGAAGATAATTTCCGTGGATGGCGATTTGCCTCTTTATGAAGTGGTAAGGGTATTCAATAAGGAAAAGGTGGGAAGGCTCCTTGTCAGGATAGACGGGGAATTTGCAGGCCTGATATCAAAAACAGATATCCTTGACAAAATTGTGGCTTATTGATCACGTGATACGTGCTGGTTTACATCAGCCAGCCCGTTCTCATCGTTCTTTTTTAATCTCTTTGTTACTTCGATGAGTGGATGTTTGGCGTAATCAAGTATCTTTATATCAGATAACGTGTGGAGACCAGATGAAGCGGCTGTTTTTTCAAGTCCCAGACGGACTTCATCGCCCAGGGGTATCACATAAGCATCCATGGTATTTATTCCAAGCTTCTTTGCAGCAACCACCCTGTGGTGACCGTCCACCAGGATCAGTTTATTTGTTTTCTTTATTACGACAATAGGTTCAGCCAGCCCTTTTCGAAGCTCGTATATCCTTCCATCAAGCTCATCAGCATAGACCTTGGATTGCGTGGGAATGAGTTCATTGATATTGACCGTTTCTCTTATAACATCAACATGGATATTGTGAATAGCCTCAAGCGTCTTTTTGAGCGTCCAGACCTTCTGGGGGCTTGTTCTTTCAATATGCGAGCGTATGACATCAGTATTCGTAATGATACCGCGCAGGTGTTCATTAGAGTCCACAACTGGAAGTTTTGATTTACCAGACCTGAATATGACGCGTGCCACATCGCTCATATCCATATCAGTATCCGCAACAAGCATATCCCGGCTCATTATCCCTGAGACTTTCTCTTCAAAGCCTTTTTCAAGCATATCTGCTGCAGATATATACCCTATTACCCTGTTCTCACTCACCACCGGAAAACCATCATGACCTGTTTTCCTTATAAGCTTTATGACATCCCTGACCTGATCTTCAGGTGATACCGTGTTCACGTCAGTTGTCATATAATCCTTGACTTTTGGGTGATCTGTCATTATAGTACCTTTTCAAGTAATTGGTTCTTCTTCCGTAAAAAATATTGTATTATGAACAACCATCTTTATTACCTATGGTCATCATTTTTTATCGGGTGAACAGAATGAACGAAAATGATCTCAAAATCCTTGATATATTTAAAGAGGCAATTTCAATCGAGATATACGGAATGGAATATTATTCAATATTTGGCGAACTCGTGGAAGATGAAAATGCAAAATCGCTCTTTAAGGGACTTGCGCGGGATGAAGGGGAACACAGGGAACATCTTGAAAAAGAATACAAAAAATTGTCAGGGAAACCTGTTGATATCAGGATACTTGATAAGGAAAGCAGGGATAAAGCGCGGCAAATATTTCCTGAGTCAATGGAGCCATTGGGCATAGAAGAAACAAAAGATATCCTGAAACTTGGGATCAGGACTGAAGAGAGGTCTATCGAATTATATTCAAATAGCGCTAAGAGAAAGGATGCAGGCACGAGCAGGGAATTGTTCCTTAAACTTGCAGGTTTTGAGGAACAGCATAAGATATTTCTTGAGGAGGCGCTGTATTATTATGAACAGGGGGGCTCATGGTATGGCTATTCTCCGCCTACCTTAGAGGGATGAATGAGTCTGCTCTTTGGTACAGCAGGTACTCCGCATAGTTCCGGAGGAACTGACAGTATATCAGGGGTCAGGCGTGTCCATGAACTCGGTCTTGGATGCATGGAGCTTGAATTCGTGCGCGGTGTTAAAATGGGAGAAAAAACCGCGCGTGAAGTTTTTGAGGTCGCAAAGAACCATGATATAAGATTGAGCGTCCATGCACCGTACTTTATCAATCTTAATGCAGAGGGTGAAAAGCTTGTTGCGAGCAAGAAGCGAATAATTGATTCTGCAATAATTGGCAATATCTGCGGGGCTAAAAGTGTGGTCATCCATGCGGGTTTTATTCAGAAATATCCACGAGAGTCTGTTTATGAAAGAATAAAGAAGGCTTTGATCGAGATCAGGGATAAACTAAAAAGCGACGGTGTGAACATCACGCTGCGTGTAGAGACCATGGGGCGGTTATCACAGTTCGGGACCATTGATGAGGCGCTTGCCATAACTGAAGTGGATGGAGTCCTGCCGTGTATTGATTTTTCCCATTTGCATGCAGTATCAGGAAAAAATAATTCTTTTGACGAGTTTGCCTCTATTCTTTCGCGCATTGAAGAAAAACTGGGGCGAAAGGGACTTGATGATATGCATATTCACGTCTCCGGCATAGAGTACTCGGATAAGGGTGAGAAAAACCATCTGGTGTTTGCTGAATCAGATTTTCAATATACGGAACTGATGCAGGCTTTTGTGGTGTTTGATATTAATGGAATGGTTATATGTGAGAGCCCGAACCTGGAAGATGATGCGCTGGTGTTGAAAAGGGAGTATAAAAAATGTTTTGATGCAAAAATTTAATTAAATGCATTCAAAATTGACAAAAGCTATTTCAGAACTTCAACTACCCAGATGGCTGAGTGTATTTGAATTGAATGAGCAAAGTTTTACAATCCCATCTCAAACCCTATAATCGGATGCTCAAGCCCGAAATTTGAGATGACCTCTGGATGGATCTCTCCAAACACACCCACCTTAATGCCATTCCGGATAATATCAGCGCGCCTGCCCTCAATGAAAGCAGGATCGTTTGACTCTGCGACCACATAATCCATTTTTCTTTCTCTCATAACTGCATCCACCACTGCCTGGATCTCAGTAAAATTAGCCTGCGGATGGATGGCTACTGCTCCGAACTTTTGCCGGGTCCTGCAGTCAAGCACAACTTCTCCCACTTCGAAGATCCTCTGCGGCAGCTCTCGGTGCTTATTTATCGAGAGGATCTCAAGAAGGTTAGGAAGGATGGTGGGGCGAACGATGGTATGGTCTTCACTTATTGGATACATAATATTCGTGATGCCCTCGATTTTTTCCCTGCGCATAATATCGAACTGGACACGTTCATTTGTGAGCGTGAAAGGCATTACCTCAAAATAGCCCAGTCCCACCATTATCTCGCGGATGGAGTCTTTGATTTTTGAAATTGGATGAGCTTTTCCTGTTGTCAGTGTGCCGGGAAGTTCTGGTTTTATCTTATCAAAACCGTAACCTATAGCGATATCCTCGATCAGGTCACAGTTATGAAGTATATCGGAGCGGTAGGCAGGGACGGACACTTCAATGTAGTTCTTCGATGCTTTTGCCCCATATCTCATCTTTTGGAGGCATTTTACGATCTCATCATCAGTAAGTGAAAATCCCAGATGCTCTTTTACCTCACTGTTTTTAAGTTTCATAATTACTGGCTCAAGTTGTGGTGTTCGAGTCTTACCGTCAATGATCACAGATCCTATCTTTCCGCGCCGCTCTGCCAGCGATGCAACAACGATGTTAAGCGCCACAGACACAGCAGGGTCAAGACCTGTTACTTCAATGAAAAGATCAGTTGTATCTTCGGTCACGCGTGTAAGTTCGCAGTTAATAATCGGGGGGAATGAGAGCACATTATCCTGCGAATCAAGGATCAGGGGATATTTTTCGAATTTCTCAAGTATGTATGCGAACTTGATACCTTTGGGATGACCCGTGAGTATTTCCCTCATTGTCATCGGCTCGGTAAAATCAAGAGGTGTGAACCTGAAATCCGGGTCTTGTGCGATGTAACGGAAAGGCGGTTTTATCTTTGCAAGATCATGAACACCTATCGAGACTTTTTTCCTGTTCCTGCCAACAGCCCAGTGGAGCGACTCCTGAAGGGCCATCAGTGATTCAATGCTTCGTGAATTGAACTTCATCCCGCGGACAACGGCGCAGGCAAGGTAAGGACGAATCTTTGCGAGACCCGTGTCCTTTGTTATCTCGATACCTGAAGGCGTTACTTTAAATTCCCTTAATCCGGTTTCGATCTCCAGGAATCCTCTGATCGCCCTTGCAACTCCCTCAGGGCTGTATAGGTCAGGTCTGTTCGGGAAGAACTCGATGTCCACATGGTCTTCTTCGATCCGTTCGATGTCACATCCCATCATCGGGATCCTTTTAATGACGGTTTCCTTATCCAGACCCGAAAGTTCTTCAATATCATCGTAATATAATGTAATAACAGGCATTTTGATCGTCTGAAAAAGGATTGGAAGATATATTAATCTTAGTGTCCACTCGCATCCTGGAGTTAATCCTTGAACGCGCAAAATTTTAATTCACCGCACTGATATAAATAAAATTAACAACGAACTGGTACGAACCCCATACGAACTCATGCCACCGGAGTTCGTTTCAGTTAGTTTAGTTCGTTGCTCTGTTTCAGGTTCATTAATGAACGGTTTTAACTCAATAGACGATACATTAAAGTCACTGAACCGATATTTAGCCCTCAAATGACCCGATGGGCGCGTGGCCTAGCCCGGATATGGCGGCAGCCTCCTATTACTTTTCAGGAGACAGCTGTAGGTCGGGGGTTCAATTCCCCCCGCGCCCGTCTTCAAAAACCTTATAATCTTAAAGATAGATATATATTAATATAAAAGGCATAATATGACTTTTCTTCAAAACAAACAAAAACAATTTGAAAATATAATAAAAGAGATCGAGAAAGGGAATACTAGTGAAAGTAATACCTCATCTCTGATGCAAATATTGAGGGATCAGCCATCGATGATACCTGATGCTATAAAATCACTTTCTATTATAATGTCAAAAGTTGATCGAAAACCCTACATAGCCGCATGTCAGGTTCTAAATGAATTAGCCGATCAATACCCGGATACAGTATCGGATTCATTGGAAATGATAATAGAACTCCTGAAATACAGGGAAAAAGAGCTTAATGAACTCGAGTGGCTACCCACCCTTGAATTATTCTCAAAGATATACCAGGGATATCCAGAGAAATTAAAGACAGCAGTGCCTGGATTGCTTAATGCACTTGGAAATTCAAATCAGGATATTAGAAGGGAAGCTTATTTTTTGCTCATGAATATTGCGACGAATAATCCCGATCATTTCAAAGATAATTCAAAAGAACTGAAGAGAGTTCTGGGCGGCATAAATATTGATGAAAGGATCAATGGCTGCAAAATAATTGGGAAAATAGCAGAAAAAAATCCAGAGATCGTGGAAAAAACATATGATCTGGTAGAGGACCTTTTCCTTAATCATCCTGACAATGATTTACGCAAAGAAGCGGGATTTGCAGCAGATAAATTAAGACCAAAAACTCATATAGAACAGCAAGAAATCAATGTTTATGTGGCCGAAAAGGAAGAAATTCAATATGATAGTTTGTCGTTTGAGAACTCCTTAAAAATTGATGAACAAAAGACTGCCAATATTACAACAGGATTTTATAAGGTGGGGTTAGATGAGATGGAAATCACACCCAGTAAAGAAATTGATATTAACGATAAGATCAAAATTGAAGATGCGATCAAAGTGATGTTGAAGGGTGGTGTCATAGAATCAGTGATTCTGGTTGACACAGATTACAAAATGCTATTCCAATCAGGCCCTCAGATAAATAATTTACTTCTCATCAAACTTATTTCGATAATAAATTTAGAAAAAGATGATACATTCAAGAACAGGATCACTATTGAGCAGGCAGATAAAAATATAATCGCTGTTCGTGTTGGCAAAAAAGCCATTCTTGTGGTTTTAACAGGCGCAAATATTTCAATTGGAATGCTCTTTCTCACTTTGAATAAATCCATTGAAAAATTAAATGATATGCTAATGGATGCTGGACTTACCTGAATGCATTATCATATTATCCTTACAAAAGAATGCAACCTGAACTGTAACTACTGCGGGGGCGGCAGCGATACGCCTCCGAAGGAGATACAGTATCAGATATCAGATCTCAAATACTTCTTATCAAAAGATGAAGCACCTGTTGTTGAGTTTTATGGAGGGGAACCCCTTCTGAGGATCGAAACGATGAAAAACATTATGGATACGATCCCCGGGCGCTTTGTTATACAGACAAATGGGATATTTTTGGATAAGATAGAACCAGATTATTTGAAAAAATTTGACTCGATCCTTGTTTCAATAGACGGGCCAAAAGAAGTTACAGACTTCAACAGAAGCAAGGGCGTATATGATAAAATAATCCGAAATATAAGAATTATCCGGGAAAAAGGCTTTTGCGGTGACCTTGTCGCCAGGATGACAGTGCCGCAGGGTACTGATATCTATGCGAACGTGCGCCATCTTGCAGGTATTGAAGATTTCGACCATGTTCACTGGCAGCTGGGGTTTGAGATGTTCTGGGAAAGCGGGCTGGATGATGATATTGATCTTGAGGAATGGATCCAGTCGTACAACTCTGGCATCTCATCGCTTGTAGAATGGTGGGTGAAAGAGATGGAGTTCACAGGTCGCGTCCCCGGTATTGTCCCGTTCATTGGTGTGATGAAATCGCTACTCTCAGGCAAACCGTCGCGCCTTCGATGCGGCTCAGGTATTGACTTTTTTTCGATAATGCCTGATGGCAGGATTTCCGCCTGCCCTGTATCCATTGATTTTGATTTCTCGATAGTCGGTTCGATTTTCAATGACGACCCTCAATCCCTCTGTAATAAAGCCTGCGTTGGAGAACCGTGCATATCATGTGATATATTCAACATCTGCGGTGGAAGGTGTCTTTTCGTGAACCGTTCGCAGGATATGCTAAGGAGGAATGGGTATGAACAAATATGCTTGACCGTGAGGCACCTGGTGCGTGAACTTGAGGATGCGGCGCCGCATGTGAGAGAGCTGATAAGGTGCGGAGTTATACGGGCAAATGAATTCGAGTACCCTGAATTCAATAACGGGTGCGAGATAATTCCGTGAATAACTAATTCTTTTTGAACACGAAAAAAAATACAGACGTAACAACGAACTAAACGAACTGAAACGAACTGAAACGAACTGAAACGAACTCCGGCGCATGAGTTCGTATGGAGTTAGTACGAGTTCGGTGTTTGGTCATTCCTTATTCATATCAGACACGTTAAATGAAACCAATAATTTTTTCAAATTGATTATAGTCATTTTACTTATTTTAATTATAGCTTATAGTGATTAAGTTTATACATTATAGGATTATTACTGGAAATGTAAATCCCATACTGGAGACAAAATAGAATGATCAATTTATTGAATAAAACCAATATTAAAAAAGAAAACTATAACACGAAGCAATCACAACATATCAGTGGAGTGCAGGGAATCTGCAAATAAGGAGAATTTATGGAAACAATTAGTGCACATCAATCAGTAAAAGAACAGTACAATCTATTGAAAAAAGATGGAATGTCTAATACATTTGACAGAGCGATCGCCCAGGGAAAAAGATGCTCATTCTGCGAGCAGGGTATAAGCTGCCAGCTTTGCAGCAATGGTCCATGCAGGATAAAGCCCGGCGCAGAACGGGGAGTATGCGGCATAGACGCAGATGGGATGGCTATGAGGAACTTCATGTTCCTGAACACCATGGGTACAGCAACATATACCTTCCACGCTAAAGAAGTTGCAAAAACCCTTAAGGCTACCGCACTTGGAAAAACACCATTCCAGATAAAAGATGAAGCAAAACTGAAAATGCTTGCAACAAAATTCGGGATCAAGACCGATAAGAGCACAAAAGATCTTGCTCTTGCAGTTTCCGATGCTATGCTTGCAGGGATCAACGCGGATTCAGACATTGAACTCTCAAATGTACTTGCGTTTGCGCCAAAGCAAAGGATCGAGGTATGGAGAAAACTGGGCATACTGCCCGGAGGTCCAATGAATGAGGTAATGGATGCGGTCTCAAGCACTATGACCAATATGGACGGCGACTATGTATCACTTGCAAAAAAGGCGCTGCGTCTTGGTATTTCATGCGTCTATGGTTCCCAGGTACCTCTTGAGATGGGGCAGGACATTCTGTTCGGAACTGCGAAACCCCATGCGGTAAATGTAGATCTTGGCATTATTGATCCATCGTATGTCAACATAATGGTAAACGGACATGAACCTTTCATCGGCGCAGCACTTATCAAAGCAGCTCATGAATCATCAAATCAAGAGAAAGCAAAGAAAGCAGGGGCAAAAGGTCTTCGGATCATCGGTTCAATTGAAACTGGGCAGGAACTGGTGCAGAGATATAATATCGATGACGTATTCGTGGGATTGACCGGGAACTGGCTCTCCATAGAACCTGCTCTTGCGACAGGGAGCATAGATGTTCTTGCGATGGATATGAATTGTTCTCCACCAGCTATGGGCGAGTATCAGGATAAGTATAATACATCACTTGTCTCTGTTTCCAGGCTTGTGAACATTCCCGGGATGAAAGACCAGATCATCTATAAACCTGAGGAAGCATCTGCACAGGCCCAAAAGCTCATAGAAATTGCACTTTCCAACTTTAATAATAGAAAGGGAAAAGTCACACATCCGTCAGGTAAAAAACAAAATGCAGTTATCGGTTTCTCGACAGAAGCCTGCCTTGCTGCCCTTGGCGGAACACTCGACCCTTTGCTTGATGTCATAAAGAAAGGAACGCTAAAAGGCGTGGTGGCTCTTGTTAGCTGTGCAACGCTGCGGGATGGCGGACAGGATGTAAATACTCTGAAAATCGCAAGGGAACTTATCAAGCGCGACATACTTGTCATAAGCGCTGGATGCGGCAATGCAGCCCTTCAGGTCGGAGGGTTAACAACGCTTGAAGCTAAAGCAGAAGCAGGTCCGGGTCTTAAAGCAGTATGCGAGCTACTCAAGATACCGCCTGTGTTGAGTTTCGGCACATGCACGGATACAGGAAGAATTGCTCTTCTTGTAACTGCGGTCGCAGAAGCGCTGGGCGTCGATACGAAAGACCTTCCTGTTGCGGTCACTGCACCCACTTATATGGAGCAGAAGGCTACGATAGATGGTATATTTGCAGTTGCTTTCGGACTATATACACATGTTGCACCGCTTCCGCCTGTTGCAGGAGCGCCGCGGCTTGTGAAGCTTCTCACCCAGGATATAGAAGGACTTACAGGCGGCAAGTTTGCTGTCGAGACTGATATGGTCGAGGCTGCAAAAGGCATAGAAGCGCACATAATGAAGAAAAGGGCAGAGCTGGGATTGCCGAAATAACCGGAAAATATCAGAATATTAGACCGGATACAACCAAAAATCTGTGTGAATCGATGTAAATCTGTGTCCGAAAAACGTCCCCAAGACACGGATTTCACGGATTATTAGTTGTAATCTCTCAAATAGACACTAATTCTCAAAAACAGCTTTCCTTACTGCTTCAATGGTGGCATCTATCTCTATCGGCCTTGGGCAGACCGAAAGCACATGCTCCGAGTCCTTAAGTAGGTGCCCTGTTGTTACGCACACGACGGTTTCATCCCTATCTATCACACCCATGTCAACAAGTTTCCGAAGTCCAGCTATCGAGGAAGCGCTTGCAGGTTCCACACCTATTCCTTCAAGAGCTGCAAGCTCCTGCTGCGCCCGGATAATCTCATCATCCGACACGGTCTCTGCCGTTCCGCCCGACTCCCTTATTGCGATCAGCGCTTTTATTGCGTTCACCGGGTTGCCGATGCGTATCGCTGTTGCCACAGTTTCGGGTTTGCCTTCAGGGGTTATTGCAGCGGCATTGTTTTTTATCGCCCTCACGATAGGACTTGCACCTTCTGCCTGAATGCCAGTCATTTTCGGAACGCTATCAATGATGCCAAGACGCTTGAATTCCTTGAATCCTTTATAGATCGCCGTGATATTCCCCGCATTTCCAACAGGCAGTACGAGCCTGTCCGGTGCCTTCCATCCAAGCTGGTCTGCTATCTCAAAAGCAATTGTCTTCTGTCCTTCAAGCCTGTACGGATTCACGGAATTCAGGAGATAGAAACCTTCCCTGTCGCACAGGTCGCGCACGAGCTTGAGCGCATCATCGAAATTTCCCCTGATGCTGAGAACCTTTGCTCCGTGCATGAGTGCCTGTGCCAGTTTCCCCAGCGCCACTTTGCCTGAGGGGAGAAGCACAACTGCAGGAACGCCTGCCTTTGCTCCATAAACCGCAAGCGATGCCGAAGTATTTCCTGTGGATGCGCATGCCACGGTCTTCATTCCGAGTTCAAGAGCTTTTGTCACCCCAACGGTCATTCCCCTGTCCTTGAATGAACCTGTCGGGTTCATGCCTTCATGCTTGACATAGACATCTTTCAATCCCAGGTTTTTTGCAAGCCTGTCCACCCTGTAAAGCGGAGTCCCGCCTTCATTTAGCGATACGGGTTCTCTCTCCACAGGTATAAGAGCCCGGTATTTCCAGACCGAAAGTGGCCCTTTCAAATCTTTTTTTGTGAGATGAATCTTCGAATAATCATAAACCACATCAAGAAGACCACCGCAGGTACAGGTATAGACGACTTCTGAAGGTTTGTATTTCTTATGACATTCAATGCACTCGAGGTGGTACAACATAGGGGACTAAATAGAATCGTAAGACTTATAGATTGCTCTAATACTTCCGTGCTATCATATAATCTGCAAGCCCGATAAGTATGGTCTTCGCTTCAGAATCAGGCAGCGTCTTGAGGGCAGCTTTCCCTTCATCAACAAAACCAACAGCTTTGTTCATTGCATAGTCAATAGAACCTGATTCCTTAAGGGTCGTAAGTGCTGCTGAAACTTCGCTGCGTGTGGCGTTGCTTTTCCCCAGCGCATCAATGGTGGTGCCCTTTGAGAGTGCATGGATAACGATAAGCGTCCTCTTTCCCTCAATAATGTCGCCTCCTTGCGCTTTTCCCAGTATCTCTTCAGGCGTAATAAGATCGATCACATCATCATATATCTGAAATCCTATCCCGGTCATGCGGCCAAAATCCCATAATGCCCGAGCAATATCATTATTTGCACCAGATAATGTGGCACCCATCTTCATGGATGCTGCAAAAAGCACGGCAGTCTTTTTCTCCACCATGCGCATATATTCCTCTTCCTTTACATCTTTCCTAGTCGCGAAGTTCATATCCATCCACTGCCCTTCACATATATCGGTGCAGGTCTTGGACATAAGTTCCAAGCTCTCGACAAGTCGGGCAGGCTCGCTTCTTGTACATGAAAGAATCTCAAAAGCTTTTGAATAAAGGGCGTCACCAGCAATAATAGCCTTTGGAACGCCCCACTTTTTATGTACTGTGGTAAGTCCCCTTCGCAGGTCTGCCTCATCCATTATATCATCATGTACCAGGGTAAAGTTATGCACAAGTTCTATAGCCACCGCAGCAGGCATTACATTTTCCGGCTTGCCGCCCACGGCTTCAGCAGAAAGAAGTAGCGCACTCGGACGTAGCCTTTTTCCTCCTGCGTCCAGGAGATGCCGCATGGCATAATACATTTCGTCAGGCGGTGTTATAGGAAGGAACTTCGGGATTGCTTCATCAACTAATTTTGCCCTTATTTTGAGGGCTTCTTCTATCATAAACCCCCGGGGTTTATGTTTGATAAAACTTTCCTGAAGTTTTTCATAACACCATTTCCTCGCCATTTCTCATTATATGCACGGTATCCCCGAATACATATCCTGCATCTTCAGCCAGTTCCACATAGCTTGAATGCATCATCATGTTGCCATGTGATGGGATGACCTGTTCCGGGTTAACCATCCTCAGGAGTTCCCAGTGGTCTTCCCGTGAAGCATGACCTGAGACATGGACATTATCGTAAATTCGCGCCCCTGCCATCTTCAGTTTTGTCTCAAGAGCATACCTGTTAGCCATCGTTATGGGGTTGGGGATGGTGTTCGCTGAAAATATGACCTTGTCTCCTTTATCGATCCGGTATTGTGTTTCTCCGTTAGCTATCCTCGTAAGGATCGCATCTGGTTCGCCCTGGTGACCCGTGACAATCGGCAGGTATTTCTTTTTCCCATCCTGGGAAATGCGCTTCAATGCCTTTTCCACAGCATTCCTGCTCCCGTGTATTTCCAGGTTCTGCGGGAATTTGATAAGTTTCATTTGTTCGGCTAATGATAGATAACGCTCCATAGACCTTCCCAGAAGCACGGGTATCCGGTCCATCTCCTCGGCAGCCTGTATAATTGCGTTGATGCGAGAAATATGGGACGAGAACGTGGTGATCAACACGCCTGAATCTGTTTCCTCTGTACCGAGCAAAACGTCGCGTACAAGGTCTTTCGCTATCTGCTCGGATGGGGTCTTACCATGAAGCCCGGAATTCGTGCTCTCAGTTATCATTGCCCTGACACCTTCATTTCCGAGTTTCTTAAGTCTCTGGAAATCCGGTGGAAGCCCGATAGTTGGGGTTCTATCCAGTTTAAAATCGCTTGCATACAGCACAACGCCTCCAGGCGTATGGATAGCAGCGAAAGCTGTGTCCACGATGCTATGCTGCATCCTTATGAACTCTATCTGGATATCAGGCGTGAGGTTATACCTCCCTCCAAGTTTAAGTGGTATCACTTCATTGTTGACCTTGAACTTCTTTTCATCCGATATCTCATGTTTCACAAGTTCTGCTGTATAGGGCGTTGCTATGATCGGCGCCTTGTACCTGTGCGCCAGTTTTGGTATCGCACCTATATGGTCAAGGTGACCGTGTGTGCATACGATGGCTTTTACGGTACCACCGACCTCACTCATTACTGTATCATCAGGGATCGCGCCCATTTTTATGAGATCCATTGAATGCATTTTGTCTATTTCAACATCTTCGTGTATCTGGACCCTGTCCAGCTGCAGTCCCATGTCAAGAACAATGATGTCGTTATCTATTCTGATGCCGGTCATGTTCTTTCCCATTTCGTTGTATCCGCCGACTGCTATTATTCCAATTTCTGTCAATTTATTCACTCCATAAATATTATTAAATTTCTCTTCATATATTCAATTATTCTATTATTACATTATTTATTTTCTATTATCCATTATCTTCTGGCAAATTTGGCTGTATCAAACCCTCTCTGGTCCAGATATTCCTTCGTCGTGCCTGTAATAACCACAGGCACTTTGCTTATTTCTTCAACAGTTCTGCACCCACATAAGAACATTGCTGCCCTGAGTTCTTCAATGATCAGTGTAAGCTTTTCTACAACGTCTTTCTGGCTTTTTAGAGCCGGCCCCACAAGTGGAAGTGCGACTCCGCACACGGATGCGCCCAGGGAAAGCGATTTTGCCGCATCGATGCCTGAACGAATGCCGCCAGTTGCGATGACTGGAACTGTGATCGAAGATTCCACGATGCTTAAAGCAGTGGGTATCCCCCAGTTCCAGAATTGCTTTCCAATATGGGTTGAAAGCGTATCACCGCGCTTTTGTGCCCTGTATGTCTCAACTCCAGCCCAGCTTGTACCGCCCAGCCCGCCCACATCAATGGCTGCTGCGCCTGCTTCGCATATCGCAACAGCCTGTGAATGAGAAATGCCCGCACCCGTTTCTTTGACTATTACTGGAACTGAAAGTTCACTGCATATTTTTTTTATCAAAGCAAGACAGCCCTTTGCATCGATATTGCCCTCAGGCTGTATGGCTTCCTGGAGAAAATTCAGGTGTATCGCCATGGCATCAGCGCCTATCATCTCAACAGCTCGCTCGATACCTTCGATACCGAACTCGTTAAGCTGCGCTGCGCCAACATTCCCGTATATGAATGCATTGGGCGCCCTGTCCCTGACTATCCTGAATGAATCTTCAAGACCAGGGTCTTCTATTGCTGCCCTCTGGCTGCCCACCCCTATTCCAATCCCGAGTTCCTCTGCAGCTCCTGAAAGTGCAGCATTTACCGCCTTCGTGTCAGGATGTCCTCCAGTCATAGAGGATATAAGGAGCGGAGCCCGTAATTTTTTTCCCAGGAAATCCGTTTCAAGGTCCAATGCTTTCTTATCTATCTCAGGAAGACAGTTATGTATAAGAAATATATCGTCAAAACCGCTGGCTCTCAAACCCTGATAAGTCTTATGAGCTTCAACGTCTTTTTCAACGCATAATAAAAGATGTTCTATCTTCCTGTCGGATGTGGTCATTCAGTACCCCTAATTTCAGTCTTTTATATATAAGTCATTTGTCTGTTATTAATGTTCCCACGTCTTCACCATATAAAAATTTTGAAACTGTGTTTTTTTTTGCAGCATTGAATATACGCGAACTTATCCCCTTCTTTGAAAGTTCCACAAGTTCTGACACTTTACCTAACATTCCACCTGTCACATCAGGAGATGATGAACCCTGGATATTCTTTTTCATATCCACAAAACTTTGGGGAGTTATTTTCTTTATGACATCTCCTTTATTATCCAGCACCCCGTCAACATTGCTCCCTGCTCCAATTCCCGATGCAGCGGTCACCACTGCGAGGTATGGAACGATCCTGTCACCTGAAAGAACAGCCGCGCCAAGAACCCTGTCCATGACAACATCGCCATGGAGCACCGGTACTATATCCCTTTCAAGCATCAATTTTATATGAGACGTCTGGAATTCCACAATATTGCCCTTCTCAAGTAGGCAGGAACTTAATGGATGAACCGGCAGCGCATTCAGTCCTGCTTTATTTAATGAGTCAACTAACATCGAATTCAGAGATTTTACGGAGGTATGTGTGAGATAAACACCGTTGGCGTTGAATTCTTTACTCAGATGCTCTATCGCCTGGGGATGGCCAAATGACCCCGCACCGTGAACAAGAATGATCGGCAGTTTAACCTCTTTTTTAAATGCTGTGATCTCCTGCGATATCCTGTCTATCTCATCCTTCTTTGCAACTGATACAGAACCCTTTTCTGTGATCACACTTCCGCCTATCTTAAGGATGGTCAGGTTCATTCCTTCTTCACCCCGTTTGGATCAAAGTGACTAATTATTGCTATGCCGCCTGCGTTCTCGATAGCGGATGCAACCCTGTCTGGCGAGTCGGTCAGCGCGACCATGCACCCGCCGCCGCCTGCTCCTGTTATTTTGGCGCCGTATGCGCCCGCACTTCGCGCCGCATAGACAAGAGAAGACAGTTCTGCTGTACCTACACCAAGTGCATCGAGCAATCCATGATTTACATTCATTAGTTTGCCCAGGGAAATATAATCTTTTTTCTTTACAAGGATCTCGCCTTTTTTTGAGAATGATCCGATCATCCTGATTATGGGATCAATGACTTCAGGATATTCCTGCCTGAGCGATGCAACATGCTTTACCAGCTTTGCGGTTTTTTTGGGTGTGGCGCCTTTATTGGTATTACCTATGACAACGCCACAATCAAGCATCTCAAGGCGCCTGCGCGAAGGTATCTCCACAACGCCTCCGAATGTAGAAACGAACGTATCTGTCGGGCTTGCCGCTCCCTGAACCTTCTGCTCGATCTCATGCCCCATTCTGGCAATTTCATCGTTGCTGTGCCCGAGCTTGAATTCAAGGTTGATGGCAGAAAGTGTGGCTATGGTGACTGCTGCAGAGGATCCAAGACCTGAGCCTACGGGGATGTCAGAGCAAATTTTCACAGAGACTTTTTTTGCGCCCAGTTTTTCGATAGCTGAGGAAACATAAGGATGTATCTCGTGATCGATGCCAGTTGCTCCGAGGTCAGAGGATATGGTTATTTTGTCAGAAATCGTAGCAGTGACGCGTGTCCTTAATTCCACAGCGCACGCGATGGCTGGTTCTCCATAAACCACAGCATGCTCACCGAAGAGGTATATCTTTCCAGGGGCTGAGCAGGTTATCATTTCAAAATATCTCCATCTCCCCAGATGCGATGAATAAATATAAGCATTCCCGATATTTAAAGGACTTAGAATGACCAGGGATAAACGAACAATAAAATTTACCAGACCGATCGCATCCAATAAGGAAGGCCTGCAGTTATCCACTCCAGAGATAGTAGCAGCATACATAGCAAAACGACTTAAAACCGACATAATCGCAGACCTTGGCTGCGGGATAGGGGGGCAGGTGATATTCTTTGCAAGGGAATGCAAAAAAGTGTATGCAGTGGAGAGAAATCCGGAAAAGCTTGAATATGCAAAGAAGAATTGCGAACTCTATGGTGTCAAAAATGTGGAATTCATACATGGGGATGCCCTCGAAAAAAGTACTATTGAGAAGGTATCTGACGCGAACATTATTTTCTCTGACCCGGCGCGCCCGCTGTCCGAGAAAGAGCGGACACTTTCGAACCTTGAGCCTCCTATAACAGAAATATTGAAGCTTTATTCTGGCATCACGC
The DNA here is from genome assembly GCA_030650845.1 of Candidatus Methanoperedens sp. Taxonomy (GTDB): domain Archaea; phylum Halobacteriota; class Methanosarcinia; order Methanosarcinales; family Methanoperedenaceae; genus Methanoperedens. The sequence goes on from JAUSDC010000183.1 coordinate 25,812, forward strand.
CTGAGCTTGCTTTCCATGCGCCGCCGCAGATGCCGCCGTCAAGAATAGCTCTGGACTGCGAATGCGAGTACCTTTCATTGAACGGACAATTGAACCGGTTGACTCTGTATTTTGGCGCTCTCAAGAAGTGCGAGAGAAGCGCTGTTGTTCTTCCGGGTGAGGTGCTCCTGTGCTCATCTAATGTTGCGGGAATAAAAACGGGTGAACTGGGGCAATACATTTATGAGCCTGAGCCATCGGTGGTTAAAGCAGAGCTCTTGAATGAAGTTGCGCATGCGGTGGCAGAAAAAGGCAATGAGATCTTCTTTTATCAAGGAGATGCGAAACGCACACTACTGACGTCTTCGAAACGTATTGGGTCGCCTTATTTTAAAGATGTCTACAAGGTTGTAAGGAAAACTGAAATGGATGTTAGCGCGATAAAGGAACTGTTGAAGTCGGAAAAAGCAGGAAAGGTCGTCCTTCGTTTTGATATTGAACCTGCGAGATACTGGGATGTAAGAAAAGAACTTGAGGAAGGGCTATCAGGAAAAAGGACGCTGCACGTGTTCGGGTTCTGGAAGGAGGTTGTGGTGGCGGAGAAAGTTAGGAAATAGAGAAGTTGAGGATGCAAAAAAGTTTTTTGTCGCGGAGTTTCAAAGCTGAAAAAACCGTGAATATAATCGATATCTACAACTGGTCATTTATTCAGGAACATTTTAATAAAATATACTCCCATACCAATAATCACTAAACTGAAAATCGCTTTTACAAGCGCCGCATACTGGGGATTGAAGAGAATAGATATTGCCTCCTGCATACTAAAAAAGAAAGTAAACATTGCGATGAAGATAAGAACTACAAGCATTATGAGCACTGCTACATTTATGTTCTTTCTAAAAGAATTATCTTCATGAAAGGGCTTCTCATCTATACTTTTATGTTCATCGTCCATCTGGAATCACCTCTTATTTCTTGATCTGGCAGTAAGGTATATCAGAAGTATACCACCAACTGCAAACGCTGCCCCGAACCCAGGTTCTGTTTTCTTTGTTGCAGCTGCTGCCACAGGCATTCCCTCTTCCACCAGTGAATAGGTCATGGGTACATTATATTTTATTTCACTCAATTTTATCTTCTCATTGACCTTCGCGCTCATTACAGATTTGCCACTCTCGACTGCGCTCACTTCAAAACTATATTCCCGATTTCTTGGGATGTCGAAAGTCACCTTAGCTCTTCTACTCTCTCCTCCTTTTACTATTCCGAAATCATCACTTTTGGTGTAAGCAGTGTAAGGATCTACTCGAGCAGTAACTTCTATGGTCAATGGCCTGGAATCGCCACCTTGATTAAATATCCCGGGAGAGACATCCACGAGAGCACCTGAACCATCGCTGTAAATTTTTGTAACGACAAGATTCACATCGATTAGTTTTATGTCTGATGCCTGCCCTGGTCCGGAATTTTGTTTCACCGTTATGGGTACGTAGTTTTGAGCCACGAGTTTACCCCCCTCGAAAACCTGAACCTCAACGCCATATTCGCCCGGGTTTGCAACGGTCATAGATACGCTGTTGTAAGAATATGATTTGCTTTTAATATACCCTATATCCGAATCCTTTTCTGCAACAATGAGGTTAGTCGAGGGTTCCCTTATTTTTATCCTGAGAGTAAGCACTCCTGTATCTGTATTCAGATTATTCTGTACATAAGGTGTTACCGTTAGTTTTGTCCCTTCTTCCTGTTGTGAAGACGTCACGTCTACTGATGTTATCACTACATTTTCATATTCCCTGAGACAACCGCTAAAAGTAATGCTGCTGATAATTAAAATAAAAAATAAGAACCAGATTCTCATTGAATATCTCACCTTTAAGTGAGAAGTACTTTGAGAGTCAAGGTCTGAGAATCTATGAGGATATCACCCATAAATAAGTTCACATAGACCGGTGTTTCACCATTGGGTGAATCTTTCTTGACATTCAATACAACTGCTGATGTATAAGATGTTCCACCCATTGCCATTCCCTCATTTACGACGTAACTATCACTGCCCCCTATTTGTTTATTCTCTATCTCTACAACTACCTTCAAGGTGTTTTTATCAATAGTTGTTTTTCCTTCATTTTTCACTGAGAATGTTATTGTTGCATTCTTTCCTTTTTCAAGCGTCCATGTGTTCAGTCTAGGTCCTGCTCCTCTTTTCTCATAGGATTCAACAAAACCAACAAATTGAAGCTTTGCATCAGGAAGAACTGTTGTCTGCACCGGAACTGCTTTTGTTGATATTATAGGATTTCCTTTTTCATCTTTTCCTGATGCATAAGATAAGGTCAATGTCGTTGTATTTGTAACGGACTTGTACCCCGGGGCTTGAATTTTTGCTGTTAGAGTAACTGAGGAAGCACCATCCTTTGTTTTTGCAGGAATATTCACGTTCCCGCTTGAAAGCACGTTAAAGGCATCAAATGAAGCCACCTTGATATTATCAATTGCTTCAGTGGCATTATTCAGCACATTCACTGATATTTCCTGTTCCTGGAACTCTTTTATTGTTAATGGATTAATGCTGACTATAACATCTTCTGGTTTCACAGGATTGAGAATCGATACACATCCAGAAATAAGGATTATTGAAACAATTAATAAACTGACTAATATTTTCATTAATGCCACCATTGTCTACACTATCATCTCAATATAAATAGATTATGATTATGAGGGCTTTGGGACAATATTATTCCGTAGACAATCCCAATGCTGCACAATCATCTTTTGAAAGCTCAACTACTCGAATATG
>JAUSDC010000047.1 GCA_030650845.1 Candidatus Methanoperedens sp.
TAAAGACGATGGATATTCAGGTTTTTATCTTCTATGTCGTCAGTCAGTTTGACCAATGAACCTGCAAGAAAACTCAGGAAAAAAAATATTATGAAAGGCATGTGTCATAAACTGCCTCTTAGATGCAAATAAATTGCTGACAAGAACGTCAAGTGAAACTGATCAGTATCAGGATAGAGATATTCTGGATTCTTTATGACCTTCATCTTTGTCAAATCAAACAGCCCTATATTCTCCAGTTCAAGCGTGCTCTTGGAGAACTTTTTCGCTGCCAGATAGAAGTATTCACAGGTTGGTTTGTAAGTCTCCAGAAATTCCACCGCTATCTTCGGATTTACACGTTTATCCCATTCCTTGATTTCAATGATTGATAGCTTTGACAATAGCATGAGAGTTTATGGTAGTTCCGAAGCTGGAGAAGTGCCTCAGATATGCAGCATCAAGTTTATCCATTGTCAGTACAAGAAGAACAGAAAACATGGAAGTCAAAGTCATTAGAAGCCCAGACGGGAAAAAGACCATTCAAGCCAAAATGGTCGGGGATACTCTTGCAGTACATCTTCTCGGATTACATCGAGAAGAAGAAAGAAAAATCATAGTGGAGATGAGGGAAAAAATCGAGAAAAAGAAGCAGAAGAGCCAACTTAATAAAGATGATTTTCTTATTAAGAAGTTTAATCAGTTTAACGACAAATATTTTCAGGGAAAACTGAAGATTAATTCCATCAAATTTGTTACGAATCAGGAGAGAGTGAGAGGAAGTTGCACACCCAACAAAGGCACAATTCGGGTATCTCACAAACTTCTGGATATGCCAACATGGGTTCTTGACTATGTAATTATGCACGAAATGACCCATCTTGTGTATCCTAACCATTCAAAAGAATTCTGGGTGAAAGTTGGCGAATATGGATTTACCGAGAGAGCCAGAGGATTCTTAATGGCAAAAGGAATGGTAGAGACGGAAAACGATGGTGATGAAGTATCTCCGAATGATATTCATGGTTTTCCGGGTTGAATAACAATCAGGAAATGATTTAAAGTATTAGGCTTTTATGAACCTATCAGGTCTTGTCAAATTGAGATATAAGCTTTGGATGTTGAATCTGTTAGCTCGTGCAGAGAATGCTTGTGGTATGACCCCGCATACGACCAATGCTACTTCAATGGAACAGTAAGAATTGATGATATAGCTTGCAAGAATTTTGAACCCGAAGAATTCATACTTCCTTCAAGAAGTTCCGAGTTTTGTGAAGTTGAGTGACTTAAGACTCAGTTTCAAATGTTTTTTTGGTCTTTTGATTGCGAATAAAAGTACTTTTTAATATAATTTCAGGTACTGCGATAGGTATTAATACACGTACCATAATGAATAATAATTATAATCTATCGGAGGTCATGGTGTTAAAAGGGAAAGGGAGAATCATAGCGATTCCTCCAACGAGCAGTTTCAAAGTGCTCATTGAATCAAGGGTAGTTAATGATTCTCAGTTTCCTTTACCACTTGAAAAAGGAACAGAAATCGATGTCGAGATTCAAAATGAAAAAGTCATATTGAAAAAAATGCAACAGATATAAAAATTATTTGAATTAAAAAAAAGGAGGTGAAAAACGATGGCAGGACTGGATAACATGATGGAACATGCAGAAAATGCACAAAAAGTCAAAGGTGCAAAAGAAGACTCCGCAGAGAAACAGAGACAAAAAGATTTCTATGCAAAACTGAGAGCACGCACTGCAGAACAGCCAACTGGTGCTCAATACGATTGAAAAGGAAATTTACCTTCGAAGTCGTATTGTAAAAGTAACAGATTAGGGATTGGGAGCAAAGAAGGTTTAAATGGCTGTAAGGGATAAAACCTTCTCAATCCCCAACCTGCTTACTCTATAATAAACAAATAGATAGTATGGTTTAAATATTTATTCATCTAAATAATTAATATACTAATCATTATAATGGTTTATAAGTTTGATATGGATAAGAACATGCCGCCAAATACAAACGAAGTAATAAGGCATTGTATTGGGGTACTTGACCGTATCATCAACGATGATTCTTGTCCGAGGAACATAAGACACAATGCTGGAAGTATGAAGAACGCGCTTTCCAATGAAAAAGACTCTCTTTCGACAAGAATTGCAATGGTTGTTTCCAGGCTTGATGATATAGGGAATGACCCCAACGTTCCCTTTCATACAAGAACACTTATCTGGGGCATGTCCAGTCAACTGGAAACAATACCTGTAGATAGATAGTCAAGTAAATTCTAAATATTTATGATAATTTTAAAAAATAAACTGGGTGTTTAAACTTGAAGTATTGTGTAGACTGTAAATACTTATCAATGAAAGTAAAAGGTAGTAACAGGGAACAATATGGTTCATGCAGCATTTTTAAGAAAAATTTTTATGAAACCAATATCGGATGCAAAGAATTTCAAGAAGAACAACTTTAAACGCACTTTGTATCTTTGAACAATTTGACCTTCTCCTTCGTCTTAATCCCGTCCAGTTTTCTCCCATACTTATCAATAATTTCCGTGTTCCATGCATCCATAATTTTCTCCAGGGCATAGTTTATCTCATCTGAATCGTCAAAACTGTCCTTCCCTTTTACTGATAAATACTCTTCCCGCTTGAATTCCACAAACGCCCAGAAATCATCCATGCCAACTTCAGATTTTTCCATCCCATGCTCATTAGTGCACTGCTCGATATTTTCCTTCGCATATCTTTGCCTGGGGTTATATTTCAGGCAGGTTTTCCATGCTTCAATAGCCTGTTCTCGTCTCTTGATCTCCCACAGGGAACAGCCAAGATTCTGATAAACGTCAGCTATTTCCTCTTTATTATACTCAGAAAAATACTTTAAAGCTGTCTCATACATATGAATAGCTTTTTCATACTCCCCTTTCTCATGATAGACCACTCCGAGGAAATATAACGCCATCGGATAGTTGGGATTAAGTGCTATAACTTGGTTAAGCCGATTCTCCGCTTCGATAAGCCTTCCCTCAACAAGATAAATATTGGCGTGCAGAGCCATTATTTCGACATCATCCGGGCACAAATTCAGGAGCTTTGTAAAGACATCTTTTGCAAGGTCATACTTGTGTTCAATTACCAACTTTGAGTGCGGAAAGAAAATAAGAGGCAGGGATTATATCCATGTGAGCAACCCCTGATCAAAAAGGAATCTATGTTCACTCAGCTCCGTGGGAGTGGTATGACTTCGAAGGAAATACGGATAATGCTGCATAAGCTGCTGGCTATCAGCACGTTGATGGCTGTTTTGCGGTTATTATTCGTGTCCTTCCATTTTTCCCTCGGTTTTCAATGCATGAATCGACCAATTTAGCATTGACTAACTTGTTTAGCGATTTATGAAATGTAGTATATCCTTTTCTGGTGCGTTTGCTGAATGCACAAAATAGATCGCCAGCTTGCGATGTTCCCATGTCTGAAGCCAAGCTTAGAAGTGCAGTTTCCGAATCGGTGAATACTTTCAGATATCTTTTCATTCTTTCATTTGAGGCTTCGATGAGTGCATTATCCACATCGATGAACTCTGCAATAGTGGAGGCGCGCTTTTCAGCGCTAATAACTGAACGTTTCAGGAGATCAATTCCAAACCTGATATCTCCTTTAGATACAGCATAGTCCGTGATTTTTTCAATAATTTCGTTTTTCACAACATTCGGGTATAATCCGATCTTTACCCGCGTATTCAGGATATCAAAGGTTTCGTCCCAACTATATGATGGAAATTTAATTACCGCGGGTATGAATACTGAAGAAAGTCCGTCATCAAGTAAAGGACACTGGGTGCTATGCACCGTACTTAAACCAATAGAAATGGGATATTCTTCATGAAGTCTTAGAAAATTGTTCACTATATCATCGTAAATCTTCCTTGAAATCAGAAAATCCGCATCATCCAGTATCACAAACATACTCTTCCTTTTGGTCACAAGTGTTTGTGCGATCTTTTCATATACTTTTTTCAGTGTGATTCCTGATGTTGGCGGTTCTATTCCAGTCATCTTTTTGTATATCTCGGCAAGCACTGAGAAATGTGTTTGTGTATACCTGCAATTGATAAAAGCCAAAATGAGGTTTGAAGGAGATATCTGCTCCGCTTGATCAATAATTTTTTTGAACGATGTGGTCTTCCCTGTTCCCGGGGGACCAACGCATACTATGTTCTGCGGTTGCTTACCTTCTATCCCAGGCGCAATAGCATAACCTATGCTTTTCATTTGTGCCTCTCGATAAAGAAACACTTCGGGGACATACCCAGAATCAAATACTTCTCTATCTCTGAAGAGTGTCTGCTCCCATTTTAGATAATTTTTCATTATTCACATCCTGGCGCATATTTTTATAAATTGTTTAGATGCGCATGTTTGATTTGTTGAAAATTATTTTGCTTGATATTAATTGTTACTATAGCGTGGTGAAAGTATTCTTGTATTGAATTATTTCTTTATTTTTTCATTTCTGGCTTCCATATGCCCTTTTAGCAGCTCCAAAAGAGCCGGTTCCTGCCGTATCAAATCCATGAGTTCCATAGTGAGTGATGCGCGCTCTTTATCAACATTAACGGCTGTGACAAGATCCAGGGCAGCACCGCATTTATAGCAGAACACACCTGTAGCTCCATTTACTGTCCCGCACCTGGGGCATTGTGTGGGTGCGAGGTCTTTTTCTTTGGGTGTATTCTCTTTTGTGATGCCGTATGCTTTGAGAAGCGTATCATCCATGTTCCTCCCCGAAAGATGGACATATATTTGAGTCATCTTTGATCCCTGTGTCCAGCCGAAATATTCGCACATTTGCGCAGTCGTCAGTATTTCGGATTTTTCAGTGGCACTGGTATGCCTGAAAAGGTGATTATATACACGTTTTCTGATTCCTGCCTTTTTTGCGATTCTTTTTATTCGCATAGTGATGGCAGGATACATCAGTTGTTCGCAGACAACTCCTTCCAGTCCATTGGTTCTTCCATTTTTCCCAAATCTAATCCAGAAAGGAGCTTCAATATCTAATTTCGTGGGGTGCATTTCTAACCAGGCACTCAGGTATGGAGCAGAGAAAATGATTCTTATACGCCTCATGCCGGTCTTTCCATTTACTATCAAAATTGCACCGTAATTATCAAAATGAACATTTTTAATTTGTAAACTCGCCATTTCTCCGATTCTGCAGCCAGTTTCATAAAGCGCAGCTATGAGAGCTCTGTCCATAGAATGCCGTGCAAATTCTATCATTTTTAAAATCTCTTGTCTTGTAAAAATATCAGGTATTTTATTTCTTACCGATTTCACAACTATCAAGCAGGCAAGATCGTTTTTCCCTGATTTCTTAAGAAAAGTCTTAAAAACCTGTTTGTATGTGTATCTTGTCCAGTCAGTTATATCCTTACGCTGAATCCACTCCAAAGTCTCTTCAATATCTTCTTTTACCAGGCAATCCAGATCTTTATTTAATTTTTCACTTATTCGACCGATAATATAAATGCATCTTTCTATTCTTGGCAGACTAAATTCTCTTATGAACATTTGTTTTTCATAATCGAATATGATTTTCTTATTTTTTTCACTAATACTTGAATTTTTGATCCTTTTTTCTACTTTTTCCAATCTCTTTTTGTAATTATGGATATCCATAGTCAATTCCACCTTTACTTTCGAGTTTATAAATCACAGCCAAGTACATGTGAAAATGCACTGCTAAAAAAAAATTCACTATAAGCAGGGCGTTAAACAAAAATTTAGATGCCCAGGACGGGATCCGAACCCGTGACCTCCAGATTTCTCAGGAAGCTTTAGCGCCAATATCCCTATGAGTCTGGCGCCCTAACCAACTAGGCCACCTGGGCATCACCCCTACATGCAAAGAAGGTATTAAAACATATCGTCAAATGCAAACATTTATAATAACTTAATATAATACATGATTGTTCAATTTTGAACGGGTCTAAGGATATATATGCACTGGCGTGAAAAGGAATTGCTTAAGGTTTTAAATGATGGAAAGCTGACGACTACTGATATAGTGAGCAGGGTGAATATGAGCAAGGCAACTGCTCTGAAATATCTGGACGGTCTGGAAGAAAAAGACCAGGTTGAGTGCGAAGAGATAGGCACTGCAAAACTCTGGTATTTAAAAAATGGATCGAATAAAATTAAAGGGAGAATTAAGGTACTGGTTGCGGATGATGATGAGAATGTCATCAAAATTATCCGATATTCTTTAGACCCTGAAAAATTTGAGATATTAGAAGCAGCAAATGGAAAAGAAGTTTTAGGAATGGTTTTTGCTGAATCGCCTGACATCCTTATCCTGGATATTATGATGCCTGAAATGGATGGTTACAGGGTATGCGAAGAATTAAAAAAACATAATTCTACAAAGGACATACCTATAATAATCCTGTCTGCAAAAACAACTGTAGATGATAAACTTAACGCAATGCGATTTGGAATAGATGATTATATTACTAAACCTTTTGATCCAAGGGAAGTAGAGGCAAGAATAAATATGAGGTTGAAACCGCCTGAAATTAAAGATTAAGATGGTTTTAGTTGTATTTTCTCAAGTATTTTTTCTGCTATCTTTGACCCGGTCACATTATGCATAATGAGTATGGTTTTAATTATCTCACCTGAATTGCTGTAGATCGGATCCATTGTTACCTGGAACCTGAGTCTGTGCTCCTTATCCTTCAATTCAAAACATTCACGCATTCTATTTTGTATTATATTTTCAATTGGGTCATATTCGATAAAGTCTGAAGAACAGTGCATAACTTTGTAACAATGCATACCTATAACGTTTTCAGTTTTTAGTCCTGTCATGCTTTCGAAAACTCCGTTCGTATTCAGTATATTACCTTTCATGTCAAGAATAAAAACGCAATCAGATATCGCATTGAAAATATTCTGCCAGTCTTTCAGCGCCATCTTAAGTTCATTCTCAGTCCGCTTTTGATCTATAGTGTCACGAAAAACAAGAACATGTCCAATGGTATTTCCATGATTATCAGTAATAGGTGTAAATTTATCTTCAACAGGCAATTTTATTCCGAATTTATCTTTAAGAACTGTTTGGGTATTTCCATTGAATTCAAAAACGTCATTTTTTGAGTTCTTATTATAAACTTCAATAGGTTCATTTTCTGCATAATTAACAATCTTGAATATCTCATTCAATTTTTTCCCTACCCCATTGATCTTATCCCATCCAGTTAATAATTGAGCAGTAGGATTCATAAATACCACATTATTGTTTGTATCCACAGCGATCACTGCATCGCCTATGCTTTTTAACGTCGTAGAAAACCAGCCCTTACTCTCCTTTAATTCTTTCTCCATTTTGTGTTTGTAAAGACCCATTTCAATATTAACCTGTAATTCTTTTTCTCTGAATGGTTTAATGACATATCCAAAGGGCTCTGTCTGTTTTGCGCGCTCCAGGATCTTATCATCAGAATAAGCACTCATGTATACGACAGGAATATCAAAACGGGAACGGAATTGTTTCGCAGTTTCAATACCATCCATCTTACCCTTTAATACGATATCCATCAGGACCAGGTCGGGTCTATCTTTTTCCGCCATCTTGATAGCCATTTCCCCTGACTTTGCCACCGAGGTAACAGCGTATCCCATGTTTTCCAGACCTTCCTTTATATCTTCAGCAACAATTCTCTCATCTTCAACGATCATTATTTTAGCTTCTGACATTAATTTTCCCCCTTAAATTTAATACTGAAATTAGTCCCATTATCCCGTTTTAGATCAATTTCACCTTCGAGCTGATCATTAACTAACATTGTGACAAGGCGCAAGCCCAAAGAGTCAGTGTTATTGATATCTAAATTATTTGAAATACCAACCCCGTTATCACCCACCAAAAGTTCATAAATATTTGAATTGTTTTGTCTGAAAGCTATATTGATCTCACCTTTTCTGCCATCTGGAAAAGCATACTTTAAAGAATTGGTAACGAGTTCATTGATTATTAATCCACACGGGATCGCAAGATCCATTCCAGGAGAAATATCTTCTATATCTATTCTTGATCTAATTGCAGATCCATTGACATCATAAGAACGAAACAAATTGGTCACAAGGTCTTTAATATAGTCCTTAAAATCGATCCTGGATAAGTCACGTGAATTATAAAGTTTCTCATGTATAAGAGACATCGACCGTATCATATTCTGGCTTTCTTCAAATAGAACATGATACTTCTTCTCCTTGATATATTTAGATTGAAGTCTTAATAAACTGGAGATTATTTGCATGTTGTTCTTTACGCGATGGTGGATCTCCTGCAAAAGGATCTCTTTTTCCCTGAGTGATGCCCTGGTTTGCTCATGCGCTTCCCTGCCCCTGGTGATGTCATGGATGCCGCAGGTGATCACTTCAGTACGGTCAAACATATTGAAGTCGCCGATCAACTCAACATCAATACACCGCCCTGATTTTGTTTTAAAATGTAATTGTTCGAATTTCACATATCCTTTTTTTTGGATATTTAAAAAACCAGCCTTGATTTTCATGACATCTTCGACAATACAGAATTCCCAGAGTTTCATGCATAAAAGCTCTTCATGAGAATAACCTAGCATATTGATCAAAAACGGGTTAGCATCAATTATATCTCCCGTTTCTCCTTTTAAGATCAATATTCCATCCTGAACATTTTCAAATAGTCGTCGATAATGTAATTCACTATCTTTCAGTGCTTTCTTAGCTATCTTACAATTTGGGCAAACGATATGGTTCGCGTCCTTTTGTCTCTTTACCCCCAACCTATCACCTTGATCTTTTACTTCTTAAATTTGTTATATTTTATGCCTTCACCAGAGGACTTATCAAATGTTTTTGCATATTTTTATTATCTATGGTAATGCCCTCTTTGATTATCATTAATTTGTCCCCATGAACCTGATATTCAAGCCAAGAGGTGGGTTCGGAGAGAATACCTACTGTCCTGATAAAATTTCTATCGTTTTCTGATTTGACTTCTATCATACAATCACATAGTAATTTTATAGCCGTAATTACCTGCGGGTCATGCATCTCATTATCGATCACATAGATCCCGATCGCATCCGCCATTTTAATGCGACCTGTAAGAACGTGTAAAAACCTGAAAACTTTCTGAATGTTTGAATACATCAATAATGTAGAAAGTGAAACAACATGAAGCTGGATCTTTGGGATTTTCTTCATAATAAAGAAATCCTCGAAATACTGGCTTATTTTAATTCCTATGGCTGTCAGATCTTCCGGGCTATTTACAAATTTAATATTCTCGTTTTCAGTCAAAAGATCTCCTCCATACCTTGTTGAAATACAATCCACCAATCCAACTCTGGATAATAATAATTTAGGCTCAAGTCTTTTAAACCTGTTGAGGATCGAAATTCCTGGTTCGTTGGCGGTTACTACCATTACTGCATTGTCATTTTTAACTGTATTGTCATGGATTATGTGGTTAGATATAGCTTCTTTTCCAGTCATGGAAGGCCCTATCAACAGAATGTTCGAACCTCTTTTTAGTCCCCCGGTAATTTCATCTATTTCCTTAATTCCAAGTGAATAATCCTTCGTGTTAATACAATCCAAGTTCTCCATACACCATTTTCTCCGTTTTGAACAACCAATTCAAATATGTGTTTCTTATATTTAAAAGTATTCAATTAGTCGTTTATTATTAAACGATGGTAAATCAATGGACTGTGCCATTATCAAAAATATTAAATAATTGTACAAAGAATAAACAATGGGTCATTGTACAAAATGCATAAACAGAGCTCAATAAAAACATCTGAACTGAGAAAACGGTCAGAAGATGCGCTGAAAGGTAAAACAGTGGATATGCATGATTTTTCTTACAATGATGCCAAACATCTGATCCATGAACTGCAGGTGCATCAGATCGAACTGGAAATGCAGAACGAAGAGCTTCGCAGGGCACAAATTGACCTTGAAGAGTTGCGTAAAAATTATTCTGATCTCTATGATTTTGCCCCGGTTGGTTATTTTTCGATCGACAGGGACGGGTTAATAAGACAGGTAAATCTGACCGGAGCCAAAAAATTGGGTATTGAAAGGAACTTCATTATCAATAAACCATTTTCTCTTTTTGTTTCCAGTAAAAGTAAGGATGTATTCTATGATCATTTGCGGGATGTTTTTGGAACCGGGATCAAACAGATATGTGAAATCAAAGTTATAGGCAGGAATAGAACCCAATTCGAAGCACAATTGGAAAGCATAATCGTTCAGAATTTCGAGGGGAATTCTGAATATTGCCGTTCTGTGATAATCGATATTACTGAACGAAAGAATTCAGAACATATCCTGAAACTTTCAGAGGCGAAATATCGTATTCTGTTTGAGACCATGGCTACAGGCGTGATATTTCAGGACGCCCAGGGAAATATAACATATGCCAATCCTGCTGCGCAGAGTATTTTTGGTTTAACGCTTGATCAGATGAAAGGGGTTATATCCAAATATCAATATTTGCAGGCTATCAATGAAGATGGTACTGACTTCCTGGTTGAGAATCACCCATCAATTGTTGCTTTAAAAACCGGAAAAAAGGTAAATGATGTGGTCATTGGAGTCTTCAACGCGAAAAAAGAAGAATACCGATGGATCAATTTTAATGCTGTGCCGCGATTTCGACAGGGAGAGAATAAGCCATATCAAGTTCATACTACATTTGAAGATATCACAGAGCGCAAAAAATTCGAAGAACTGCGTCTTGAGAATGAACGCTTCATCAACATGAACAATACCAGATCCGATTTTTTTACGATCTTGAGCCATGAATTGCGGACCCCTCTAACATCGGTAATCGGATATTCAATAGTTCTTGCGGGAAATAGTCAGGGTGAATTGAATAAGAAACAGAAATTCTTTGTGGATAATATACTTTCAAGCAGCAAACACTTACTTGACCTTATCAATAATGTTCTTGACATTGCAAAAATAGATTCAGGAAAGATGAAATTGGCTTTTGAAGAAATATCTGTTTATGATATTATAACGGAGATCCTCAATTATTTCAAAGAAAAAGCTTTAGATAATAATATTATTCTGAAACATGAACTCGATCCTGAACTTCCAATTATAAAGGTTAACAGCAGGGCATTCAAGCAAATACTTTTCAACCTCCTTAGCAACGCGATAAAATTTAGCGATCAAAAAGGAGGGATCGTTACTGTATCAGTAAATAAAGAAAACGATATGGTGAAAATATCAGTGTCTGATACTGGCATAGGGATCAAGAAAGAGGATATACCAAGACTCTTCCAGACGTTTGAGCAGCTTGATACGGGAATTGCAAGAAAATATGAGGGGACGGGTCTTGGACTTGCTATTACAAAGAAGCTTGTGGAACTCCATGGTGGTAAGATCATGGTTGAAAGCAAGTACGGAAAAGGGAGTACTTTTACATTTTTGCTGCCTATATCGGGAAAAGTCGATTAAACCACATAGTCAGCTATGAACCTTCGGTACGTAGATGAACATGAAAAAAACAACGAACTGGTACGAACTAAAACGAACTCCGGTGGCTTGAGTTCGTCGAGTTCGTTGTGTTCGTTGCTATTTTTTTTCATACCAGAACACAGAGGGCACTGAGTTGTTAAATGATCCTGCGTTTGATTCCATCTTTAAGAAGAGTTAGCTCTTTATCTTAAGAAAAAATGATAGCGAGGCATGGATTCGAACCATGGATCTACGGGTTATGAGCCCGTCGGGATTTCCTGACTACCCTACCTCGCTGCGGAGTGAAAATAACATCCCTTTCATGTGAATGAATACTGATAAAGTCTTCGGTAACAGTATGGACACAAACTTTTTTTTATCGATATCGTTTCCATGCATGGCGAAGCCATGAGTGTTGATTAGGATTTAAACAACAACCTCTTGAGGTATGTCCACATATGCCCCGCAGGGCATATGTGTGCGCGGAGTCGAGAACCCGCAGGGTTTCGGTCTGGGATTTCCTGACTACCCTACCTCGCTGCGGAGTGAAAATAACATCCCTTTCATGTGAATGAATACTGATAAAGTCTTCGGTAACAGTAATCAAATGATTTTTTTTCTATATAGTGTTAAACCGATAGTTTTATTTTAAAGAAGGAAATCTTTATTTCAGGTATTATTATGATCAAATTGAAAAATATCATACTTATTGCAGTAATTGGAATAGTGGTGATCTTATCCGGATGTATTGGCGGTAAGGAGGCTTATCAGGTACAGGTCACAGAAGTCAGGACTCTTTCTGATTGTATAAGATCACCTTATTCAAGCGAGGCCACTTCATGCACGTTTATTAATATACAGGTTAAAAATAATAATGTTAAGAGCCTTGATTTCATATTAGTAAAAGAAGAAGTCGTTGCAGAGACCTCCAGGATACTGCCGAAAAAGTACGAAAAAGAGGTTGGTTTAAATGATCTATGCACTCGTCAGGCAGGAATGGAATTTGTTCTGGCAGAAAACTCTCAACGAAATATTGGCTTATGTTATCCAATTATCAATAATGCTGAAGGACCTGTGCTGAAAGTAGAGACATTAATTAATTCATTACGCCATGAATACAAATTTGACGTGATTTCATAATCTATAAACATTTGCAGGTTAAAATAAGATCATGCTTTATGCGATTGAAACTGAGGAGATAACCAAACGATTTGACGATATAGTCGCAGTAAATAAGATCAGCATCTCTGTGAAACCGGGGGAACTGTTCGGGCTCCTGGGGCCGAACGGGGCAGGCAAGACCACTCTTATCAGCATGCTGTCCACAATAGCAGAACCCACATCCGGAACTGCAAAAGTATGGGGATTTGATGTGGAGAAAGAGTCCTCTTCGGTGCGCGAGAACATAGGCATGGTATTCCAGGGCACCACACTTGATGACAGGCTTACAGGTAGAGAGAACCTCGATCTACACGGCAGGCTCTACGGACTTGATGGGAAAACGCGAAAAAAGAGGATCGAAGAGGTGCTGGCCCTTGTAGAACTCGCAGAAAGAGCTGACTCTATTGTCAAAACATATTCCGGGGGAATGATGAGGCGGCTTGAGATCGCGCGCGGACTGATGCATCATCCCCATGTACTATTCCTGGATGAGCCGACGCTTGGTCTGGACCCTCAGACAAGGAACCATATCTGGGAATACATAAAGATCCTGAACAAAGTTGAAGGCGTGACCATTGTGCTTACAACGCATTACATGGAAGAAGCCGACCACCTCTGCGAAAGGATAGCCATCATTGACCACGGTGATATCGTGGCGCTTGACACTCCAGAAGCGCTCAAGGACAGACTGGGAGGAGACGTGATCACGCTCCAGCTTGAAAATCCGGATAACATATCAAAACTGTGCGATATCTATGATAAGAACGGGTGCGCCAGGATAGTTTCCAGGCAAAATGGCGAAGTTTTCATAACTGTCAAGAACGGGGAGCACCAGATACCGCATATTCTTTCACTTGCCTCAGGTGCAGGAATATCGATCCTTGCAGTGAGCCTTCGAAAACCAACTCTGGACGATGTATTCCTCCACCATACAGGGCGAGCCATAAGGGACACACGTGCAAGTGAGGTCGAACAGGTGGGGTTTAAGATCCGTTCAAGGAGGAAATAACCGTGAAAAAAAAGGTCGACAGGGCGCTGCAGACAATATATACTATGTGGCTGCGGGAGATGCTTCGTTTCTGGCGCTCAAAATCGCGTATCATAGGATCTCTTGCCACACCGCTTTTTTTCCTGGTTTTTCTCGGAGCAGGCTTCAGCTCATCTTTTCAGGTCGCGGGCGGACGTCCATTTGATCCGTCCTATCTTGCGCCCGGTCTTATAGGCATGGTGGTATTATTTTCTTCTATGATGGGTGGCGTCTCAATTATATGGGACAGGGAATTCGGTTTTCTCAAAGAGATACTCATAGCACCTGTGAGCCGATTCTTTGTAGCGCTCGGGAAAGCTGTGGGAGGTGTGACCACATCGGTTATTCAGGGTGTTTTGATAATGATAATCGCATCGTTGATGGGTATCGAATATAAGTCTTTATCAGGTGTCTTTGCCGCGATAGCTATCATGTTCATATCAGGCATTGGTTTCATAGGTCTTGGGATCGCGGTCGCTTCCAGGATCGATAGCCATGAGGGTTTCCAGATGGTCATGAGCTTCCTTACAATGCCCCTTGTGCTTCTTAGCGGGGCGTTTTTTCCCATCTCAAAACTGCCTGCATGGCTGACAGTGCTCGTGTATGCCAATCCTCTCACATACGGAGTAGAAGCACTTCGCTATTTTCTTCTTGGTGAGTCGATAATCCCGATATCCCGTAGTATTATTATTCTAATCGCTTTTGCTCTTGCTATGACGTTCCTGGGTGGCAAACTGTTCGGAAAGATGAAGGTGTGATATGATAGTACTGTCAGGCGGAACAGGTACACCCAAGTTATTGCAGGGCTTGAGGAAATTAATTCCAGATGAGAAGATCACAGTAATTGTCAACACTGCAGAGGATATCATGATCTCTGGTAATCTTGTCTCACCTGATGTGGATACAGTTCTTTACCTTTATTCAGGACAGCTTGATGATGCAAAGTGGTGGGGTGTCAGGAACGACACTTTACATACGCACAATGCTTTAAAAAAAATGGGTATACACGAAAAGCTCATGATTGGGGATACTGATCGCGCCACACATGTTTATCGCTCGGAATTAATGCGTAAAGGGGCGAGTTTAACTGAAGCCACTTCGCAGCTTTCAACGACATTAAGGATCAGAGCCAGGGTGCTTCCCATGTGCGATGATACGGTCGAAACGATGATAACTACGCGGCATGGCCAGATGCATTTTCAGGATTTCTGGATCGGTGCGCATGGCGAACCTGATGTTCTTGATGTTAAAATAAAAGGGCTTGAAAAGGCAAGTCCTTCAATACAGGTGATGGATGCGCTTGGGTCTGATGATAATGTAATTATCGGACCAAGTAATCCTATAACAAGCATCGGACCAATACTTTCACTAAAATATATTCGTGGTATATTATCTTTTAAAAAAGTAATAGCTATAAGCCCGATCATAGGAAATGCCCCTGTAAGTGGACCTGCGGGAAAGTTTATGAAAGCATGTGGATTTCCAGTATCGTCCAGGGGTGTTGCAGAATATTATGGGGATATCCTCGATATGATGGTGATCGATAAAAGGGATACAGTTGATGAAAAAAACTTTCCTGTGAGGACGGTACGGTGCGATACCTTGATGACCTCTGTCGAAAAAAGCGAGTCGCTTGCCAGATGCGTTCTGGAACTTTTTGAAAAAATATAGATCAGATATTCGATAAAAGCACAAGTCCTCTATCAGTGAGCCTGAATGTACCACCTTCCGTCTTAAGATAACCACCTTTCACAAGGAAATCGGTCTGGAAATTGAAGATATCGTCATTCACTCCAACCTCTTTTTGCAGCTCTTCTTTCTTCTTTCCGAATACCCCTGTGGTTTTTATCATCTTTCTTCTGACAGGATGCTCCAGAGCCTTGACCATGTGTTCGTGTTCTTCGACCTTTGCCTCACGTACAGAGGGGCGGCGTTCAAGCATGGCTTCAAGCTCGTCATCTGTTATTTCTTCGGCTTTACTCAAGGAACATCTCCACCCTGCAAAGGTAGGCTGCAATTTTATTATCCTCGATCTTTACATCGAAATCTTTTATCGTTGCTTTTGTGATCTTTCCCTTTTGCTTGAAAATAGGGAGTTTTGATGCATCTACTATTGCATTTTTTGCTGCTTGCTCCCAGCTTTCAGGGGAGGAACCCACTGTGTCGATTATCTTGACGAATGGCATGTTTTCACCTTACGGTATGTTGAGCAGCAAAAGTATTAATGTTATTTGTTGATGACCTTTTATTTGACATACCCCTTGCAGATAAAAGAATTGTCATACCGAACCTGACCGGCTTGAAATGCTCTAAATGTAGCGAAGCAGCCTTTGATGCACATTCTACTAGAATAATAGAGAACTACACTTAAAACCTGACTTTCAGGATTTCATGGGCTACGAAGAAACCATATAGTCGGCTATGAACCTTCAGTACGTAGATGAGCATGAAAAAAACAACGAACTGGTACGAACTAAAACGAACTCTGGTGGCGTGAGTTCGTATCGAGTTCGTTGTGTTCGTTGCTATTTTTTTTCATACCCTCAAATATTCCAAAAATAATTTTGTGGCACATATATACTACAACTATAAACCATGAATCGAGCAGTTAAGTCAGATTTCTGTAAACATAGCCCACATAACTCGGAATCTCAGGTTAAAAGTAACTTTGCGCTCTTGGCGTTCTTTGCGGTGCATTGTTTTTTCACTGATTTTCAATGACTGTTACCAGCATGGAACCACCATATGGCACCACAATGATCTTCGCTTCCATTCCATGTTTCAACAACGCCATATCCAGCGCCCCTTTCAGCGTCGCCGGTATAAAATTCGCCTTCCTGACAGCCTCATCAGCCAACGAAGAAACAAGGTAAAGGTCAACCTTCTTAGACAGCGCCGCAATAAGCGCCGCTTTATGCCCGCCCATCACGAACCCGGATTTGAACCGCTCAATCACCTCATCCCTGCCGTACTTCAGCCACTCTTCATAAACCCGGTTCCCGTATCCTTCCCTGCACTCTGCCACAAGGATGATAGAACCTCCTTCCTTCATGGCGTTCTTTGCATGCTCAAGCGCTTTGTGTGCCTGGAATATGTCGATATCCTTCGGCCATCCTCCTGGTGAAACGATAATAATATCCGCAGGCTCAACCCTGATCTTTGAGTGGATGTCAAGGAACTGTGCACCTTTTCTGTGTGCCTCGATGTGATCACCGGCTGCAGCAAACACGATCTCCTTTCTTTCGTTCATGACAACATTCAGGATAAAATCAATTCCCAGCATCCCTGCCGCCTCTTCGATATCCTGCCTTACCGCGCCATCAAGCCGTCCTGCGCATGATCCAGGATCAAGCATCAGGGCATGGTTCGCATTGATGCTCCTGTTTGATGATACAGCAGGAAGAATGGACTTGGCGCCGCCTGAATAGCCTGCATAATAATGAAACTCTATCGTCCCAGTACATACCACAATGTCAGCTTCCAGGACAGGTCTGAATATCTCAACAGGTGTGCCCCTTTCTGTGGTGCCAAGATAAACGCAGTTGTTCGGATCGTGTTCAAGGCTCCTGATTTTCCCATATAGTTCACCCAATATCTTCTTCTTCTCCTCTTCTGTCTGCTTCCTGTGGATACCAAGCCCGAAAATGACCATTATGTCCTCAATGCCTCCCTCATGCAATTCAGAAATGAGCGACGGGAGCAGTTTTGATGTCGGTGTGGGGCGCGTAGTATCACTGACAATGATCACAGCTTTTTTTCCATGGTCTGCGATCTCTGATAATCTCCTGCTATTTACGGGATTCTCCAGTGCCTTTTCAATAAGACTGATCTCATCCTCTGCTGCAGGTACATTGACAGGTTTAATCACTTTTACTCTGCACTCGGGGGGTATATCAACTGAGATCTCTGTATTTCCGTATGGTAAATTGTATAACACATCAAGCTTCAACGCTTAAAAATTACATATATTTTTTGATTCGGGAGAATAATTATCTATTTTTGCAGCATTAAGTTGATCATGGTTGACATCGACCCGAAAATAATAACTTTTTTTGCCATCCCTCTATCCTATTTTATAGTGATCTTTTCAGTATTGCTCATACAGTGGGGCATGGTGAACCTGATCGGCAGTCATATTGGCAGGATATCTATCAACCATCCAAAACTTGTCAGGGCAATGAACTGGTGGGGGATTTTTATCCATGAACTCAGCCACGCTCTTACTGCATTTGCAACGCTGAACAAAGTAAAAGAATTCAAGGTAACATCATCTGGCGGCCATGTAGTTCATGATATCAGGGTCGGGTTCCCGGGATGGCTTGCTGCCCAATCCATAAGCCTTGCTCCTGCATTTGTGCCGCCCATAATCGTGGCTCTTTTGATGCATTATCTGGGATACATCGATTTCACACGCGTTAATTTCAATGCCAGCGATCCGGTCTCAATAATCAATGCCATGTATCTTGACCTGATACCATACATAATTAAGACCACAGGATGGCTGTTCGTTAACCTCAATTACGCAAAAATCGGGAATTTCCTGCTGCTCCTATTCCTTACCTTCTCTTTTTCATCTGCAATACCAAGTTCAATAAGCGCAAAATCAGGGAATCAGGGAGATATCCAGTCAGTTATTCAGATGTTTTATAAATTCCCTCTTTACACGGTCTTATTCATGCTCCTGGCTATCCTTTCTTTCTGGATATTATTTACATACAACATATCGTTGTTCTTAATAATGCTCACTTATATGCTTCTTTTGCCTGTACTATCAATATTCGGTCTATTGTTCAACTATCTGTTCATTGTGATCATCAATTTGTTTGACAGGTCATCGATCCTGAAGATCATTATCGCGCTGGCGGCATTTGGGGTTGTTTATGTGGGTTTGATGCAGTATTCTATGGAACAGTATATTATTAATATTTCAAGCATCGTAGCACTGGTAGGGGTATTAAAACTTATTAGATAAAAATAGAGAAAATTGGATTAATCAAACATAACCTATTTTAAGTTAAGATACAATGTTTGAATGCTGATACTAAATGTCTGAAAAGAAAGCGAAACAGGTGTTGGAAAGTGCCATTGGTAAATCTGGTTTTGATAG
>JAUSDC010000058.1 GCA_030650845.1 Candidatus Methanoperedens sp.
AGTTTTAATATTGTAATTCTGTTTAAGATGCAAAAGCTCCCCAATCACACTCTCAGCAGACCTTGCTTTCCATTTTGTTTTGGCAACAGTACAGTAAATGCATGAATATGTACAACCTTTGCTCGTGTACATTATTGTGAAAGGTTGCCCATGTTTTGTATTCTCATAGTAGAATTGAAATGACTTTAGCAGATCATATGCAGGTAAAGGTATATCATCATAGTTTTCTATAGGCTGAGCATCTTTGTTGACTCGTATTTCACCATCAATGCGATATGCAATCCCAGCCACTTTCGAAACATTTCCACCAGTAGAGAGCTGGTCAATAAGCTCTGGCGACACAAATTCGTATTCATGCCATAAGTAAAAATCGAGATCTTTGGCTTCATTCAGTAAAGTCTTGGCAAAATTTCCAAGAGTATAACAGATGCCAATTGTAGAAGCATTGAAGTACTTTTTTGAAATCATGGCAACCCTCATATCCCAATCGAAAGTTGTGGGGGTGAACCTGAAAATAACTGCACCATAATCTTTTTCAGAAAGCAGTTTTTCAAAAGCAGGATATTCCATATCCTCCCCGTTTGCATCAATAAGATCAACTTTATGCCCCTTATTCCTCAGAAGAGAGGCGATCTGGAGCAGACTATAAGGGGGTAAAACTGAGTTCCGTTCGATAATCTCACACCTCTCTTCTCTGATAACAGGTATTTTGTTAAACCTGGGCGGGTTAACCAATAGAACGTTCATATAGTATCCTTTAATATTTGTTCATAAATTTTCTCTGTTTTATCTGTCATTATTTCAGACGTAAATTTCCCCAAAATCTTTTCACGAGCCTTTTTTGAAATCTTCTTTCTCTCAGATTCATTATCCAATAAAAATAATAATTTTTTTGCTAATATTTCTGGATTTCCGGGTGGTACCAATAGTCCATCAACTTCATCGTCTATCATTTCAGGAACACCACCAACGTTTGATGCAATTACTGGGACTCCTGAACTCATTGCTTCAAGAATACTGAAAGGAAAACTTTCTATTAAACTTGGGAGAACAAAAATCGATGCGTTTGAATATATTTCGGGCATCTCACTATGTGGTATATATCCCAAGAAAGTATAGAAATGTGAAGGTATACCTTCATTTTCAAACATTTTTACCCACTTTATATTTGCTTCCGGACCAGCAAAAGCAAAATGAACATCTTTTGTTTCACTGATCACTGTCCTCATAGCTCTCACCAGAATATTGATCCCCTTTAATGCAATGAATCTTCCTGAAAATAGCACAATAGGTTTATTTGTTTCAAGTCCTTCTGCTATATTTCTTCTCTTTGGTGAAAATTGTTCATGGTCAATCCCATTGTGGATCACATTCACATCCTTAATTCCATAGTTCTGCTCCAGTAGTCCTTTCATCCAATTTGAAACCGCTATAATTGTCGGAGATCTTTTCAAATAAAGTCTCTGAATAAGTTTCAGAAATGGGTATAATTCAAGTGTAAATCTCTCAGAGGCTTCCATTTGATTAAAATCAAGGCCAGAAGCCAGAATACCCTGTTTATGCCCTTCAATGATAGTATGTACTGTTGTCACCATATTCTTATTTGATTTTAATAATCTCAGCATCACATCAGACATATGGGGAACATCAGCATGAACAATATCTATTTTATTTTCCTTGCAGATTATAGGTAGTTGCTTAAAACAAGAATATTGAAAGGTGGCATTATAAAGAAAGGTATCATTAGCATTCGAAATGGTATGGAGTTGAATTTTATTTTCAAAAAAATCCAGGATATTTTCATCGGAATAAACTGAACCATTATCAATTTTTCTTCTTACTGTCACAACATGTACATTATGTTTTTTCGACAGATTTTTAGCAAGACCAATTATATATGTTCCCGCTCCCCCCCAGTTTGGCATAAACTCAGGTGCTAAAAGTGCTATGTTCATCTTGATCCCCCATTTTAATTTGCAGATAACATTTTAGATAGATTCATTTTACCCCATATTCTAAATTGAATTTCTTCGTATTAACTTTATCTGTTCTTGTTCGGTGGTTGTTAAAAAAGATATTGATTGGTGAATCAGTTACAAATCTGGATAAAGAATTGAAGGCATGCGAAAGATTGAAAAAGGTTTGACATCATATTGGCCTCTATGTCGAGTGGCAAGGATATTCAAATCATTACTATTTTAGTAATCTTGACAATTTTGTTTTTGGTTATTTATCCTCTAAATTCCACCCCTTTCAGACCTATGCTTGGAATAATCATGTTATTGTTCATACCTGGATATGCTCTAATTGCGGCTCTATTCCCCGGAAAAAATGATTTAGAAGACATAGAAAGGCTCGCATTAAGTTTTGGTCTTAGTATCGTGGTTGTTCCGCTCATTTGTCTGGGATTGAACTTTACGCCATTTGGAATAAGGCTTCTTCCTATTCTTTTCAGTCTTTCATTTTTCACATTGGTTATGTGTTTGATCGCAAGTTTGAGACGATTGAAGTTACCTGATAATGAAAGATTTGCGGTAAATTTTTCAGGTATTTATCCTTTAATAAAAGGATTTTCAAATACAAAGTCTAGATTTGACAAAGTTCTCACAATTTTACTTTTTTTCTTAATCATCGCCTTGACAATTATGTTGATCTATATCTTCGTGACTCCCAGTCAGGGGGAGAAGTTCACAGAATTTTATATTCTGGGAGATAATGGGACAGCAGAAAATTATTTGACTCTTTTAGAGGTGGGGAGCAATAGTAGTATAACCGCTGGAATCACAAATCATGAATATGTTCTAACAAACTACACTCTTAAAGTATTGCTTGATAACAGTACATTGCGAACATTACATATTAAAACAAATCACAACTCAACATGGGAAGAAAAAGTTATTTTTACCCCTGAGAAAACTGGAAACAATCTCAAGCTTGAATTCCTACTTTATAAAGAAGAAAATTTCACAGCACCCTACAGGAATCTTCATTTATGGGTAAACGTAACATAAAAAAATATAAGTTATGGTAAAATAATTTAACTATTTGAAATTCAAGAACGATGGTTCGGATGGGTATTCATCCGTCTGGAATCACTATTAACCTTATTATCATAACTAATAATATGCTGTTTCTTTTTATTTATTGCATAGAATGTTTTCAAATACTCTTTCATTATAACATTAAGTATCTTGAATCCATCTCTTATGGAATTAAGATTCGAATTCCCGTTCTTCCTTTTTGCTTCAAAGGAGGGAACTTCTTTGATTTTAAGCCCGGCTTTTTTCATAAGTATTGATTGTTCAGTCTCGATTTCAAATCCATTCGAACTGCAATTTATCTTGTCCAATGCTTCTTTCTTGAAAGCACGGTAACCGTAGCAAAGGTCTGAGTAATTTGTATCATACAAGAAGTTAACCATTGATACAAAAATCTTATTTCCCATTCTCCTGAAAGGTGTGAAATCAGCAGATCCTCCTCCGGGCAGCAAACGTGAACCTTTCGCGACATCGAATCCGTCGAGGATGGGGTCAAGTAGCGATGGAATTTCTGCCGGATCATGACTCCCGTCCGCATCCATCATGATTATTAAATCACCTGTTGCCATTTCAAAACCTGTTTTCATCGCAGAGCCTTTTCCCGATGGTTGTTCTATTATGATTTTCGTATCTTTCCTGTATTTTTTAATTTCTTCTCTTGTTCCATCGGTAGAGTTTCCATCCACAACCACAATTTCATCAACAAAATCAGGAATATTTGGAAATACTTCCTTGATATTTTTTGATTCATTCATGGTCGGTACTACTACACTAATTTTTTTCATCTGATTTAACCTATTCATTAAACTCATTTTCTATACCCCCACAGATAGAGTAAGAAAACAACTTTGCCTAACGTAAGATTATATATTTTTAAGATATTTAGATTAAATACTGACCTAATTTACCCCATTCCATTTACTAATTACAATTTCATTTAGATGAAATTGTAATTTATTCTAACTTACATCAGAACTGTTTCTTTACTCCCATTTAATACATATGTCCTTTGTAATACTTAAGTCTTACCCCTCTTTGGATTTTCATATCTTCTCCAATAGTATCACTTGATTGTCCTTTTTTCTTGTGAATGACGATATAACGTATTTTTTTCGTTGTCAACTTCATGCTCTGAAAAGATTTTCAAGGCTAAAATTAGTGGAAAATTTTTTTTGGGACTACACAAATGTGGAAAAGTAAATGATTTATTAAAATTCAATTTAAGCGTGATGCATAATTATTTGGATTAGCCATTATCTGAATTTATCCTGAAACGTGCTCAAAAGCACCGATGTCATAACTCCCATTAATTGGACGAATATTTCCTTCAAAATCCTTGATAAGGACAATGTCTGTCCATCCTTTATCTATAGCTGGTGAAGTACTTCTTAGATGGAAATCTGCATTGGATGGATCAACAAATTCAGGATCTGCTTCAACATAATTCTTTCCTTTAGTTTCATTCTTCCTTCCCATAAAATCTTCAATGAGATTATGGTCAATTATTATGCCAGGTATTTTTACCTGGATTGAGTAGTGATTGTTCTTTGATACAATATTATTTCTAATGATTACATTAGTGGATAAACCATAGTCTGCGGATATGCCTCCTCCCCAGCTATCTGCAAGCCCATTATTATACACAGTATTACCTATTATAGAAATATTATCCACAATCCCTTTACTATACCATGATATGTCAATTCCTGTTGCAGCATTGCGATATATTAAATTATTGTATACATTAATGTTTTTTAGACTCCCACCGTTTTCAACAGCAAGAGCTATTCCCCGGCCACTTAATCTACCATCATGAACCTTATTACTAAATATCTTAATGTTGCTAGACTTTCCACTCCATGCATCTATATATATACCAGCGCTTTCATGCTGGCTAATATCATTATGATGTATCTGTCCATTAATCGATCCATTTTTTATATTGATGCTTTCAAAGTTGTTCCGGTAAATTACGTTATTTTTTATTTCGAACCCATCAACATTTACTAATGAAATAGTCTCACCAGTTTGCTGGCTTAATCCTTCCATGGTCTGAGCTTCTGAAATTTCATTCCTATCTATAATAATATCTTTACCATCCTCTATTAGAATTGCCGATGAGGCAATATTACTTATATGGTTCCTTTCGATTAGTATATTTGAAGGGATAATATTTGTCTCATAATCTTGTGAAACCATAATTCCTATGAACTTGGAGTTAATGATCGTGAATCCTGAAAATGTAACATAACTTGACCCATAGATTTGAACCAGTCCATCCCACATTCCTACCGATATACCTTTGCCATCAATAATAACAGTATCACCTGGATAAGCAGCAAAATTAATGTAATTGCCTGGACTTCCTGAGTTATTTATCAAAATCTTTTCGTTGTATGTTCCTTCCTTGACATAAACAGTATCACCACCATGTACCACATTTGCAGCTTTTGTAATGGTTTGCCATGGTTGTTCTTCAGTACCTGGGTTATTATCATTACCATATATAGATACGTAATAGATGCGGAACGTTGAAACGGGAGTATGTGTGGATACTGAAACTGATGCTGGTGTAGGGGGTGGTTCTGCGTTTCTTAGGCTTAATGACAAATCATCCACCCAGAATGTCCCATTTCCTTTCCAGATATTGGCATAGACATAAAGATAGGCGGTATTGGAAGATGTGTCAATATATACACTTTTCTGTATCCAGTTATTCATACCTTCATTGAAAATCAGGTTTGACTGGCGAAGCCAATTCATGTTTGTATCAAGCTCAACAATCCTAACAGCTGGCCAATGAGAGTAACTTATATTTTCAATTTTTCCCCATGCAGAAAAATTATAATATTTATTTGGTTTTGCAATTATTAGATCAGATTCGAGATACCCACTTTCTCCACTATTTATCCCCGAGACAGTTATTTTTATTGACTTTTTGCCACTATGATGTATATTGTCCCATTTCGGCTTATTTCCATCATTGGTCACAAATGTCCAGTTAAAAGGCTCTATGCTGCCACTTTCAAAGCTTGGATTTGCGATTAGGTTTGTATTTGCAGGATTTGCTGACAAAAAAATATAATAAAAATAGATCAGGCTGATATTGCAGAGAATTATTATTAATGCCAATAATATCAAGATAATAACATTTAGATATCTTTTTCCGGAGTTTATCATAATTATTTAGAAACTTAAACGACTACATAGAGATGAATTCTTGAAAATAAAAGGTTAACTTTAGATCGGATGTCAATAAATGTCTAATTTCCCCCATTTTCACCTGGAAAAAATTCCCATGTTGACAATCTCGAGTAAAAATCCAAGGATTGGAGACTATGCCGGAAAAGCTGCTTACACAAGGTTTGAACATAACTGAGGTATCCGAATTAGAGGGCTTTGATCGGAAGATCGTAACGAAAATATCTGAATTTAACGACTACATCAGAACCCAAGCAATTGGCAAAAAAAAGAAAGTAAGCTTGACAAGACCGAAATATGAACAAAAGTATTTGGTGGCCAAACGAACGAAATACTCTGCGAAAAACTTTCGGGAATATCATCCACATTTTAGAGAAAGTCTTATATGGGGGTGGGGAAAAATTATACCATTAGAATTGGGGAATTTTACACCGCTGTTGACCTCGCTATAAATATAATTCAAAATCAAAAAATAAGCTATATGAATTACCATATTGAGGATTTAAATAATATAAATACGGCAGACTGGAAAAGATTATCTGAAGGAAGCATAGACGGAACTTTTTTTCACACTCTAAAGTGGAAAAGAACGTTGGAACAATCCTTCAATTGCAAATCTCACTATTTTTTATTATATCGAAACGAAAAGCCAGTTGCCCTTTGCCCATTCTATGAAGATGTTATCCAAGGAATTCGTGGTCTGATGCCGCTATCACGCTCAGATTATAATCATATAATAATTACTGATAAATATGATCCTTTAATAGCATACCACATATTGGAGAAATGCAAAGAAATCGCAAGAAATAGCAGGTTATTTTTCATACTTATCACTACTCAAAGCGAATCAACAATAGATCATTT
Organism: Candidatus Methanoperedens sp.; assembly: GCA_030650845.1. Classification (GTDB taxonomy): domain Archaea; phylum Halobacteriota; class Methanosarcinia; order Methanosarcinales; family Methanoperedenaceae; genus Methanoperedens. Next base: position 7,104 of record JAUSDC010000058.1, read on the forward strand.
TAACAGATATAACTCCCTTGGATATCCAATAGGTGGGACTATGGTGCTTAATTTAGATGAGCATAATCCGGACAAGATTTGGAATGAGATCTTATCAAACCAGGATAGAAAATATATTAGGAGATTTGAAAAGGATGGATTTAGAGTTAAAAAAGTTAATTCAATTGAGGATATCAAAATACTTTACAAGTATTATGAGACGAATCTTAAATATATAAATGCTATTCCTTACCCATTTTCTCATTTTGAAGATTTATTGAATATATATTCATCGACAGAGATGATACGAACATTATTATGCAAAAACGAAATAATTGCAGGAGGACACTTATCTTTCTTAGATGAGCCTAACAAAACAATCCATTTGAGATATCTATCGCTGAACAGAAATTTACCAACTAGATATCATCCGACATTATATATCGAATGGGATATAATTAAAACTGCATCTGAAATGGGATATCGCAGAATATGTTTTGGTAGAACACTTCCTTATCCAGAAGATATTCATTACAAATTAAAAGAAAAGTTTGGATGCCAATATGAAAAAGAATACTCAATAATCATTCCCACATCATATTTATTTAAAATAATATATCCTATTTATTATAATCTTTATAGTTTGGTGCAAAAGTACAAATTACCATGATTGGACTACCCCTCAAAGTGGACAACTAGTTAAGCTATGGTTCACTGTGAGGAAAAAATATGGGAAAGATAACGCGAAGAAGATATAAATGGGAATTCAAGAAATCCATAATTCGGAAGCTTGAAAGCGGAAAGAACCTGGCTCAGATCAGTCGTGAGAAAAATCTCCATCCAATGTCAACAGAGCTGCTGAGTTGCTTGAAGTCAGTAGATCAGGATTCTACAAACGGTTTCAACGCTCTATAAGATCAGATAGCGATCCTAATTTAGAGATCCAGATCAGGGAATAGATTCAGAACATTGTTATCGAGTTTTCAGTATATGGCTACAGAAGAGTCACGATCGATATGCAGAACAGGGATTACTCAGCTAAAGAAAAAATAGTTCGAAAATTCATTAAGGAAGATAATCTCCTGTGAGTGAAAAGGAGGTTCAGATAACAGACTACTGACTCAAATCATGGGTGAATAAGCTTAATATAACCAAAGTCTGAATCTATAATATGATAAAAAGAAGGGAGTTTATGAAAGGGGTTGCTGCAATATTTTCGATGGTTTTTTCAGGATGTCTAGGTAAAAGTGATATTTTTGGGCATATTGAAGAGAAAAACATTTCAATAAAGGAGGTGATACCATTGAAAAAATCCATGTCGAAAGTATTTTTGATAAAAACCGATGATCGTGAGAGTGGGATTAAGGAATTGTTGAAATATTTTGATATTGAGAGCTTATCCGGCAAGAGAGTCGTATTAAAGGCAAACTATAATAGTCAAGATCCCTTTCCGGCGTCAACACATATCGATACTTTCGGGACATTAGTAGATGCCCTCCAAGAAAAAGGTGCAAACCTTGTTCTTGCGGAGAGAAGTGGTACAGGGGATACAAGAAAAACCCTTAAAGAAGCGGGGGTATTAGAGCTTGCCAATAAGAAAGGAGTGGATGTTGTTATTCTAGATGAACTGAAGAGCAGTGATTGGATAAGGATAAAACCGGATTTGACTAACTGGAGAAATGGTTTCTTATTTGCAAAGGTCTTCGAGGGGGCAGATGCCATAGTACAGACATGCTGCCTTAAAACTCACATGTATGGTGGCCACTTCACAATGTCACTTAAAAATAGCGTAGGTATGGTGGCAAAGGACGACATGTCAGAGCTACACTCATCGAGTTACCAGAGGCAGATGATAGCTGAGATCAATACCGCATATGAACCTGAATTTATTATTATGGATGGAATCAAGGGATTTTCAAAAGGAGGTCCAGGAAGGGGGACATTAATAGAACCAGGAATAATAATTGCGAGCAGGGACAGGGTTGCAACTGATGCCGTAGGAGTAGCAGTTCTTCGGATATATGGAACTACAACCGAAGTTTCAAAAGGTAATATTTTTGAACAGGAGCAGATAGCGAGAGCAGTGGAACTGGGCCTTGGGGTTTCAAAGCCGAATGAAATTGAAATAATTCCGGTAAACACGCAAGCTCAGGATATTTGTTCAAAGATAAAAAATGAATTATAACAAAAGGATCAATCTCTAATAGTTTATTCAGTTTTTCCATGGATTACGATAACTGATATTGCTGCACAAATAATTAGCAATAAAGCGACTGCGATATTCTCACTTGATATTGCTGGCTCTCCTATTCCATTATTCATAATTTTATTGCTTATACCATATTCCAGAGTTGTCACGAAACTTCCATGGCTTAATAAAAGTTCTGCACGGGCAAAAAATACGTCATGGTAAACAGGATAAAATAGGAATATACCCCCGGTAAACATGTCAAGAATTAGATGGGATGTAAGGTAGAAGCATATTATACCGAAAACTTCCCGGTAGCTCTTTACAAGAATAGAAAACGAGAGAGGAATAATTACTATAAAAATATTATGAAATAGTACTCTATGAAACGAAATACTATTAGAGCCAAAAAAAATTACGTCTATATCTGGAAGTATTGCAAAAAAACTAAGGGCAATTACTTCTCTTGGATTTAATTTAAGCTTCTTTGAAAATAAGAGAAGTATCGCAACAGGGAAAAAAATATGGTCTAATGGAGAGGACAATATTCATCACTTTACTTTTGATTTTTCCGAATCTAAAACAAATCGTTTCAGGTTTTTCATCTTATAGACCACAACAATCGCAATTAGGGTATTTGCCGCTACATAAGCCAAGGCTGCACCCTCGATGCCTGAACTTCTTATAAGAGGCAGAGCAAAGACAAAAGTAATTACAGCAATTGAAACGTTAATTTTTACGACGCTAGATACTCTTTTCTGAGCATTTCGGATAGTCATAAACATGGTATTAAAAGATAATGGAAGACTTGCAATTGCAAGTAAAATAAGAGTACCTGTTGCATTCTCGGCATATAATGGATTAAAAATATACAGTACAAATTTCCCGAGAAACATAAAAAGCAAAATCCCTGGCAAAAGGATAATGGCATTTAATTTTATTGACTTCTTGACCTTCAACCATAATTCTCCGCTATCCGAAGATTCTGCGAGAAGTGAGTTTGATATCGATTGTGGAATCCCGTAGAGTAGAGTTGCTATCATCATTGCGATGTAGAAGAAGCCTGCGGATTCAGGAGAAATAATATTGACTATCATTATAGGTAACATAAGACGCGGAAAAGCATAAAAAATCTCTGCAAGATAATTCCCTATCGAGTACCCTGCCATGCTTTTAATTATGGGGTCAAGCATGAGGGTGGGTAAATATCCTTTCCATACCAGAGACAACCAAAAAAAGCCCACAGCTACTGCAAACAAGACCCCTATGCTCCATGCCATAAATATGCCCAGAGCCCCGAAGACTGAAAACACTTGGAGGGGGAGAATCTTAATAAAAGCAAAAAGCATTTCTTTTGTCATGAAAAAGGAAGATCTCCTTCCTGCTATGAATGCGCTGCTTATAAGCCCTGATACAGTCGTAAGAGCCGTAAAAATAATAAAAAGCATAAAAAATCTTGAATCATAAAAGATAGATTTCAATGGGGGGGACCAGAGATCAAGTCCTAAAATAAATATGAACGAGAAAACAAGCGAAGCGGCGATACTTGAAGTTAGGCATGAGTTTATTATTCTACTGGCATTTTTTCGATCTCTTGGCAGGTAGAATATAAAGGCTGTTTGAAAGCCCAAGGCACTTATCATTGAAATCAGAAGCATGCTTGATAATAATGCCGAAATTGTCCCAACTTCAGATGGTGTGTAATATCTGGCAGATATAACCCAGAAAAAGAAACCGAAAATAAGGTTTAAAAGATACGCCGCCATGAGGTAAAAAGAATTTTTGAGGAGTGAATCATTGTAGATTTTCCTGAGAAAATGCATATTGTTCATTTAGAGTATGATATAATATATAGGCTCCGAGGAGAAATTCAATTTTGAGTACATAAATACGACAACACCTGAGAGGTTATTAAAGGATTAAAATAAATATAAATAATTGAATGCAAACAATTCGCATTTATAACTTTGATTCAAAAGTATGATCATATTATTATATCTTATTTTTTGGTTTTATCTTTCCAATTTCATTTATCTGTTTAATTTTATATTTAAATAATTTATAATTTTCTATCAGATTGTGTTTTTTAATTTCATCATACAGAAAAATCCAATTTAGCATCTTAAATTGAAACTTAGAAATGGAACTTTTTGGCATCATCACAATCCGATTATTGCTCCTTGGCAGTGATTGCCATCTTAGTTTATATGCTTCATCCCCCCTTAAGAAATCCAATTCTTTTAAACCTCTGGTAATTAAATCTTCTAATATGTATAGTATATGAATATTACCAATGGAATAAGATGAATATTGTGGGTCAAATCCGTTCTGATAGTAATAAAATCGATTCTCATATTCAAAACCCAAAACAACAGATGCATGTCGTCCATTTATGTCCAGAAAGGAGAGACTTAACCATCCGTTTTCTGCAAATTCTTTTGATACTTCGGTCAAGAATTCCATTTGGATTTTAGTAAAAGAGGGCAAATTTTGGTAAATCATCTTTTTTTTATTCAAATCCCAAAAGTCTTTTAAATTTGTATCTAAATAATTTAGTGTTAAAATTTTTTTAAATTTTATGTTACCATAATTTTTCTCAATTTTCTGCTCTCCTCTCCGCAAATTTTTCCTAAAATTTTTACTCAGTTTATTTAAGTGATTATCCAATGACGATTGAACAAGCAAATATGAAGAAACACCTGTTTTTTTCTCTCCTATGAACAATGAATTGCGGAAAGATTGGTTATGTAGTATGTTAAGGAACTTCGAATCATTAGGCACCTGGTCGAAGCGAAGAAAGAGTTTATTATAGTTAAGGTAATTTTCTATCAGGTCAAACATCTTGTTGATTTGATATTCATCCTTGACAGAATAAATAATACCTCCGTAATCAGATAAATTTATTCCAATATTTTCGACAACATTATAGCCAGAAAAAAAAGTACAGCAAGTTGAATAAAACAATGGCATAATTCCAATTGCATCACCCTGATCTTCTATTATCAATATTTTCAGCTTTTTATTAGTGCCGAAGTGTTCCCACCACTTGAAAAGCCATTCCCAGCTTAAAAATATGTTTCTATCATGGCTCTTTCCAAGAAGCTCATTCCATGTTCCTTTCATAGATTTGAATTCATTAAAACAACTTAATTCTCTTATTTTCATTATATCCCCTTTAAAGAACTTTTCCAAACTTAACCCAAGCAGCTCATAAATGGAAAAATGCAAATTTTCCAGCTGGCAATTTAATTTAGTATTGATATATTAGGTTGAAATAGATTAAGCTTTTCTGGTTTCTTTAGAGTTCAAATTCAAATATTAAACTTTTTGAAAGATTTCAACACAGCAGCGGTATGGTGATAGGGTTTAACAGTGCCATCATACATTTAGCCCAGGGTATCGGGTTCGCGATACCGATACTAACAATTATGCTAGGAATATATCAAGGATCCATTGACTAATAATTCATTATGACAAATAATATTAATTTTATCACATCATCTCAATTTATCATTAGTAGGCTTTATAAGGCTTATTTACATGATGTATTTTATATTTACACTATTTTTACAAAGATTTTAGTTAAAATGATAACTTCAATTTAATTCGAAGTCAAAGATGAATTTATTAAGTATACAGTTAATCTATCAACCAGGTGAAATATATGAGGACAAAATCAATAATCCTGATGGTCATACTGTTAATTGCAGGTGCTGCAGTTCTTAGCGGATGCATCCAGCCTGACACAGGTAAAGACATTAATAAAACAACAGGAGGCATTGCCTCTGATATAATTGTATCAAAGTTCGAGTCAACGCAGGACATAAAGAAATTCACATCAGCCAAAGAAATAAGTGACTTCATTAAAGCAAGTGCTGCAAGTTCCGGCTACAACCAGTATGGATGGGCGGGAAATTACGGTGGTTTCATGCGCAGCGATGTGATGATGGAAAAAACAGCTGGCGCACCTGCTGCCGGTGCACCGATGGTGGCAGCAACATCTGCTGCTATGATAACTGGGGCTTCTGAGACCGGGGCTGTGGATTATTCAACCACCAACATCCAGGTTGAAGGTGTTGATGAAGCGGATTTTGTAAAGAATGATGGCAAGTACATCTATGTGATCGCTCAGAACAAACTTGTAATAGTAAATGCATTCCCTGCCGCTTCTGCTGACATTCTTTCCGAAACAACATTGAAAGGTAGACCTGCAGACCTGTTCATTAACGAGAACAGGCTGATCGTATTTACACAGGATGACGCACAGGTAATGGTAATTCCTGAGTACGATTACAGACCAATGCCCAGGTACACCCAGAGGACAAATGCTATTATTTACGACATCTCTGACAGGAAAAAACCAGTTCAGGTATCTAATTTCAGCATCAACGGGAACTACTTCCAGTCACGGATGATCGGTGACTATGTATATTTCATTGTAAAGGACACCGTTTATTATTACAATGATTTCGTAGATGTTCCTGCTATCAGGAAAGGTGAAGTAAAGATCATGTCACCAGACGTCTATTATTTCGATAATCCTGAACAGAATTTTGTGTTCCATACGATCGCATCAGTGAACATCAAGACAGACAGGATAAATGCAAAATCATTCATGATGGGATACTCTGATAACCTCTATGTATCTGAGAATAATATCTATGTCACCTACAGAAAGAACCTGCCAGTACTCTATTACCAGGCGCAGCAGCAGGAGAGGTTCTACAAGGTGATCGTTCCGCAGCTTCCAGCAGATGCCCGTGATAAGATAAACGCCATAAAGAACAGTGATCTTGACTCATCTGAAAAGTGGGATAAGATCTCTTCGATCCTTGAAGACACCTATAACAGTATGAGTGAGACCCAGAAGCAGGATTATTCGAACAAGGTTGAAAAAGCGGTCGAGGAATATGAGACAAAGCTTGCCCAGGAAAGAGATATTACTGTCATCCAGAAGATAAATATCAACATGGGTGATATCGAATATAAGACCAAAGGCGAGGTGCCCGGAAGCCTTCTGAACCAGTTCTCAATGGATGAATCCGGCGACCAGTTCAGGGTTGCTACAACATCACAGATATGGACCGGCAGAGGTTCAAAACAGTATAATAATGTCTATGTGATGGATAATAACCTTGGAATTAGCGGGAAACTTGAGGAGATCGCGCCTGATGAGAGTATATTCTCCACGCGATTCATCGGGAACAGGCTGTACATGGTGACGTTCAAGCGCATCGACCCACTCTTTGTGATTGACCTGTCTGATCCGAAGAATCCGAAAATACTGGGTGAACTCAAGATCCCGGGATTCTCTGACTACCTGCATCCATATGATGAAAATCACATCATCGGCGTGGGCAAGGAGACCGCAGACAACCAGTGGGGCGGAACGTCCATCAAGGGCGTGAAGCTTTCGCTGTTCGATGTATCAGATGTCAATAACCCTAAACAGCTTGACCAATACGAGATCGGAGCATCTGGCACTGACTCTGAGGCTCTTCGCGACCACAAGGCATTCCTGTTCGACAGGAAAAAGAACCTGCTTGTGATCCCGATCAGGGAAGTTACAGAAAAGCCAAGATACGATAGTAGAGGCTACTACATGCAGAGAGTATGGCAGGGCGCATATGTCTTTGATCTTACCCTCCAGGATGGGTTCAAGCTGAGAGGCAAGGTTTCGCACCTTGATGACTTCGAGGAAGATACGTATTACTGGAATTCTCCCAGCGCAGTTCGAAGGTCGATGTTTATGGACGACGTGCTCTATACGGTGTCAGCAAAGAAGATCAAGATGAACGATCTTGGCAACCTTACTGCAATAAATAGTATTGACCTTCCGTTTGAGATTAATATGTACTACCAGTATGGGTGGAAGTGAAAATGTCTATTTTGAACCGGTAGTGGCAGGGCAAACCTGTCACTGTTAATCTTTTTCTTCTTTTTGTTGGTGTAAAATACTTTGGTGTTATAATTTAAAAAACCGCAGATGAGAGTACTATTAACGCTTTCGGTAATTATTAACTGAACGGCGCTGGGGTGCGACCCCAGACCCCGGTGAGGCGCCGCCGCTGGCGGAGTTTAACCTGAAATCAATAGTTACATATAATTCCGCGGTTTCTAATTAACGAATAATTCATGATAGCCCACCAACACCAAACTTTTTGACACAATCTTCTTTTTCTCTGTGTTAGTTTTTGGATTTCTACTGCTCAGCCAGTATCTTGCGTCTCAGGCTGTAGCTTCGCCAAGGCTCAATTCGCCTGCCGCAAGTGGATGAACAAGCAAGTCAGATTTGTAATATTTAAATTATTTATCTTACCCTCAATGCCCCGCTTCCGCATGCGCCGCTGCATATCTCTCCGTTATCAGCGCCCTCTTCAGCTTGAACATCACTCTCTGCTTATCCATACCATACTGATCAACCAGCATCTTGATAAGCCTCTTCTTTGAAGCTCCCTTAAGAACCATCTCTGCCATAATGCCGTCCACGAATTCCTTGCTCGGGTCGGCTTCTTTCTTAGCTTCTGCCTTGGCTTCAGCTTTTGGTGTTTCGGGTGTTTTGGCAGTTTCGGTTTTTGTTGCAGGGGTTTCCTTAACTGCTTTTTCCTCAACTTCAGGCGCTTCGGTTTTTGCTGGTTTTGCCTGGATGGCTTTTTCCTCAGGCTTAGGCGCCGCCTGTACCTGTGACTGTTCTTTGACAGCCACGGCTTTTAGTTTTTCGGTCTTTGCAAGCATTGTACCTTTTTCATCCGGTTTAACTGTGATCGCTTTCTTTTCTGCCATCTTCATCACCTCGATATCTCAACAGGCGTGAGCATTCCTTTCTCTATCCCGAACTTCTTTGATGTAATAAGAACATTATCCTGCACAGGCGCCACCTTGAACTTCTTCTCAATCGAAGCACCGTTGGATTTTATCTTGAGCGTACCGCCTTTCAACAACTTGAGCGCCCTCACTGTGTTCAGGTTCAACTCCACGAAATCGTTATCGTCCGCAAGGTTAAACCATATGAACGGATTGTAAACGCTTACAAGCGCGGTCTTTGCCTCGTTAAGCTTTACCGCCCCCTGTATCGCGCCGTATGCTGATCTATCATACTTCGGGATCGTGAACTCATCCACTGCCGAAATTCCGATAGCTTTTTTCACTGATTCATGGAGAGCATTGAACTCGAATTTTGCGCCTGCAATGATGCCAAGCGCATCCAGTCCATTAGTCCCTGCGCCTCCGAGAGCCTGCGCCCTTCCTTCGTTGTTGATAAGCGTGCCTTTCTTCTTATAGAGCGGCTCATGTGCGATCACAATATTTGCTTTTGACGATGATGCCTGGCCCGCCTGGATTATCAGGTTCGTGAGTTTTGAAAGTGTTTCTGATGGGATCAGCGTCGATGGGTCTGATTCAAGACAGAACAGCGTCTTTATCGTTCCTTTATTTATATCATCAATAAGCTGCACCAGAGATTTTTGTTTTGCATCCTTTGCAAGAAGATACGCGCCAGTGGAATTTGCGAATGGCTTGAGGAAAGTAACTTTCGCGCCTGCATTCTTTGCAAGAGCCAGCACGCTCTTTACCTGCTCCACATCTGATAGCGGATGGAAATCAGTGATAATAAGCGAATCCTTTGTGAGTGCAAGTTTGGAAACATCATTGGGCTTTATCATTTCATCGGCAATAGCCAGGGTCTTCCACCATACGGCAGTGATCTTCGCACCTTTTTTCTTTGCAGAAAGCAGACGCCTGACGATAAGCGGATACTGCTCGTAGGGATCTATGAAAAGAACGATATGTTTTGCTGCTTCGATCTCAGTGTACGGAAGTCCGACGCTCAATGTCCGGTAAGTATCCTTTGGAAGCGCTTCGAAATTAATTCCAGTGCATAAAAATGATTCACCAATTTTCTGGAATGCAAGAAGTTCCTCGCTTGTAGTATTCCCGAAGGATAAGAATGCTGTAGACCCTTTTCCGGCAGATATTCTCTTTGCAGCATCTTTGGCAGCATCTTCAAGTGTGACTTCCTTTCCATCGATCATCGATTTTACCGGCGCATACAATCTTGGAAGGCTCATCCCGAACCTGCACAGTTTTCCGGCATTTGCAGGCGACGACTTCCTGAAATCAACTTCCAGAGCGCCGTTCTCCCTGATGTATAATCCGCAGCCAAAATTGCAGCCAGGGCAAATAGTTGAATAAACATTATCGCTCATTCAAGAACCTCCTTCTTGTGATTCTTACCAAATGGACGAAGCGGTGTTAATCCTGATGAATTCTTGAGTATCTCTGTGTTCTCTGTGAACTCTGTGGTAGAAAAACCGTCACTTACAGGATTTCTATCCATGACCTTATTTCTAAGATTGTCACCAAAACCCAGGGGAGTTAATCCAGAAGAATTTCCCAGTATCTCTAAATTCTCTTTTGCTAACATCCCTTTTCCCAATGAACCAACGAAATCAGGAGCTAATCTGCCCTCTTCTTTCTTTTTCTGGTTACTATTATTACTATGATCTTCACTCATTTAACTTCACCTCGAAATATGGCGGTTTTCGCATGTCCATACCGGGTTCATATTTCAACTGCTCCTGGACCGGGTTCGCAAACCTTCTATATAATCTGGTAAGCGGAATATCGACAGGACACACATCGCTGCACTGCCCGCATCCGATACATGCGTCAGCTAGATGCAGGAAGCGCACTAGATGATACATCGACATCTTATATGCATCTCCTCTGGAATGGTATTCTGTGCACTTTGAAACTTCGCCGCATGAGCACGTCGGGCACACGGTCTTGCATGCGCCGCAGTCGATACAGTGCTCAAGCTCTTTTCTGAAATATTCAAGCCTTCCGTTCTCGATCGGGACAAATACCTTACCTTTCCATTTCTTGCCAAGGTCTTCCATCACGCCTTTTATCTTGGCGCGCATCGCAACTCCTTTCTCGTCAGGTTTCTGCACCTGCACATATCCTGCATCAACAGCATTCTGAAGCAGCTTTGCACCTTTTTCTGAATTTATCTCAACGAATGTGGCTTTTCCCACAAGGTCCCCGGTGACACCCCAGTTACCGCATGCGATATCAGAATTATTTGGCACTTTTATCGTGCAATATCGGCAGCTTTCACGTCTTCCAAATCCTTTCTCTTCAAGTTCATCAATTGTGATGGCATGTTCTTTTCCGTCCTTTGTCTCAAAGATCAACTTACCCTTTTCGATCTCTTCCCCGTGCACATCTTCAGGTTTGATCTTATACATCACTTCAAGCATCTCCCGCGTGACAACAGGATGCATTGAACCGCCGCAATTCAAACCCACAATGAATGTGTTATCAAGGTTTATCGCATTGCGTTTTCCCTGCTCGATGATCCCACGAACATCGCATCCTTTTGCTGGAAGAGCGACCTTGAGGTTCCTGTTTGCGATAAGTTTTGCAAAGTGACTCGGAACTGAGTGTAGCGAACCTGCTGAGTTCAGGACTTCATTCACATCAGAGGTAATTATTGGAACAGCTTCAAATTCATTTATCTTTTTTAAAACAACAACAGCATCCACAAGTTTCTTTTCAAGTGCTGCTGCCAGCATTGAAGTTACCAGACCGCCTGAGCCTCCACGCTTTCTTACATCTTCTTTTGTTGACCAGCCCACATACATCTCGCCTTTTTGCATTATGCCACCCCCTCTGGTTTCAATGGACTTGGACCGAGTTTCTTTATCTGTGCAGTGACATCGCGGATGAAATTTGCAAACTTCTCGCCTTCGCTTGCCGATATCCAGTTGAGCTGAAGTCTTTCTTTTTCGATACCCAGTTCATGAACCACATTTTCAAGATACTTGTATTTTATCTTGGTCTTATCATTTCCATTAACGTAATGGCAATCGCCTATGTGGCAACCCGTGACAAGAACAGCATCTGCGCCTTCGAGAAACGCATTAAATACATGCAGTGGATCTATTCTTCCTGAACACATTACCCTTATGATCCTCGTGGAAGCCGGCTGCTGGAATCGTCCCATACCAGCGCTGTCAGCGCCTCCGTATGAACACCAGTTGCAGCAGAAAGCCACGATCTTGGGTTCCCAGCCATCTGTCTTCGCAGCCGCGGGGGCAGAAGCTGCTGCAACTTCCGAACTCATGCCGCTACCTCCTGGAACTTGAATACATTCTTGACCTGTGCAAGCAGCTGGTCATTCTTGAAGTGGCTCTGTTCAAGCGCACCAGTCGGGCAGGCTGCAACGCATGTTCCACAGCCCTTGCATAATGCTTTGACGACGTTCGCCTTTTTCTCTTTCTCATCAAACTTTATTGCCTGGAACGGGCACATGGGTATGCAAACCTCACATCCCACGCAAACATCAGGGTTTACAACTGCTGTAATGCCTTCTGTTATTGCTTTCTTGTTTTTAAGAAGAATTGTTGCCCGTCCTGCACAGGCACTTCCCTGTGAAACCGCATACGGGATATCCTTTGGACCTGACGCACAGCCAGCGAGGAACACGCCATCGATAGTTGTATCAACAGGCTTGAGCTTTGGATGCGCTTCCATGAGCAGACCATCTGCAGCTTTTGATAATTTCAATAATTGTTGTATCTGGCCAATCCCTTCATTCGGGACAATGCCTGTAGCCAGCACCATAAGATCGAATTCAAGATTCCTCATTTCCCCTGCGAGTGTATCCTCTATACGCACCTTGATATTCTTGGTGACCGGATCTTCTTTCACTTCCACAGGTCTTCCGCGCAGGAACTTAACTCCAAGGTTTCGCGACCTGTTATATGATTCCTCGTAGCCTCTGAAGGGAGTCCTGATATCTATGTACATTATCGTCTGGTCAGTTTCAGGGCGCTTCTCTTTAAGGAGCTGTGCGTTCTTTATTGTGACCATGCAGCATACGCCAGAGCAGTAAATGTTGGTATTCTTATCTCTTGAACCAACGCAGTTCACGAATCCCACACGTATTGGTTCCTTACAATCTGAAGGTCGCACTACATGGCCGCCTGTGGGGCCCGCTGCGTTAAGAAGTCGTTCAAATTCCATTGCTGTAATGACATTATCATATAATCCATATCCGAAATCGTGTCTCGGTTCAGGGTCATAGGTCTTAAAGCCCACAGCCCCTATGATGACACCCACATTAAGATCAGTATAACTTGTCTGCATATCATAATTTATGGCACCGCTTGCACACGCTTTTGCGCATGCTTTACATGAGATGCAGTTCTCCATATCAATTAAGGCGCGAAGAGGTACAGCCTGCGGGAAAGGAACAAATATCGCTTTTCGCGTACCGAAGCCTTCGTTAAAGTCATATGGCACCTCCACCGGGCAGACCTCACTGCACTTGGCACATCCAGTGCATTTGGCTACATCAAGGTATCTGGGTTTATGCTCGATCTTAACGTTGAAGTTGCCCACATACCCTTCCACAGCTTTCACTTCTGAATAACTCATTATCTTGATATTCTTGTTACGCGCCACTTCCACCATCTTTGGACCAAGGATGCATATGGAGCAATCGTTTGTCGGGAACACCTTGTCAAAACGCGCCATCCTTCCTCCGATCGAGGGTTCCTTCTCAACAAGATAAACCTGGAAACCCATATCTGCCAGATCAAGCGCAGACTGCATACCAGCAACGCCTGCACCGATGACAAGAGCTTTATCAATGACTGGAACTTCGCTTGCCTGAAGAGGTTCAAGAAGCTTCGATCGTTCAACGCCCATTCTTACAAGGTCTTTGGCTTTCTCCGTGGCTTTTTCCTTTTCCCACATGTGTATCCATGAGCAGTGGTCTCTGATATTTACGAATTCAAGGAAGTACTGGTTCAAACCCATCTCTTCAATACAGGCTCGGAACGTTGGTTCGTGCGTCTTTGGAGAACATGCAGCAACAACAACGCGGTTGAGGTTGTGCTCTTTGATCTTTGCCTGGATGTCAGCCTGTCCTGAGTCGGAGCATGTGAATTTATTAACGGATGTGACTTTGACTCCGGGCAGAGTTCCAATATAATCAGCCACAGCTTTTGTATTAACGACGCCTCCGATATTTACGCCGCATTCGCATACGAAGACGCCTACTCTTTTTTCTTCCTGATCGATATTCGATCCAAAAGTTTTCTTTTCATCCTTACTGTCACTCATTTCACTTCACTTCCTTGAACTTTAGTCGCTGATTTATCAGCCGATGAATTCAATTCGCCTTTATCAGCATCATGCCCGCTGTTTTGATTAGGCACGTATGCCCCCGCAGGGGCATACGTGGATGCGCCCTCCAGAGGCGCGACTCTGGGCGCTTTCATCTGCGGTTTAATATCTTTCTTAACCGGGTTCTGACCCAATTTTTTAATCTCTTCCGTAAATTCCTTTATAACTTGTGAGAATCGCAATCCTTCGCTGGCTGATACCCACTCAAGCCTGAGCCTCTTATCAAAACCCAGTTTTGCCAGCGCTTTCCTGGTATTATTTATTCTGACCTCTGCGTTCTTATTCCCATCAATGTAATGACAGTCGCCAATGTGACAGCCTGCAATAAGCACACCGTCAGCACCGTCTTTTAAAGCTTTCAGGATAAATGCAGGTTCTACCCTGCTTGAACACATAACACGCAATATTTTTACTGTCGATGGGTACTGGAACCGGCTTACACCTGCAAGGTCAGCACCAGCATACGAGCACCAGTTGCAGCAGAAGGCAAGGATGTTGGGCTCCCAGCCGTTCCCAATCTGCACTGGTTTTGCGGTATCAACTTGAACGCTCATACCGTCACCTCCACAACGCCTTTCTCAAATGTGATGATCTTTACGCCCCTATCAAATGCATCAATCGCCTCGCCTATTTCTTTTGATGAGAAGTGCTGCGCAGTGATAGCACCGGCAGGACAGGCTGCAGCGCACGAACCACAGCCCTTGCATGAAGCTGCGTTTATTTTTGATTTCTTCGTATTGTATGTGACTTCTTCAACTTTTACAGTCACATCATACAATGACGGCGCATTATAAGGACAAACTGTAACACATGTTCCGCACCCAATGCATTTTGCTTCATTAACGACTGATATGGCGCCTTCTGTTTCAATGAACTTGCGTGACAGGATGGTGCACGCCCTTGATGCTGCTGCGCTTGCCTGCGATATAGCTTCATCAATGAGCTTTGGCGCCTGGGCGCTTCCGCACAGGAACACACCGTCAGTGGCAAAATCCACGGGTCGCAGTTTAGGATGAGCCTCGAGGAAGAATTTATTCTTATCAAGCGGGATCTTAAAGAGCTGATTGATCTCTTCGTTCTCACCAGCTACAAGTGGAGTGCTCAATACAACCAGGTCTGATGTTATCTCGATATCCTCGTTCATCATGGAATCATGCACAACAACAGTGCTGTCCTGCACTATTGGTGGTTTCTCTGCATCGTATTTAATGAATAGAACTCCAAGATCTCTGGCAGTTTCATACATTTTCTCGTTAATGCCGTATGTTCTCATATCCCGATACAATACATACACGTTTGTGCTTCTGTTTGCTTTCTTGATGCGTATCGCATTCTTGACAGCGTCAACACAGCAGGTTCTTCCGCAGTATTCCCGTTCTTTATTGCGCGCTCCAACGCACTGGATCATGGTTATGGTTTTAGCATTTACACCGGTTCCCAGCATTTTCTCAAACTGAGCTTGTGTAACAATGCGTTTATCGCTGCCATAATTAAACAATCCAGATGGCTCAAGGTTCCTGGCGCCCGTAGCCACAACTGCGGCTCCAAAATCAACCTGGATCTCATTTCCATTTGACAGCACAACACCTTTGAAATTGCCAAGATATCCTTCGACTTTATTGAGCTTTGCTTCGTTCATGATCTTAATATTCTTGTTCGCGCTTACTTTGCCGATGAGTTCTTTTAACACATCAGCAGGCTTCTTGCCATCATACAATTCCGTCATTTCACGAAGCATCCCGCCAAGTTCTTTTTCTTTTTCGATCAGTGTCACATAATACCCATTATTGGCAATATCAAGCGCTGCAGTCATGCCAGCAACGCCGCCGCCAAGCACTATAGCCTTATTGATTAGTGACACTTTTTGTTTGTAAAGCGGCTGGAAAAGAGCGGACTTTGCTACAGCCATCTGCACGATAGCTTTTGCTTTTTCTGTGGCTTTGTCTTTTTCTTTCATGTGAACCCATGAACAGTGCTCACGGATATTGGCGAGTTCGAAAAGATATGGATTTAATCCTGCTTCGCGACAGGTATTCTGGAATAACGGTTCATGTGTGCGCGGAGTGCATGATGCCACTACCACGCGGTTAAGGTTGTTTTTTGTGATCGCATCTTTAATTGTGACCTGTGAGTCAGATGAGCATGCATACAGCATCTCCTGCGCATGTGTAACACCCGGCAGCGTCTTTGCATATTCAACAACCTTCGGGACATTGACCACTGATCCAATATTTATCCCGCAATGGCATACGAAAACCCCGATGTGCGGCTCCGGAGAAAGCGTCTTTTCATCCGGGAATCCCCGTTCTTTGATAAGAGTTCCCCGCTCACCTGATAAAAGTGCTGCTGCCTTTGATGCTGCAGCGCTTGCCTGTGCAACTGTATCCGGTATATCCTTGGGCCCCTGCGCAACGCCGCAGACATAGATGCCTGCAACGCTTGTTTCGACCGGATTTTCAATCGTTGTTGCTATATTCCCGAAATCATCAAGCGCTATTCCAGACGACTGGGCAATGGCTCGTGTTGAATCCGCAGGATCAAGACCTATCGAAAGAACGACCAGATCAAATTTGGTGGTCACAAGGCCGCCAGTGTTGAAATCTTCAAATTTCAGGGAGAGTGAATTATCAGGATTAACAATAACTTCAGGCGGGCGGGAATTGATATACCTGATGCCATATTCTTTCTGTGCACGGTTGTAGAATTCCTCAAAATTCTTTCCATATGCCCTGACATCTATCTGGAAGATCGTAATATCTAGTTCGGGGTCATGTTCTTTTGCAATGATAGATTCTTTGGTCGCATACATGCAGCATACTGATGAGCAGTGTTTCCTGTTGATCTTCGGATTTCGCGAGCCCACACACTGGATGAAAGCAACGTTCTTCGGGACGTTGCCATCCGATTGCTTTGTAACATGCCCCTGTGTCGGACCGCTTGCGCTCAGGAGGCGTTCGAACTGGAGCGATGTAATAACGTCTGGGTGATCGAACCTGTAATTCTTGAGGATAGAGGGGTCAAATGGCTTAAAACCGGTTGCCAGCACAACTGAACCAACATTCAGCTCTATTTCTGTGTCTTTCTGCCCATAATCTACAGCTTTTGGCCCACAGACCTTTTTACATACACCGCATTTGCCTTTTGTAAGGTACAGGCAATGGGCAGCATCAATGGTAGCAACACGCGGTATCGCCTGTGCAAAAGGAATATAAATTGATTTACGCTTGCTCATGCCGGCATTGTATTCATCTAAAACTTTAGACGGACATTTCTCTGTGCATGTGCCGCAGCCAGTGCATTTTGTCTCATCAACGTAGCGCGCTTTCTTGATTACTTTTACCTTGAAATCACCTGCTTTTCCTGAGATTGATTTGACATCACTATATCCGAGCAATTCAATATTAGGGTGCCTTGCTGTTTCCACAAGTTTTGGTGAGAGGATGCACATGGCGCAGTCATTTGTCGGGAATGTTTTATCAAGCTGGGACATTACTCCGCCTATGCTTGGTTTTGATTCTATGAGGTATGTCTTATATCCGCTGTCAGCAAGATCCAGCGCTGCCTGGATACCTGCGATCCCGCCTCCCACAACAGCCACCGAGCCTTTCATTGTGCTGCCTCCGCTTCCTTCTCAACTTTTGGCACAGCTTTTATCTCGACCTTGGGTTCTTCCTTTCCAATGGAGCTGATGAGCTTTGATGGAGAGACCATGTTCCTGTCAAGTTCAAGTTCCTTTTCGCTAAGTCCCATCGCAAGACCGATAAGCTGTGTGAAGTATAATATAGGCAGATCGATCTTTGTATTATGTGCCTTTTCGACAGCTGACTGCTGGCAGTCAAGCAGCATGTGACACATAGGACATGCCACAACGATGCAGTTTGCTCCACTTGCTTTTGCCTCATCGAATAATTTCTGGGTGAGTTTGAATGCATAGTCCTGATTGCTCATAAGGAGATTCCCGCCGCAGCATTTTGTCTTCTGCGAAAATGGAAGACATTCGGCTCCAGTGGCTTTTATCAGGTTATCAAGCGAGGTCGGATTCTCTGGATTATCGAATTTTGATACTTCTGAAGGTCGGACAAGAAGGCAGCCGTAGTATGGGACTGCTTTGATTCCCTTCAAGTTCTTCTTGAATTTTTGTGCCAGAGCCTCGACGCCGATGTCGTTTACCATAACGTCAAGAAGATGCTTAATTTTAAAACCATTCTGTTTGTATTTGTTACCAAGTGCTTTCTCGATCTTTCCCCGGAATATTTCATCAGTCTTCATGGCAGTATCTGCCCTTCCAAGATTATGCGAACAGATGCTGCATGGTATAACAAGGTCAAGCCCGAGTTTTTGTGCCTGCATATTGTTGCGAGCGGACAGACCCATGGAAAGCTCCTTATCGAATATCGCTTCAAGCGCGCCGCAGCAGTTCCAGTCAGGGATCTCCACAAGTTCGATGCATGCAATTTTACTCACAGTCTTTGTTGAGGCGTCATACTCGCGCGCTGTGCCATGTAGAGTGCATCCGGGATAATAAGCAAGCTTCATTTTTCTATCTCCTTGAAGATATTCTTGATCTCGTTTGTGCCCTTAATCCTGTGCGGAAGAATGCTGAGTTTTCCTTTTTTAAATAATTCAAGTCCCATAGGAGCATATCCGATAACGCCGCCAAGCCCTTTTGTCATGAACATGAACATACCGCTGACGCCGGCTTCATACCATTTGCCATTTGATTTGACGGAGTTGATGAAGAGGGTGTCGAATTTGTGTTTTGGATGAGTGATCTTTATTTTTCCTGCTTTTGCATCGCGCTGGGCGATCGCCCGAATTGCGCCCATGACTTCTGTGATCTTTACATCCTGGGGGCAGCGCTCATAACAGAGATAACACGAAGCGCACAGCCACAGCGACTCATCTGTGAGAACTTCGTTTCGCATGCCAAGCAAAGCTTTCCTCAATATCTTACGCGGATTATAGCCGGTATCTATCTCTGTAACAGGGCAGCCCACGGTGCATCCTGTGCAGTTGAAACATAGTTTGATGTTTTCACCGCCCGGTTCATTCGCTATCTCGTATTTGAAATTGGGGTCAAGATCGCTTGATTTTATCATTTCTTTCCATCCAGTTGTCTTGCAAGGAATACTGTAAGGTCAACAACATCAAGATCATATTTCTTTGTGGCATCTTTCTCAGTCTTCAGGCAGTTAAAATGCGCAAGGCATTTTGAACATGTGGTAATAAGTGTCTTTGCGCCAGTAGAAGTCGCTTCATCCATCCGCGCAATGCGAAGAGCTTTTGTCTGCTCGTTGCAATTCATGAAACTGCTAACGCCGCAGCAAAGAGCATTTTCTTTTGAATGTTCCATCTCTTTTATCCGCGCGCCGTTTGCGGTCAGAGCCTTTCGCGGTGCATCATACATTCCCATATGCCTGCCAAGCCTGCATGGATCGTGGTATGTAACATCTGCATCGATCTTCAATCCTAGTTTATCTAGAAGCTCGCTTGTATGAACGACCTTGATGCCAAGGTCATAATCCTTTGAAAATGTACGGTAGCATTCACCGCAGCTTGTAATAAGGGTGTCAATGCCGCTCTCTTTTATGTATTTATTATTGTGATCCTTGAGCTTTTCAAAAACATCCTTTTTTCCCTGCCAGAGGACATCGTGACCGCAGCATTTCAGGTTCAAGATCTGAGGTTTGATACCAAGCTTATCAAGTAATTTAAGGGATGATGTCGTTATCTCGCCAAAATCAGTTTTTATATCATGCAGGAATAAACCTAGCTGGTCTGTGCATCCCGGAAAAAACCCGATTTTTGAATCTGATTTTTCAGGCTGATTTCCATTTAGCTTTGAACTCAGTTCATTGAATTCCGTGAAAACACCAAGATGAGCAACATCAAGGGGCTGTTTTCCTTCGCGTTCTTCTTTTATGAAAGTTAAGAAATCGACCTGTTGTGGGCACTCAATTGGACAGAGCCCGCATGTAAGGCAAGTCCATATACTATCTGTTCCAAGACCATAAACATTTGAATTATATATTGAACTTCGCGGAGAGGTCTTTGAAACTCGGCGCATGGGGCAGATGGATGTGCATTTACCGCACTGATAACAGGATTGTACGTTACTCGTATGTACCCACCAGATTTCCTTGGTGTAACGTTTTTTAGTTTTTACATGGAATGATTAGCTTTAAAGATTTCGATTTTAATGCAGCACAGCATCATTATTAATAATGTTACTTTGGCTTATTTTTCATTTCAAAAATATCAATTATCGCACTGAAAGTGCAGTGCAGCCAATCTGTTGTTTTTCTATTGGTGTATCTTGTCATATATCTAAATAATTGTTATCTGAGATTATAAGGATATTGGTTCGTACATATACGAATGAGACAGTTAATCATTATATTAAATCTTTATATTTATCAGAAAATGACCAATGAGCCAATTCTATCTGGGAATCTTTATATCTTCGTGCAACAATATCAAAGTAAAATTATCGGAGGATGGATCATATGCGAGGATACGATGACGACAGGAACACAAAAGTTTATATCGCAATTGCACTGGTCGGCGGACTTATAGCAGGAGTTTTTTTTAATGGAATGCTGGCAGCATTATTTCAATCAACTCCCCAGATGAACGTAATAAGCATACCTGATGATGTCAGTGCAGGCAAGATCACAACTGTTAAATTCATAACCATAAGCGACGGGACTGCTCTGAAAAATGTCAATATTTCATTATCAGGTGCAGCAGTTGGGAACGGAACAACAGATGCAACTGGAATGCTGGAACTTGCAGTGAATGCTACGACCAACGGCAGCATCAATATTATTGGGTCCAGATCTGGTTACAGGAACGGCACATCTGTTATAAAATCTATTTCCGGTCTTGATGTCAGCGCGTCACCGTCCTCATTAACATCCGGGACAGACACGTTTGTAACATTTAATGTTATAAGCCTGGGTAAACCTGTTGCTGGAGCGGCAATGAATATTTCCGGAGCAGGAATAAAATTTGAAGGAATTACGGATGCGAGCGGTCAGATAATTAGACAGTTGAACCCTAACGGCACTGGAAAGATCGCTGTGATCGTGAAAAAAGAACAATATGCAGATGGATCTTTTGTCCTTACATCGACAGGTCAGCAGGTTCTGGCAGTTTCATCAAGCCATAATACTCTCATTGTAAATGTGCCGGTCTATGTAACGTTTACAGTAACAGCCGGCAGTTCCCCGGTTGCAGATGCAGGAATAAGCATAAGCGGAGCTGCAACCGGAGATGGTATCACAAGCCCGGATGGAAAGACGATCATTTTGGTGAACCCCTACACGACTGGCACCATTACGATATCTGTAAGCAAGACTGGATTTGTGAGTGGATCAAGCACTATCACTTCAACAGGCACGCAATCGCTGTCAGTTTCTTCCTCCTCCTCGTCAATAACAGCTGTTACACCAACCTTCGTGACATTTACCGTGAAGAGTGGCAATAACTTCATCAGTGAAGCCACTGTATCGCTCACTGGAGCAGCAAGCGGTAATGGAGTTACCAACCAGAATGGTATCGCGATCATACAGGTAAATTCGGCTGGGCCAGGGACAATTACTGCTACAGCGACAAGGACAGGCTTCACTGCTGGCAGCACTACGTTCTTGGCAGTCGGCCAGCAGACCCTCAGCGTTAGCGCATCACCATCCAATGTCACCAACGGGGTCGCGACTTTTGTAACATTTACAGTAAAAAGCATCAATAATCCTGTTAGTGGTGCAACTGTGAGTGTGTATGGCGGCGGCATCACAACAGATGGTATGACGAACTCTGTTGGTCAGGTGACGCTACAGGTCACAGCATCCAGCAGCGGGACGATAAATGTGGCTGCGCGCAAAGAAGGGTATACAGAAGGGACCATGACTCTAACGCATTAATTTTTTTTTTCTAAAAATATAAATATGCCTTAGAGCAAATCTTATATAGAACCACAAACATTGGTAACGCCCGGTACAAGCTTAATTTGTACTTATAATTGAAAATTAAGATAAAATTTTAACGGAGGTTATCTATGGCAGGACAATTAGGAGGACAGCCAATCTTTATTCTAAGAGAAGGCAGTCAGAGAACAAAAGGAAGAGAAGCTCAGAACAACAATATTATGGCAGCCAAAGCAGTAGCTGCGGCAGTAAGAACAACCCTCGGACCAAAAGGCATGGATAAAATGCTTGTGGATTCCCTTGGCGACATTGTGATCACGAACGACGGCGCAACCATCCTGAAAGAGATGGATATCGAACACCCGGCAGCCAAAATGATAGTAGAAGTCGCAAAGACCCAGGATGATGAGGTCGGGGATGGCACTACGACGGCAGCAGTGCTTGCAGGAGAATTTTTAAAGAACGCAGAGGAATTACTTGAACAGAATGTTCATCCAACAGTGATCGCTAACGGCTACAGGCTTGCAGCAGCAAAAGCCAAAGAGATCCTGAAGACCCTTGCAGTCAAGGTCAGTGCTGATAACAGGGATCTGCTTTTGAAAATAGCAGCAACCGCAATAACCGGAAAGGGAGCAGAGGCACATAAGGATATCTTCACGAACCTGACGGTCGATGCAGTGCTTTCCGTCGTTAATACCGAGAACGGAAAGCGTACAGTAGATGTTGATGATATCAAAGTAGAGAAGAAAGTGGGCAGCAGCATCGAAGCATCCGAACTTATCAAAGGCATGGTCATTGATAAAGAAAGAGTGCACACCAATATGCCAAAGAAGATAACCAAGGCAAAAATACTCCTGCTCAACGAAGCCCTTGAGATCAAAAAGACCGAGGTTGATGCAGAGATCCAGATCAAGTCCCCTGACCAGCTCCAGTCATTCCTTGACCAGGAAGAGCAGATGCTTCATGATATGGTAACCAAAGTCATTGCCAGCGGCGCAAATGTCGTGTTCGTTCAGAAAGGAATAGATGATATCGCACAGCATTATCTTGCTAAAGCAGGTATCTATGCAGCAAGGCGCGTCAAGAAGAGCGATATGGAAAAACTCTCTCGCGCAACAGGCGCAAAGATACTTACAAGCCTGAAAGAGATCGAGGCTTCAGACCTTGGAAAAGCAGGTCTGGTTGAAGAGAAGAAGATCGGCGATGAGGCAATGACCTTTGTCATGGAATGCCACAATCCCAAGTCGGTTTCAATTATCCTTCACGGCGGAACAGAACATGTCGTTGATGAAGCCGAGCGGGCATTGCATGATGCGCTTCGTGTAGTTGGCGTTGCTATCGAGGATGAAAAGCTTGTAGCAGGCGGCGGCTCACCAGAGATCGAGCTCTCCCTGCGCCTTCGCGAGTATGCAGCTACCCTGTCAGGCAGGGAACAGCTTGCAGTCACAAAGTTCGCAGAAGCGCTTGAAGTCATCCCGAGATCCCTTGCAGAGAATGCAGGTCTTGACCCCATCAACATGATCGCAGATATGAGAAGCCAGCATGAGAAGGGTCATAAGACAGCAGGTCTTAATGTGTTCACAGGCAAAGTCGTGGACATGATGAAAGAAGGCGTTGTTGAACCGCTCCGCGTTAAGACACAGGCGATCGATTCAGCAACAGAAGCAGCAACAATGATACTGCGCATCGATGATGTACTGTCCAGCAAGTCATCCGCACCACCCGGAGGAATGCCGCCAGGCGGTATGGGTGGCATGGGCGGAATGGAAGGCATGGATTAAGTGGGCAACCCCCACTTTGTTTTCTTTTTTTAAGGTAATTTGAATGGAATTTCTTGATACTTCCGCTCATACTAAAGAGGAAAGCGTCAGGATACTCGCAAAAGAACTGGAAGAGCATCCTATATTAATATTGATAGGACCGCAGGGCGTTGGAAAAACCACACTTGCAATACAACTACTTTCTGAAAATGTGGGCGCCTATTTTGAGGGGAGAGCGCGTTCAGCACAACCTGTAGTGCTGATAAGGAAAGATCTTGTCGAGAAAATGAGACAGGAGCTTTATGAAAAACGAAAGCTTCCGATCTTTGATGAAGATGAAAAACCCATATATGTCGATGTTTATGTCTATGACCAGGTCAAAATGCTTGTTGAGAATATCTTCGATGTCATGGAACTCGGAGAGCCTGAACTTATCAGGCAATTATCCATGCTAACAAAAAAAATGGGAGTGATCCCTGAAGCCATTGAACTTATCTCAAGCGATGATGTGCTTGTGAAAAGAAGGCTATTGCGGCATCTGGATGCAAAAGAACGGTTATCAAATCTTCTTGAAAAGGAGAAAAAGTACGGGATAGAATCTAATCTCTGGGGCATCCAGGGAGCAAAAGTCACAGATGTAATTAATCGCGAAGGGGTGACGGATTATGATGAAGACCAGATGTCAAGGACGATAAAGGATTTTGACCGGATAATCCCCACAAAAGATATGACTGTGCCTGACTGCATTATGAAAATGATGGAGATATCTGCAAATGAGAACAAGGAGAGCGGTTTTCTCGTACTTCATGACGACAATAAAGAAACGGTGATAAGCGACCTTGTTGTAGGTAAAAGTACAAATTCTCTC
Source organism: Candidatus Methanoperedens sp. (assembly GCA_030650845.1). Classification (GTDB taxonomy): domain Archaea; phylum Halobacteriota; class Methanosarcinia; order Methanosarcinales; family Methanoperedenaceae; genus Methanoperedens. The sequence goes on from JAUSDC010000058.1 coordinate 32,019, forward strand.
ATAGGGGTCACCCTGCTTGAGATATATGTGGGTTTCAGGCAGAACAGGTCACTGTATCGTGCATATAAACATACGAAAGAGGGGAAACTCGAAGTCATACACTCATACACACCCACGCTTCAGGAGATAGAGGTGCTGGCAAACCCCTGGATACCCCCTTGCGATGAGCCAACTACGATAATGTCAACTGCCGATGTTTCTGCAGCAGAAAGGTTTGACATCACGATATCGGTTATAGAGGCTGATGGTAGGGTTGAGTCATCGAACAAGAAGCGTAGACTTGAACTGGAAGAGATCATTTCAGGGATTTCCGAGATAAATTGATATTTTTTTTTCTTTTTTTTTCACTGACCGAAATATTTATCAAACATTAAAAACAACATCTGAAGGGGGTTTTTAAACTCCCATATCTATAGGAGGTATTTCAGGTGAAGTATAATGCCAAATTAAATAAGGATCGTTTGGACCGTTTCAAAGTTGATTCGTTAAAAGATTTAAAGTCCTCATTGGAACACCGACCGGATTTGAAAACGAAATTAGAAGAAGATCTCAGGGGTACTATTGAGGCTGAAGGGATAGTCATTGACGATGCATTCAAACAGGAAATACATCAGCAGTGGCAGTCAATGATCAAGAAAGATGTCAGGAAGATCATGGACAGACAACCAAAGGAAAAGAAACCCCTGTATTCAATGGTCAGAAAAGGTAAACCACTGAAATTAAAGGTCAAGATCGACCCTGCCACAGGGAAGAGGAGCATCACGCCTGAGGTGAAAAAATGACGACAGCAGGATATGATGTGATGGCTCAGATCAATGAGGAATTGATCAATAAGTTCATGAAAATCGGCTTTTGCATCGGGAAGTTCCCCACATTCAGCGGCACCTATACACTACCTATTGAGAATGTTCCAGCGAGTTTACAGGAGTTCATGGAAATAGGGTATGAGGTCTCTCTAGCAAAGGCACCCACCATTGATTTTACTGCTGATCTTGGCATGATGATGGATGTGAGGGGTCAGGCTAAGTTCACGGTGCTGGGAGGCATCGAATTCGAACTTGAGGCTGAATTCAGGGTCGAAGTAATACCCACTTTTGATCAGATTACGCGTATGTTCAGGATAGAGTTCGTTGAGGCAGTTATCGAAGATATTGAACTGAACGATACCTACAACCTGCCTGCAAATGTTCTGAATAAACTTAATGAGATACTGGGCATCGCAATGAATGAATACCTGACCGAAGAGATCACATCCATCGAACTGAGCCCGGTTTTGTTCGCACTTGACCTGCCTTACATGCCCCCAGGAGATGTGAACAAACTCACCATAGGTTTGGGGAATGTGAAGGTATTAAATTCGTCAGTCATGGCAGCAGCTGTTAATTTGCTTGGTTACACAGGCGGCAATGTCAGTGCGATCACGGATTTCACGGCTGGTAATCATATTGGATTGGGTGTGAACGAGAACGGTATGCACAGGGTCTATGATTTCTGGTGGGCTCATACCACACATCCGAAGTCAGTGACCAAGACAGAAACACATGATTTCGATATGCCCAGTATCGTTGATTTTATGGACGAGATCGTGGACTGGGTTGTAGCTGTGGCGACCCTTGGTCTTGTGGATGTGGATATCGATATTGACAGGGTATGGGCAGAATACGGAGCTAACATCAGGTTCTCGAAATTCGATTTTGATCTTAAACCCGGGAATACAGTTCAGCTTTCAGGAAGTGTCTCAGCAGATGTCTGGCTGAAGGTTTACATAAAGTACACGACCACAACGTCGGTCCTCTGGGGTGCGGTTGATGTTGACGAGACCACTAACACTGTCACTGTATTTGACGTGCGCCTCAATGGGATCACGATTGATATTGAGAATGCTGAAGGGACAGTTACAATTAACGAAGACCATCAATTGATGGTAAATATCACGGATCTTGACATTACCATACCGCTGCCCTGGGAATTGCCTGAAGTGATCCTTGATTATGTGGTTGACTGGCTAATTGATCAAATCGTTGTTAATATGCCGCCAATTGTACTCTTCCCTGCAATAATATCCCAGCAGATACCTGACACCAGTGTGACTGTGGATGCAACAGTGGAAAGTCTCGCAATAAATGAAGCTGAGGCGTTGATAACAGCAAATATCGGGGCATCTAATATGGGAAGCTATGCTCCCTATGTGGCGAATAAGAATCCTGAGAGCATGGAACTGCATAAAAGGGAATGCGAATGGGCACACAGGATAGCTTTCAGGAACAGGGTCTATTACTGTGAACTGGAGGAGGCGCTGGCAGCAGGTTATGATGGATGTGCATATTGTCTCCCCGAGCACAATACTGGATAAAACCGATTGGCTGCAAATCTATGTTATAAATATGAAAAAAAATAGCAACGAACACAACGAACTCGATACGAACTCACGCCACCGGAGTTCGTTTTAGTTCCGTACCAGTTCGTTGTTTTTTTCATGTTCCAGGCTACGCGCGAACATGCGCTATGAGGATAACAGTATCATATTTAAAATCGAGCCTTCCGTCCTCGACCTTCACCTGCAATCCCATCCTGTCGCCATCCAGACTCTGTAACATCAACTGCTCAATGATCTTTTTCTTTTTCCCTTGCGTTCCTGCACGATTCATCCATTCCTCGAAATCCTGAGGTATCTCCCAGTGCGTTATATCGGTGATATCTGCTCCTGCTTCATTGAACATTTCTTCTATCTCACTGAGAGCGTATATCCTGACATGCGACGGGTCACGCATCTTCTCGATACGGTTATGGAATATGCTTTTATCACCATCTTCTGACGAAACACCATCCACAAGCACGAGCCTGTCCCTGCATACTCTTTTCATTTCAAGCAGGGCTTTTTGAGGGTCAGGGAAATGATGGAAAGCGAACCTGCATGAGACTATGTCGAAACTTTCATCAGGGAACGGGAGTGACTCAACATCTGAAAGCAGAAATCCGGTATTTTTCATCCCGGAATTTTTCTCCTTTTCACAGGCTTTGAGAAGCATATTGCGCGTCAAATCGCAACCTATCACAGTATCCGCTTTTTTCGCGAACTCAAGTGCGAGGAAACCTGCTCCTGTGGCTATGTCAAGCACCCTGTGATCCTGTTTCACTCCGCTTCTTTTCACCACTTCAGAAAGATGGACCATATCCACGAAAATATTGCCTTTTGCGTAAGCATCAGCCTGTTTTCCGAACTGCATTATTGCATTCTTTTTGATACCCATAGAAGGGAGAAGATACTGATCGATGATATAAAAGCATTCTTATAACATCCTGTTGATTATACCGGATATATGAAAGAGATAATCTTTGTGGGGCGCTCCAATGTTGGCAAATCCACCCTC
>JAUSDC010000068.1 GCA_030650845.1 Candidatus Methanoperedens sp.
ATATAAATAATTTTTTAAAAAATAAAATATAAGGATTCGGGGGATTTAACCCCTATTTCCTTAAAACAGACGCTCTTTTCCTATGGGTCTTGTTGCGCCGGTTCCTCCGCAATTTGTGCATGGAATTCCTTTCATCAGGTAACCTCTTCCTTTGCACCACTGGCATTTTCTTGAAGAATCAACGACTTCAACTTTTCCCTTCCCGCCGCAAACAATGCATGTAATGTCCTCTTGCTTTCCGGTCCCGTCGCAATACGCGCATTTTACTAAACCAGGTACTTTGGGCGTTCTTATTTTTGTTTCTTTTGCTTCTGCCATTTTAAATCACACCGCCATGAATATCAAACAGAGATATAACTTTTTCGATTTGTATCCCAAAAAAAAAAGAAGTAGGCATAAAGCCTACTTATATATTTACTTTGCCGGGATAACGAATGCTCTCTCACCAGCGCAGCGGTCCCACTCTCTGAGTGCCGCCTTGCCGAATGCTCCTCTTGGATCTGAGAAGTCAAAGTTGACCAAGTCATCTGCGAAGCAGGTCTTGACCAATGGATTGACACAGAATGCATCCTTGCCAGCGTGAGCTGCTGCTACTACTGAGGTGTATCCACCCTGGTGACCTACGTTCATTGCGTAGTTGGGGTAGTTTGCGCCTCTGCATTCGCCTATACAGCCTTCATCTGAGCCGATCGAGAACACGTTGGTTGCACCGCACTGATCCTGCAAGTCATATCCGTAGAATCCAAGTCTGCCGTGTGCCTCTTTGTGGAGGTACATGGAGAGATACCATGCGGATAGACCGGCCTGGCTGTGTCCGGTTGCCAGAGCTGTTGCGCCACCTGCTGCTATTGAGATGACGGTTGCTCTCTGTGAACCACCGAAGTGGTCTTCCAGTGTTGTTGGGTACTTCTCGTATGCTTCAAGACCGTACAGTGTTGTTTCTGTAGCGATATCTTTTACAGTTTCAAGGGTGGCTTTTGCCTTGCCATTTCCGCCGTATTTCTTTGCTGCATAGTCGTTGCCCCAGTACAGGAAGTCATCGACGATATCATTGGTGTATGCTGGTGTTGCATACATTGTGAATCCGACGCCGCCTGACATGTAGCCGCCGAGCCAGATCTGGTCATACAGCATTGTGGCTGCGCTTGCAGTCTGCAATACTACATTGACTGGATCTTCTGGTGACTTTCTGTTGGTCTGGACGATATCTGCCATATGACCGAAGGATAATCCTCCTGGTTCATTTGGTCCACGAGCTCTGCGTGCTGGGATCATATCACCCATTTCGACAAGTCCCGCGTGTTTGGCTGTGAATGCAAGTTCACCGACTGCTGCTTCACCGGCGCACATATGATATGCACTGATAAAGGTCATACCGACCTGCATTGCCATCCAGCGGCTTGTGCCTGGTCCATCTTCAGTTCTTGTGACGATGGTTGGGATGTGTACTGCCTGCCAGGAGGTCTTGCCCATTGCGGACTTGATCTGTTTTGCCTGGTTTGCAGGGAATTCGTTGTCAATGTTGATAACGAACTGTTTATCGATTTCATCCTGGAGAGTTTCGTCGCCTGTGAATACTTTCACATAGCAGTCATCTACTAATGCCGGATGTGTCTCGACCATGTGTTCCTGGACAATTGCTGCGCCAGGCATTGCATGGTTCAAAACTTCGAGGTAGTAGTTGATGGTCTCTGGGGTGATCTCTTTGCCCAATCTCTTTTCAAGAGTCTCATGTGCGAGGTCAAGACCTACGACGCATGTTCTCCTGATATCGTCCCATTCCTGCTGCATTGCAGCATTGTTGACGAAGTGGAGATCGTCACCATCGCATACGATATCTGTTCCAGATATGACGTATGGGGTCAACTGTCTCTGACCCATTGGTATACCTGCTAAGTGCAGTTTTGGATCATATGCCTGCAATCCTCTCTTCTTTGTGATTGCTGCTCCGCACTTTGCCATTTCTACCTTTCTTGGGTTCTGCTGATAGCCCAGTCTGAGGTATTTGGTCTTCTTATCTGTTATTTTGCTTTTTGCTGTGGAGCCGCACTTGTTTGATCCCCATTCTTTCGCATACTTTATTTCCATTGCTTTCTTAAATCTTGGATCTGCCATTTTGAATCACCTCACGCCTTTGGCTGGAAGCCATATTTTGTTCTTAACTCCCAGATTCTCTGTGTCCATTCTATGACTTCTTTGTCGCTTCTGAAAGCGCAATTGTCTACTCTATAGAATGTTGTTCTCTTGGCAGCTTCGGACTCGCTCATTGGTTTACCAAGGTTGACCTTTCTGTCAATTGGTACACCTACTTGGTCCTTGTCCATTACCATTACGCCGCCCTCAAGTCTGCGCCTGTCCAGCATATCGAACATTACGCCATCTTCCTGAAGTCTGAGCGAGTGTCCGTGAACTGTACAGCCTCTTAGACCTGCAAGACCCCAGTCTGTCATTTCGGTCTCTGCCTGTCTCTTGGTGTACTCTTCAAGATCTCTCTCTCTCATTTCATTGACCTGTCTGCCTGAAAGTGTACCTGGGTCAACTCCTCTGAAGTTGATCGCTGCATGATACGATCTCCAGTATGGGACAGATGGTGCATTATACATAGAGTCAGAGAACTGTGCGTATCTGATTCTGTCGCCTGCTGCTGCACCTGGGGTTGGTTCAACAACTTCTCTTACCGGGCAGTCTGGTTCGCCCATTTCCGCAAGTGGCGGGTGGGTGCTTGGATAGTCTGAACCGGGTGCTCTGTGTCCGAGAAGGGCAGTTAAGTCCTCGTCTGAGATGTCACGCATTTTTTCGACATCGTCTGACATGTGTTTTCTTCTATTCTTAGCAACTGATGTGCTGCCAGGATAATACTGTGGTTTATAAGCCATATTTTTTCCTCCTTATATTTTTGAATTGGTTCCTTCTGCTGTTCTGGATAAACTCATAGATGTTCCTCTGCTTTGACCATGCAGATGTTTGATTCAAGTTTTGCATGCGGGTCAACAAGACCAAGCATTCGTTCATCTTCAAGATTGATGGTTTCATCAGTCCTGCTTTTGAACCCATACTTGCCGAAGTCGGTTAGAGTTGGTTTAGTTTTAATGAAGTAGCCTCGTTTCATTTCAAACGGGAAAGGCAGCGCTCGCTCACACGCTTTTCTTAGTTCCTCTGCCACACTATCATCCTCAACTTCTACAAGAACCTCACCTACAATAACATGCAATTCGAATGCGCATCCACTGACGTGGATTATTATCCTGTCAGGATGGTTCACATCCTTACCCGTTCCGGGTCCACACGTTATCTTTCGGGGAAGGTTCTTCCCACTGATAAGCATTCTTACCACGCCTTTTACCTGATCAAGCTCGTTCAAGAGCTTTTCAGCAGTTTCAGGCTGCAATAATCTTTGTGGAAATATCTTGACCTGTTTAAGTTTATTTGAAACATTTGCAGTTCTTACCATTCAATTCTCCTTATACGGCCCCCGCAACTGCCTTGATCGGTTCTCTGAACTCATCGACCGAGCTGAAGACATCTCCTACTAATCCGGATGTCTTTGCCGGGCTGTAGATCTGAACACCTGCGTCAAGAGCAACTGCTGCTGCTACGCATGGTACTGCGAGACCCTTTGAGTGTCTTGTAACGACGTGGTTGCCGTTGAAGACGCCAGGTCCTCCGCCGCCATAGATAGAGTGCGAGAAGAATGAGAATCCAACTGCTGCTCCTTCTACTTTACCAAAGTCACATCCTGGGAGACCTGTCTCCTTCTCAATGAGGTCATTGAAGTACAGCAATACTGCTGATACTGACTGTGGTGCTCTCTGTGCGCCGCAGTTAATGAGTGTTGCGATCATTGTGCCTGCTGCTGTATACGCATTCCACTTTCCGACATCATTGGTTTT
>JAUSDC010000072.1 GCA_030650845.1 Candidatus Methanoperedens sp.
GCATAGGCGTGTACGATAAAGATCTGCTCACTGCCATCAATGCGCAGGCAGAGCTTATGAAAGACCCGTTAAAAGGCTATGAGTCAAGAGTTATCCTTTCGCAGTTCCTGCAGAGGATCGAACTCACGGACGAAGACCCGGGTGTGAACCTCACCAGACTGTCTCAGGGCAGGGTTGTAAGCCGCATACCAAAAGGCGGTCCGTATCCAAGAGTATTCGCAGATGTATCCAGCTTCTTCCTCCAGCCAGTCAAGATCGGCGGCAGGTACGACAATTATCTCGAAGACTTGCTGGGCGTGAGCCAGAATATCAGGGCTGCCATGACTGCAGGGACATTCGAGAGATTGAGAGATGATCTTGCTCTTACCACAGACGAGATGTGTGCGCTCGCTTTCAACACAGCGCCAACAGCCAAGGACATCTATGACGGCTCAACCGGCAATGTTGTTACTCCATTCAGCATGTCTCATCTGGATAAGATGATACTCAGGCTGAAACAAAAAACAGGTATCAAGACACTGCAGGATTACTTCCAGCTTCTGCCAAGCTCTCTGGAATTCAATCTGAGACAGGATGGAGCATTCGATAACGCACCGCAGCTCAAGACCGAGATGCTGCTCAAAGGCCAGATCCCACAGGGATTAAGCGGCCTTGGCGGTGTCATAGTCACTGAAATGATGCCAGTAAAGTACGATTCAGCAGGCAGTATGTTAGATGGGGGAACAGCGCCCACAGGAAAATGGGTGATGCCAAACTGGTTCACAGATGATGCCAATGAGATCCCTGAAGAGTACAGGCCTGAGCAGATAGCGGCTTCCGAGTTCGTGGCTGAGAAAGTCGCTGTGGCTGCATGGCTCATCCACCGCAACCGATGCGGCTACTTCCTTGACAGGGTTCCTGGAAAGTCCGGTACCTGGCAGCACGTCGAAGCCACCATGGATACCAACGATGACAGCATGGGCGCCAAGATAAAAGCATTCGTCAATGCTGCGATCACAGATACCAAGTATCTTGTGAGAGGCGAGAACTTCAAACTCACCGTGGGTTAAAACGACGGGTGATACTCTTTGAAGACCTATATTTCAGAGGTTGAAGGGCTGCTGATGTACAGCCCTGCCGTTTTTCTTCATAAAGGCCAGAAGCTGAAGGGGGCACAGGATACTGTGGAGATCCTTCAGGCTCTGGCTGCAGGGAAACTTGTACTGGTTGATGAAGACAAAATACAAAAGGTAGAGGTAGAAATACCAGAGCCAGAGCCGCGATCTGAAGAAAAAATAGAAACCGCTCAGGAAACGGATTTTATTCCTGAAACAGTAAAGCCAGCACGGCGAGGTATGAGAAAGTAAACTCTTACCTTTAATTTTTTAATTTATTCCCATAAAAATTACGCTCAATCGAAGGAGAATCAAAAACAATGGCACGAATAGTAGATGAATTACAGAATATTGCGGACAAATTAGCCAATCTGAACATATCCGTCAATATGACAGCGCCCGATCCACTGAATATAAAAGTGGTCGACAATAATGGAATTCCTTTCGGGTTAAAACACGTCAATAACAAA
>JAUSDC010000073.1 GCA_030650845.1 Candidatus Methanoperedens sp.
AGAACAGCGTTAAGGCTGTCTTTCTCGAAGAAATTAGCCCTTGACCATTTCGTGAGATCAATAATTGAACAGCTTAAGGAAAAAGATATTAAATTCACGCTTCACTGGGATGGGAGTCCTGGCATGATAATACATGTTTATAATGAGTTAAAAAAGCATGACGAAATTAAGATCAAACGGATAGAATATAAATCTCCAGAGGATAATGAGGATAAATGATCAACGAAAAGAATGATTGCAGAGCTACTAAAGCATCGATGAACTTTATTGCTGAACATATTAAGATGGTTGCCTCGAAACTTGATACTGGCTCTGTGTCAGATCTTCTGGATAATATTATGGGAGCAAAAAAGATTTTCCTGGTGGGAGCAGGAAGATCGGGTTTAGCAGCAAGGGCTTTCGCCATGAGACTCATGCATCTGGGTTTCAAGGTACATGTTGTGGGAGAGACAACTGCTCCTGCAGTACAACCTGAAGACCTTGTAATAGCGGTTTCTGGCTCAGGAGAAACTGCCTCGGTTGCTAACCTGGGTGCCATTGCAAAAAAGATCGGATCAAAACTTGCAACTATTACATCGAACAAGGAATCAACTTTAGGTAATATTTCTGATGTTGTGGTTATTATTCCAGGAAGACCAAAAGAAGACCTGGATTATGAAGATTACCAGGAACGTCAGATGATGGGATATCCTCAACTTGCACCTCTTGGAACATTGTTTGAGATATCGGCGATAGTATTTCTTGATTCGGTGATTTCAGAGCTGATGCTCAGGACAGGCGCGAGTGAAGCTGAGTTGAAAATGCATCATACCATATTTGAGTGAGGAACATGTTTTCACAAAGGGTAAAAAATATTGATATTTCAGGCATACGTAAGATGTTCGAGGGGGCAGGACCAGATGCCATAAACCTGGGACTGGGGCAGCCTGATTTCGATACACCTCTGCATATCAAGAAAGCGGCTGTCGAGGCTATTGATAAAGGTTTTACAGGTTATACCGCAAACCTCGGCATACCGGAACTGCGGGAAGCCCTGAGCAAGAAGTTTGATATGGATAACCATTTTTCAGTTTCGCGTGATGAGGTGATCGTCACTTCAGGGGCTTCTGAGGCGCTGCATCTCGCGTTACAGGCTCTGGTAGACACAGGAGATGAGGTACTGGTGCCTGATCCTGGATTTGTATCATATTCACCCCTTACAAAGATGGCTGGGGCAAAGGTGGTTGGTGTACCGCTGGGTGAAAAGCTGACCCTGACCCCTGATGCCGTGAACGAATGCATTACCCCGAAAACCCGCGCCATTATCATTAATTCGCCCTCGAATCCAACAGGGACCGTGCAGACAAAAGATGAAATAAAAGGTCTTGCCCAGATCGCAGATGATAATGATATTACTATCATCTCGGATGAGGTCTATGAACATTTCATCTACGAGGGTGAGCATATCAGTCCAGCCCAGTTCACTGATAACGTAATTACCATCAACGCAGTTTCAAAGACTTATGCAATGACAGGCTGGCGCATCGGTTATGCGGCTGCGCGTAAGGACTATATCGAACAGATGCTTAAAGTGCACCAGTACATCCAGGCATGCGCCTGCTCTATTGCCCAGAAGGCTGCGCTTGCTGCCATCGAAGGTCCGCAGGAATGCGTGAGTGAGATGCGTGAGAGCTTCAGGGCGAGAAGGGATATTTTGATGGAAGGATTCAGATCTATGGGGATCAAATGCGTCAAACCGCAGGGAGCTTTTTATGCTTTTCCTGAGATGGATGATGAAGACGCGCCGGCGAAGTTATTAAAGAACGGAGTTATCGTTACTCCGGGCTCGGCTTTCGGAGAGAACGGAAAGGGGCACATAAGGATATCTTATTCTACATCTGAGGTGAATTTAAGGAAGGCGATGGGGATAATGAATAAGGTGCTGCGTTAGAACGGGATTCCCATATATTTAGGAACACAAACATTAGGATTATGTTCCTGATTATTGCATTAATTATTTATAGAACCACAAACACTTAGAAATATCTTCACGCATGGAGGTAATTCATTATGGCAGGACAATTAAGCGGACAGCCTATTATTATACTGGATAAAGATAAAACAAGGACCCAGGGCAGGGAAGCCCTCGGATATAATATTACAGCTGCGAAAGCGATCGCTGATGCAGTAAGAACAACACTTGGACCAAAAGGCATGGACAAGATGCTTGTAAACCCGGTGGGCGACATGGTGATCACCAATGACGGCGCCACTATTTTGCGGGAAATGGACATAAAACATCCTGCTGCAAAGATGATGGTGGAGATCGCACGCACACAGGAAGATAAAGCCGGGGATGGAACAACAAGTGCAGTAGTTCTTGCGGGAGAACTCCTTAATAAGGCGCGTATCCTCGTTGAACAGAACGTCCACCCAACAGTGATCACCCGTGGTTACAGCCTTGCCCAGGTCAAAGCTCTTGAGATACTGGATGAACTGGCAATAGATGCTTCTGATGATGTCCTTGCAAACATAGCAAGGACAGCACTTACCGGAAAAAGCGCAGACCTTGCACTTGAACCTCTTGTTGAGCTATGT
>JAUSDC010000094.1 GCA_030650845.1 Candidatus Methanoperedens sp.
GTGTTAGAATTTAAAAAACCGCAGATGAGAGTACTATTAACACTTTCGGTAATTATTATCTGAACGGCGCTGGGGTGCGACCCCAGACCCCGGTGAGGCGCCGCCGCTGGCGGAGTTTAACCTGAAATCAATGGTTACATAAAATTTACATGAACTTAATGCCCTTTGGCATCTCTCCAACCTGTTCCCTGAACGCATCAGGCCAGTCCTTCTCCTCAAATCCCTTCTGTGCAAAGAACGTGCTTGCCCATCTCTCAAGCCCTATGCCAGAGCAGCCGCTCCATACTTCTTTTCCTGACTGTGATTTGACATTAAAACCCTTTGGATACTTATCCCCGTTGATGCTAAGGTTCTGGAACTCAAGCCACTCGCCGTCCTTTCCACGGTAGGGCAGCGGTGCCTCAAAATCAATGGTACCTACGTCCTTATTTCCTGCAAGCCCGGTCAGACCTTCCTGCGCCATGAACCAGGGTGTCACCCATGCCATCCTCCATTCAAGTTCCAGGATGTCGTTAAATATATGTTTATAACATTCCTGCATTTCTTTTGAGTGGGCTGCGACTTGCTCGGGTGAGCCAATGAACACTAGCTCAACCCTGTGGAATTCATCCACCCTTTCCATGCCGTGTATGCCGCCGCTCTCATACCTGTGAGAAGTACCTGAACGGTCGAACACTTTTATGGGGAAGGAATCCTCAGCAACGGTCTTTCCCTGAAGAAAAGGCCAGAAGGATGGGCACTGGGCATAGCACAGGGCGCCGAGGGGCTTATCGATCTTTTCAGCGATCAGGTCGATAGGAACTTCAAGTGTGACCTTGTAATTATCAATAACTTCCTCCCAGAAAGCAGGGTCTCTGGTCTTGGGGGGGCAGACATAATATATCTCAGGATAGACGCCTTTTGCATGCCCGGAATGCATTAATACTTCCCAGGGATCAACTTTGGGGAATATCATTTCGATGTATCCCAGCGGTTTGATCACTTCTTCAAGCACGATCTTCTCAAAAGTCCTGAAAATGCGAGCCATCTGAGCACCATGTATCCATTGACCGCGCCCTACTGACCGTTTTATCCAGCCGCGCTTTTCAGCTTCTACTGTCGGGTCGCTTTTGAACTTCATCTCTTGTTTAGGGCTTTCCCAGAGTGGGTTCCAGTGTTCAGCTTTTCCACCAAAGCTTTGCGCTGCTATCTTGTCTTCAATTAATGAGATTATCCTGTCAGGAACTTTGTTCTCAAGTTCAGATTCTCCTACATCAAGTGATAATGTTATCATGCCGTTATCGAACTCAAGCGACTTTACATGCGGTATTTTTTTGGATTTCAAGTCTTCTTTTGCAGGCATGGAAACTATGAATTCTTCCACCTCAGCGCCACGGACCCCTATCCTGAACTTGTTGCCGAGGACTCCTGCCAGCGGTTTTCTCAATCGGATAAAAGCATCATGGGCTCGAAGATACCTATCTGATTCGATATCGAAGGATACACCGCTATCGGTTATGTCCCATCCGATGATCTTTGCACCCTTTCCTGCAGGGACGCCCTTTTGCAGGATGGTAGTTTTTGCTTCTTCAACGAACTTTTCGATGTCTTCGCGCGCTGCTGCTGCATCGGCTCCTGTTTTGAAAGTGCCTTTTAAGTGAAAGTAAGGTTCAGTCATAGCTTTTCCCTGGGTCTTGAAGTTTTAAGATGTATCATAAGGTTAATAGTTTTTCCTTTATCTCCTCGCCTGGCTGCAATTCTTCAAATATCTGTCCTTCGAATGAATATACCTGGGCGCCAGTAAGCCATGCATCAGGCATGAGCCCTGCTTTCATGCATGTCTGGCAGAGGAACTCCACTGCATCGAAATTATGTTCCACGGCTACCTGCGGCAGGAGCAGCCCCTGCGATCTGGCTGTAGCTACGATCAGTCCGTCTCTGCCTATCACTATCTTTTCAGGGATCTTCTGGGATTTTTCTTTGATGAGTTGTGGAACCGTGAGCACCGTAACTTCGATAACGATGCTGTCTAATTCCTCTTTTCTAACAGGATCAAATCTCGGGTCCTCAAGGGCTGCATTGATAGCTGATGTGATTATGGCTTCTCCCAGCTTCATTACAGGATATGGTCTTCCGATGCAGCCGCGAAGCTCTTTTTTTTCGGTTTTTCTATTCAGTGTAACAAAAACCCCGCGTTTCTCGCGAAAAACAGGTGGAAGATCATCTGGTTTGATCTTTTTCTTATTTCCCAGGCATTCCTCTATGGCTTTGCGGGCAAGTTTTACTGCTTTCTCTCCCTCTGATTTTGTGAGCATGATCAGGGATTATCCTCCATAATATTTATCTACTATGATATACCAATGAATAAATTGATGCATAGATGTCATAGCGTAATTGATAATTTTACTCAAACAATAAAGGTACGGGGGGAGGAAAGCGGCGCTGAAATTGAAGGTATCAAAGAACAACCATTACCTTTTGATATTGATCTACCTGATGAATTCTCAAGGGTATCCTCAGATGATGAAATCGATATTGGGAGAAAACTCGATAAAGGTAATTATTTATTGACTGATATTAAAGCTGATACTTCGGGAATTAGAACGGATACATCAATTCTTCCGGAGATTAGAACGGATACATCAATTCTTTCGGAGATTAGAACGGATACATCAATTCTTCCTGGAATTAAATCAGATACTTCAATTCTTCCGGAAATCAATGGTGGGATTAATAATTTGAATATCAAATTTGATACATTTAGTTCGAAGCTTGAAAGAATCCTTGAAAAATTGGTCGACAGATAATTCAATACAACCCTGATAAGAAAAACGTGAGAAAGTCGAGTTCTATAACATTCCCGGCATGAGAGGCGGTCTATTAATATTTTTGATCAACATTACCTTTTACAGCGCCGGGGTTGCGACCCCGGACCCCGGTGAGGCGCCGCCGATGGCGGGAGTTTGCATGAGATCGCATTTTGTATTGAAAATCTTAATCATTTGATACTCTGCACTCCATGTTACCCTTTTAACAAACTCCGAACATGCATTACAGACATTACAATAACAAGGTCTTGTTTATTTTCCAATCTATATACAACTCGATAGTTACCAATTAAAATCTCTCTATATTGCAGATGAGGCAACTCAGGGATTTTATGTCCCATCATAGGAAAACGGAGTAGATTTGAAACTGCAATTTGAATATTTTCTATCTGTATCTGTGCATATCGTTTCAAATCTTTCGCTATAAAATCATGAATATCATGTAAATCGTTAAGCGCACGTATTGTCCACTTTATTTTTCGAACCATTTAGAAGTCTCCCTGACGACTTCTTCATGCGAAATAATTCGCCCTTCTAGGACATCTTTCTCAGCTGATTCAAGTTTTTGCCTGACGTAGAGTCGATACATGATTTCATCAATATCTAATTCATCTGGTAGGTCTTTAATAAGATCAAAAACTTGCTGTTTAGCTATCATCATTCAATTTCTTATTGGTTATTAACAACATAATAGTTTCGCTAATTTTGTCTATTAAGTTTTTTCAAGTATGGATCGGAAAGAGCGGAATTTTAACAGTTTTTGTTAATATTACCTGTACGGCGCCGGGGTTGCGACCCCAGACCCCGGTGAAGCGCCGCCGATGGCGTAAGGTACATTAACGGAACAGTTATGGTCAGCCTTACTCATATGTATGATTTAAGGTGTATAAAATGAAAGTTAGATTTATATGAAAGATGCATCTAGTATCAAGAACACAATGCAAATAGAACAACTTCTCAATCGATATTTAGACATGTTATTTAAGATTTTCTACAGCCAATTTCATAAAATATCCAGAGCTACAGCTAATTGAAAGGGGGGACATTCCGCTGTCCCCCCTTAAACCCTCCTTTCGGTTATTCGTCTGCGGGCGACACCCCACCATGGGGGTGTCGTCCTCGACTCACAATTTTTTATGAAGATAGGAGGTTATCCGGGATCTGGAACGACTTCTTGTTCGTATATACAACATCCATGCAAGAATAATTAAGCATTCTTGTACCTGCATAAAAGTAGGTCGAGAGGGTAACGAACATCTTGTTTGGGATCCGTTCCCGTAGAAAAACCTGTTGCCCTCTCATCCTTTTAATACACGAATAAGTACGTTTTGGACATATATAAATGTACCACATATAACTCGCGAACTTGTGTAGGAAAGGATGGAGGAGGGACCTGGCTCTCTCGATCTAATCTATACACGAAAATAAAGGAGGATGAAATAAAATGAATGCAACAACAATATTATACGTCGGAATAGATGTTTCTAAAGACAAGTCCGACATCTGCATTAAAGATAAATTGGGGAACGATTTGATCCATCGATTGATAATCGCTAACAAAAAAGCAGATTTAGGACATTTGTATGAAACAATAGAAAGAATAAGATCTAAAACACCAGGAAATAGCGATATAATTTTTGGAATGGAGGCAACCGGGATATACTCTTTACCTTTGTATTCAGCACTGACGAGAGATGGACATAAGGTCAAGCTATACAATCCTATTCAAACCAATGGCTTTCGGAAAATGAATATCCGCAAGACTAAAACGGATCCTATCGATGCGGCTATTATTGCTGATATGCTTCGGTTTTCTGAACCACCTCAAGTCAATCCTATCAAGGATTTGAACCTTTATCAATTGAGAGAATTGGTCAGGATTCGTGATCGTCTTATAGATAAGCAAACCGTGTGTAAAGTGCAGCTGGTACGTAATATCGATAC
Source organism: Candidatus Methanoperedens sp. (assembly GCA_030650845.1). Taxonomy (GTDB): domain Archaea; phylum Halobacteriota; class Methanosarcinia; order Methanosarcinales; family Methanoperedenaceae; genus Methanoperedens. Next base: position 4,752 of record JAUSDC010000094.1, read on the forward strand.
TATCTGGCCTGATTATTCAAGTGTTATGAAAAGTGCTACAGGAGCTACATCAATTGCAATCCTGAAAAAGTATTCTGTGCCTTCAAAAGTTAGGGCTGAGTCCTTTGAGAAATTTTATGAACTTGTCAAAATGAAAAGTCGATCGAAAATATCTCGCACGATGGCTGAGGAAATATACACTCATGCAGGGAATATTTTGACTATACCTGAACTCGATTCGATTATCTCTGTTGAAATTAAGACCCTGATAACAGAACTTGAGTTATATGATGAACAGATCCGATCGATTGAGAAAAGAATTGATCAAATGATGAATTTGATCGATTCAAAAATAATGTCAATACCAGGTATTGGAGATACTTTAGGGCCCATGATACTTGGTGAAATAGGAGATGCTCAAAGGTTTCCAACCGCTAAGAAATTGATTGCTTTTGCCGGACTTGATCCAATTGTGAGCCAATCAGGAAGATTTGAGAATAAGTCGGGACGTATCTCAAAAAGAGGTTCTCCACTGCTTAGAAAAGGTCTTTTTCTTGCAGCAAATGTGGCAAGACAAAATGATGAAAATTTGAAGCGCTTTTATGATAAGAAGATCAGCGAGGGAAAACATCATTATTCTGCTTTGAATGCGGTGGCTGCTAAAGTATTGAGGATCGTTTATTGGGTTTTGAAGAATGACAAGGAGTATCAGACTCAGGTAAATTGAGTTTGATCTGTTGAATTGGGAACCGACCAAACAAAATGATAGCGGATGCTATCGATTTTTCTAATTAACTGATGCAAGTATGGGTGGGTGTAATAATAAGCAACCGGTGATTTCATGCTAAACTCCGCCATCGGCGGCGCCTCACCGGGGTCTGGGGTCGAAACCCCAGCGCAATATCGCTGATCTTGACCAAAAGTGTTAATAGTACGCTTTTCTCTACACTCCAGATAATTCTGATAAGTTTCTTTGCAGCAGCACATCTTGCATTATTGTAATGCTTACCTTGCTCGATTTTCTTATCAAAATATTGTCCGAGGACAGGATTTGAGCATTTTGCTTCTTGAACAGTCCATCCTAAGACCCATCTAAGAATTTTCGATCCTCTCTTATTTGGACCACCTATGACTTCCTTGTTTCCAGATTTCCTAACTTTTGGATCGTATCCTGCAAAAGCTACAATCTGATCTGGATGTTTGAAATCATCCACATTTCCCATTTCAGCCCATATCATAGCAGCTCGCAACTCGGTAACTCCACCAATTGTCTGAATATAGTGTTTCTCTCTAACTTTATTCCAGATTGACATCATTTTGTTCTCTATCGAAGCTATTTGTTTTTCATAATTTTCGATCATTTCAAGCATCATCTGGAATTCAAAAAGAGACGATTCTTTGATAATCTCTGAAGGGATCGTATCTTCCGCTTTCTCCATCAAGATTTTTGCTTTTTCTGGATCAATGTGGTTCTTGCTTTTCTCTTTCATGAGTTCAAGAAGCTTTTTCTCACCCATCTCAAGAACTTTTTCTGGGGTTGTTATGTTCGTTATTATTTCCTTCGATGTCGCTGTATACAGATTTTTGAAAATTTCATCATAGCCTGGGAATATCAGATGCAAGTTCCGCCTCAATCGTTTCTTTAAGTTGATTTTGATTGAGGTCAACTTGAAATAGAACCGTCCATATTCCCTCAGCTCAAGTCTCTGAGTGTCGCTGTAATTCGTTTTAGGAGATTCACCAAATCTAAGCATATTAGCTATTGTCTTAGCATCAATTTTGTCAGTTTTTGATTCTCTAATATTTACTGATGCAAACCCATTGATCTGGGATGGATTGTATACGTGAATTTTATATTTTTTCGATAATTCACTAAACAGAGAATACCAGTATATTCCTGTAGCTTCCATGCCGATTCTGGGTTCTGCATTCAATTCTTTTGATACTTTTTCGATATGCTTTGTGAATTTCTCTATGCTTTTCTTTGAATTTCTCAGCTGGATAAATTTTCCAATCTGTTCGCCGTTCTCGTTTACCAAGCATGCTTCATGAACATTCTTGGCAATATCTATACCTATGTTCAAGTTCATATTTTTCAGCCCTTAAAGTATTTATAGGCTGAGTACCAAATATCCCTCTACTCTCAACGAAACGTAATCTCGTGGGCATAGCCAGATACCTGTTAAAACAGGACTGTAACATGTTAAATTGCCGGAGAGTCGTAGGAGCGAGGGTGGTAGTCTAAGTTTGCCGGACAAAGCCGTAAGAATTTAAGCCTACCCTTCTCAGCCTACGTTCAACAATAATGTTGAAGCACCTTTTATGTAACGGGTGCAATCATCCTATATACGAGAGTATAATATGAAAAAAAATCCAAAATTAGCAGAATCCAGTACTGAAAAATCTCAAACCCCGGATGAAGACTTCCCTATCGTTGGCATGGGAGCCTCCGCGGGTGGGCTGCGAAAACGGGCAGAAGATGCACTGCAAGGAAAAACTGAGGAACAGCAAGAGCTATCTATCAGAGATGCAAGGAGTCTGATCCATGAACTGCAGTTGCACCAGATCGAACTGGAAATGCAGAATGAAGAACTTCGCAGGGCGCAAAAAGAGCTCGAAGAGTCGCGCGACAGGTATTCAGACCTGTATGATTTTGCCCCCGTTGGTTATTTTTCTTTCGATAAAAATGGGCTTATCATAGAAGTAAATCTGACCGGCGCTAAAAAATTAGGGGTAGAAAGAAACTTTTTGATCAAGAAACCATTTTCGCTTTTTATTTCCCCGGGTAGTAAGGATGTGTTTTATCTGCACCTGCGGCAAGTTTTCAGGACAGGCGTTCGACAGACCTGCAATCTCAGACTTGTGGATAAGAAGGGAGTTCAGTTAGATGTACAATTGGAAAGCCTATCAGTACAGGAGGGGAATTCCGGTCATTGCAGGACAGCGATGAGCAATGTCACTGAACGCAAGCTGGCTGAGAAGGTATCCCAGGAAGCCCGCATATATGCCGAGAGCATTATAGATACAGTGCGCGAGCCCTTTGTGATACTGGATAAAGACTTAAAGGTACTCTCAGCCAACCGCAGCTTCTATAGTACCTTCAAAGTGACAACCGATGAAACTGTTGAGAATTTAATCTAC
>JAUSDC010000108.1 GCA_030650845.1 Candidatus Methanoperedens sp.
AAACTATTCAGGATATCAGTTTCATGCAGCCATCATGCTCTATAAAACCATATCTGGAATAGAGCGATCGCAACCAGTTCTCATCGACCTCATTACTGCCAACACTCAAGGCCATGACCGGAATACCGATTTCTTCTGCGACTTTCTTTATTTCAACCATCAAGAGTTTGAAGTACCCACGTCCACGATATTCAGGATATATTTTGAATTGATGGATGAAAAGGATCTTTGGGTGTGTATCCCAAAAATCATAAACCACGTGACCTACCTGATCATCTCCTACATTTACCTCTTTTATCATTTACGCTCATACGGCCAGGATATGATAAGTCTATTGTCACGTTCTATTTCAATGCCCCACTTACCATCTCGGCCAGATCCAGTACCTGCACCCTGGCATCTGCTTTTTTGGCTTTTAAGCCATCCTCGAACATAGTCAGGCAGTAAGGGCAGCATACGCAGATCGTTCCCGGATCTTTCTTCAAAGCCTCCTCGACACGTTCCACATTGATACGTTTCCCGGTGTTTTCCTCCATCCACATTCGTCCGCCGCCCGCACCGCAGCAAAAAGATCTATCATTGCGACGCTCCATCTCGATTGGTGCATGGCCTGTAACCGAAGCAATAACATTGCGCGGGGCATCATATATCCCATTATAGCGTCCCAGGTAGCAGGAATCATGAAACACCACATTGCCTGAGTCTTTAGCATTCAGCTTGAGCTTTCCAGCTTTTATCATATTACTGATAAACTCGGTGTGATGGATAACTTCCAGTTCCAGACCATACTGACGATAATCATTTTTCAGGGTATTATAGCAGTGTGGGCACTCGGTAATAATTTTTGTTATACCTTTTTCCTTAAAGATCCTGATATTTTCCAGAGCCATGCGATCGAATACGAATTCATTGCCCAGGCGGCGCATGCTGTCACCGCAACACAACTCATCTTTTCCCAGGATACCCCAGGAAATACCAGCGGCATTCAGTATCCTGGAAATAGCTACAGATACTTTTCTGCTTCGTGCATCAAAAGCACCAAAACAGCCAACGTAAAATAAATATTCGGTCTTGCCAGTCTCAAAAGGTTTAACATCAGCTTCTGCTGCCCATTTCGCACGATCCCCCGGCACGATGCCCCAGGGATTGCTGCGCTGTTCCATATTTTCGAACATTGAAACTAATTCATCAGGAACTTTCGCGTTCATCTCTACCAGGTTTCGGCGCATATCAACGATCCTTGGCACATGCTCAATGAACACAGGACATACTTCCATGCATGCCCCGCAGGTTGTGCATGCCCAGAGAACCTCATCTGAAACACTACCTTCGCCTCCACCTATCAATGGTAATACCATATCCTTCTTTTTAGCGATCAGAGGGCCATTTTTTAGCAGGTTGACCTTTATATCATGGATTACCAGCCGCGGATTTAACAGCTTGCCGGTTGCAGTAGCAGGACAATTATCCGAGCAGCGGCCACATTCTGTACAGGAATAAGAGTCAATTAAGCCTTTCCAGGTGAACTGGTCTATTTTCCCGACACCGAATGAATTGCCCTTTTTGAACTCTTCCCTGGGCTGGGTGTTGACTTTCACAAGACTCCTGAAAAACACATTTGGAATGCCTGTCAGGATATGCATGTGTTTGCTATAGGGCAGATAATTCAAGAAACCCAGCAGCACAATGGCATGGAGCCACCAGAAAGCGCTTATATATCCACCCATGTTTTCAGAAGGAACATACGAAAAAACAGTTGAAGCTATAAATTTTGATATGGGCATATAAGAAGCGGCTTCCTCGCTACCCTGTGCTATCTCACTTGCATGCAAACCGAAAAAGGCGACCATAAGCAAAGCTATCAGACCCAGGATAATAAATGCGTCCCTGCTTCGCGCTTCAATGTAGGAAGGCGGGAATGCCAGCCGGCGGATCATCGCAATGCACACTGCCAGAAGTGCAAGAACTGATGCTATCTCAATTAAGACTGCCAATGGATGGTACACGCTCACCGGAAGAAGCGAGAAGCTTATGAAATCCGGAAACAGGCCTTCAAGCAGGAATTCTGTATTGGCTATCAATAATATCATAAATGACCAGAAAAGAACAAGATGGTTCCAGCCAAAACGGTATCCGTGGGAAACAGTACATCTCTGCCCAAAAGCGTAATATATCATTCCACGGATACGCTTTCCGACATCGTTGAAGCGGTTTTCAGGTCTGCCAAGCAACAGGAGGCGAAAGCGCCCGTAGCAACTCCAGCAAAAAAGAGTGATAGAGGCTGCAAAAACAATTGTACTGATATTAAGTAACATGCTCACCCCCTATGAAAATTAGCAGCGAACTCGTACGAACTCCATACGAACTCATGCCACAGGAGTTCGTTTCAGTTCGTTTAACCCGCAGGGTTTCGGTATTCATTTGTCCACCTTCCTTTCGCGCAACTCCCTTATGTTATTGATAATAGCCGGTACTACTTGGAAAACATCGCCAACTATTCCATATGTAGCAACCTCAAATATCGGCGCTTTGTTATCCTGGTTGATAGCGATAATGACATCCGAACCTTGCATGCCGACAAGATGCTGGATAGCGCCGCTGATGCCGCAGGCGATATATATTTTAGGCCTCACGGTCTTGCCAGTTTGTCCGACCTGGCGTTCTGCAGGCATCCAGCCCGCCTCCACTGCTGCGCGAGAACACGCTACAGCCCCGCCCAGTTCGTCAGCAAGCTCCTGCAAAATCGTGAAGTTCTCTGAGCCGCACATTCCCCTGCCCCCTGAGACAATGATCTCAGCACCCGCAAGGTCTAATTGCTCTCCTGTTGCATCTTCTATCACTTCAATGACCCTGGTAGGAAGATCTTCTTCTTTGATGTCCATGGATTCCCGGACTATAGTGCCAGTGCGTGATTCATCCTTTTTCGCAAGTGCCATCACATGCGGCCTTACCGTGGACATCTGGGGTCTGGTCTTTTCGGTTAAGATGGTAGCCATGATATTGCCCCCAAAAGCCGGACGGGTCTGGAGTAAGTATCCTTTTTCGTCAATGTCAAGCCCGGTACAATCCGCAGTAAGGCCAGTTTTGATTTTTGTTGCCACTGCCCCCGCCAGATCCCTTCCCATGCCAGTTGCTCCCATCAATAATATCTCAGGTTTATACTTTTCCACCAAGTAACATATCGCCCTGAAATAAGTTTCGGTTCGATAATGTTGAAATACGGGGGCATCAATCAGATAGACCTTTGAAGCGCCATAAGCGAACGACTCCTGGCAAAGGTGTTCCACTTTCTCACCAATGACGAGAGAGCATAACTCTACACCCAGGGTTTTTGCAAGCTTTGCGCCTTCACCCAGCAGTTCCCATGAAACAGTTGCAGGCTTACCTTCGGTATGCTCAACAAATATCCAGACACCCCTGTATTCTTTTATTCCCGGTTCAACAGTGGTGACCACTTCTGGTACCGTTGCAGCCAATCCTGCAATTATCTTCAATTCCTCAGGTGTGAAATACATCTCAAGGGCCTGTGCGGGACATATCTTTACGCACCTTCGGCAGCCAATGCACTTTGCGGTATTTATGACAGGCTCACCCTTTTCATTCATCTCAATAGCATCTTCGGGGCAGTCACTCTGGCATCGGGCTCCGCATGCTATGCATTTTCCAGGAATAAGCCGGGCTACACCGCGGGGTTTCCTTATCTTCTTCTCTTCTTCCATTCGTTTGTGCCTCTATTGATTTCAAATATTCTATGCGAGATTTATTGAAAATCAGCATCGAACTGGTACGAACTAATACGAACTCACGCCACCGGAGTTCGTTTCGAGTTCGTTTAGTTCGTTGTTGATGTTCATATACTCAATGCCCGTTTTTCTATCAGTCTCTCGATCAATAACCGTGAAGCTTCCTTTGGATCCTTGATTCCATCACCGATTATTTCCCCGCTTGTTCTCTGGGGTGAAAAGATCTTTCGAACCTGTGTAGCAGAACCTTTAAGCCCGATCGTGTTTTCATTTAATCCCATTATTTTGTTATCCCACAATGTCGCTTTTGAATCCTCTGCCATTAATCGCATAGGCACTGTCGGATATCTCAGGCTGTTTATTTCTTTCACGACCGCGATCATTGCAGGCAATTTCGCTTCCACTATTTCGTGCCTTCCTTCCAGCCTGCGCCTGACCCTTATTTTTTTTGCCTTCAGGTCAACACTTTCAATGCGGTCAACAAGTGTCAACTGTGAATATCCAAGGCGAGTGGCGATACCCGGCCCCACCTGTGCCGTGTCACCATCGATGGTCTGCCTGCCGCAAATTACGATAGCCACTTCCTCCTTCTGGCCAAGTCTCCTTATGGCTTCGGATAGAACCTGGCTTGTAGCCAGGGTGTCAGCTCCTCCGAAGGCGCGGTCGCTTAGAAGTACAGCTTCATCTGCTCCAAGGGCGATCGCTTTTTTCAGCGTGATCTCGGTATTTGGCGGCCCCATTGAAATTACTGCTACGCGAAAGCCATATTTTTCTTTTAACCTTAACCCTTCTTCTAATGCGTGGGTATCATACGGATTAATAATAAAAGGGACACCTTCACGGATCAAAGTACCAGTAACCGGGTCAACTCTAACCTGAGTAGTATCCGGGACCTGTTTGATACACGTGACAATTAGCATTAAATATAGAGCCCACCATTAATATCTATGACCTGGCCTGTTATATAATTCCCATCTTCTGAGACCAGATATGCCACAGCTCCTGCCACCTCGGATGGCTTACCGAGCCTTCCCAGCGGTATCTGGGCAAGGATCTTATCCATAATCTCTTTAGGGACCGATCTTAGCATATCAGTTTCAATAAAACCAGGTGCAACAGCGTTTACGGTTATACCTTTGCCTGCAAATTCTTTTGCCAGCGTTTGCGAGAGGGCAATTAATCCTGCCTTTGAAGCTGCATAATTTGCCTGTCCGCGGTTACCCATTCTCCCGATAACCGAGGATATATTCACGATCCTGCCGTACTTCCTTTCAAGCATTCCTTCTATGACAGCTTTGGTGCAGTAGAATGCTCCATCCAGGTTCACGGATAAGACTTCACTCCACATCTGGGGAGTCATTTTTACAAAAGATTTATCCCTTACAATTCCAGCGTTATTGACCAGAATATCTATTTTACCAAACTGCTTTATAATCTCTTCCCGCATCCTGTTCACCTGCGCAAAGTCATTGACATTTGCCTGGCATATGATAGAATGCTTGCCCATAGAATCTATTAGATCTGAGACTTCCTTCGCGTTCTCCTTTGTCTCCATCAGGTCTATCTTCAGGGATAATTTATCGAATTCGTCTAACATACCCATCTGATCTATTATCTTTGATAACTTCTCAGCCTGTTCTTTTGTTGACTGATAATTAATTGCAACATCTGCGCCATCTTCAGCCAGACGCAAGGCGATCGCCTGACCTATACCTCTTGATCCTCCGGTGACCAGTGCGACTTTACCTTCCAAATCTCCCTTCTTTCCCATATTATCTACCTCTTTACAACCATGGCAATACCCTGACCCCCCCCTATACAGAGGGTTGCAAGACCATAAGTACCTTTCCTTCGCTGCAATTCATGTAGAAGCGTGACCAGTATCCTGGTGCCGCTCGCTCCTATGGGATGCCCGAGTGCAATGGCGCCGCCATTAACATTGACGTTGTCAGGATTCAAACCCAGTTCATTTTTAACTGCTATGCTCTGTGATGCAAAGGCTTCGTTGAGTTCTATTACGTCCAGTTCATCTGCTGAAATACCAGCACGATCTATGGCTTTTCTGGTCGCGCCAATTGGACCAAGACCCATCAGTTCAGGAGGAACTCCACATAACCCATAACTCTGGATCGTTGCCAGGGGGGTAAGTCCTGATTCGTTTGCCTTTTCTTCGGACATAAGAAGAACACAGGCAGCTCCATCGTTAATTCCTGAAGCATTGCCTGCAGTCACTGTCCCGTCCTTTTTAAATGCAGGTCTTAGTTTTGCCAGGGTCTCTTTTGTGGTGCCGAACCTTGGGAATTCATCCGTATCAAAGAGCACTGGTTCGCTTTTTGGCTGAGGAATTCCCACTGGAACAATTTCATCCTTGAACTTACCAGCCTTAATTGCAGCTTCTGCTTTATTCTGGCTGATCGCTGAGAACTCGTCCTGCTCTTCCCGTGTGATCTTGTATTTTTCTGCTACGTTCTCTGCAGTTATTCCCATGTGGTAATTTCCAAAAACATCCCACAGCCCATCATATATCATCAGATCCACTACTTCATCGTTGCCCATTTTTGCTCCCCAGCGGTTCTTTTTCAGTGCATACGGAGCCATGGACATGGACTCCATGCCGCCAGCAAGCACAACATCTGCATCACCCAGCAATATAGCCTGAGCACCCAACACGATCGATTTCAATCCCGAGCCGCACACTTTGTTCACAGAAAAGGAAGGAACTTCGTTTGGAATTCCCGCCCCGATCGCAGCCTGCCTTGCCACATTCTGGCCATGACCTGCTGATAGAACATTCCCCATGATGACTTCTTCAACTTCGCTTTGTTCAACATTTACCCTTTTCAGGGCATCTTTCAGAACAACAGAACCAAGTTGTCCGGGACTGAAATCCTTAAGACTTCCCCCGAATTTCCCGACAGCAGTTCTTGTTGCAGATACAATAACTACATTCTTCATATATTCACCCGATTTTTATATATAACTCTCAAATTATTAATCCGCCATCCACGCTAAGCACAGCCCCATTAACAAAGTTTGCTTCATCTGAAGCAAGATACAAATATGCATTTGCAATATCCTTTGGCTCACCCAGCCTGCGTAATGGAGTTTTCTCCTTCATCATTTCAAGGATCTTTTCAGGGACATTTGAGGTCATTGGAGTCGCAATAAACCCTGGAGCCACAGCATTTACACGAATCCCCCTTTTCCCGAGTTCCTTGGCCAGGGTCTTTGTCATGCCGATCAGACCGGCTTTGGTTGCAGCATAATTGACCTGCCCGACATTGCCGTTGAGTCCAACGATCGATGATGTATTGATAATTACGCCACTCCCCTGGTTCATCATTACTTCAACCACAGCCTGGCTGCAGTTAAAAACTCCTTTAAGATTGACGTCGATAACCTTATCCCACTGCTCCTCAGTCATTTTTGATAAAAATGCATCCTGAACAATTCCTGCATTATTTATTAACACGTCTATTTTACCATATTTTTCAAGAGTTATCTTAACCATCTGTTTTGCCTGTTCTCTGTTGGAAACATTCAATTTAAAAAAAAATCCCTCTCCATTTGTCTTGATCTGTGCTACTGTTTCTTCCCCAGCCGTTTCATTCATATCAGCGACAACGACTTTGGCTCCTTCTTTGGCGAACAGGAGTGCAGTCTCTTTGCCAATACCGCTTCCTGCTCCTGTAATAATTACGACCTTGTTTTCAAGTCTCATTTCTTATTCACCTTTGATCTGCGATTCTTTCTTTTTTGTTCAATCTTCTTTTCCTTAGCCGGTTCAGGCAACTCTATGTTAGCTGATGCCGTCTTTTCTTCTGCTTTTCCATTCAGGAGAGACCTGGGCTTTAACCACGCTGAGATCTTGGGACAAACTTCTTTCTGGGATTTTGAGCCCACAAATATTCCTATATGACCGGTCGGGAAAACCAGGGTTTCTTTATCAGTGCTCGATACCGCATTTGATAACGGTTTACTTGAATCGTTCGGAACCAGGTGGTCGAATTCTGCCATGACATTGAGCAAAGGCATCGTAATATTTTTTAAATTGATCTTCGTACCATTGAGCTTCATCTCATTCTTGATGAGAAGGTTCTTCTGGTAGCAGTCTTTCATGAACTGCCTGAAGGTTTCTCCGGCCTGGTCAGGACTATCAAAAATCCATTTTTCCATTCTCAGGAAATTCTTGACATACTCTTCATTTCGAATCTGGCATGTTGTATCATCAGGTTTGCATTCGATCCGATCAAACATTCCTACATACTTATCGATCATTAGCCTGAATGGATCAAGGAGCAAGAACCCTGAATTCAGGAAATCTCCAGGCACTATTCCATAGAAGTCCACGATCTTGTCCACGTCCAGGCTTTTTGCCCATAGATTAAGAATTCCTTTATCAGTATCAAAGTCCACGGGAGCCACCAGAGTCACCAGATTTTGAACATTTTCAGGGTGCTGTGCGGCATACATCACAGAAAAAGTCCCGCCCTGGCATACTCCGAGGAGAGTGATCTTATCCAATCCAGACCTCTCTTTAATATTATCCACAGCATTATTAATATAACCGTTCACATAATCATCAAGTGTGAGATATCTGTCTGCACCTGATGGATATCCCCAGTCAATGACATAAACATCAAAACCTTCTTCCAGAAGCTTCTTTATTACACTCTTATCAGGCTGGAGATCCAGAATATAGTACCTGTTCACGAGTGCATACACTATGAGTATTGGAACTTGATGTGGTTTTTCCACTGTGGGGATATAATGGAGAAGTTTCATCTTATCTTCGGTATAAATGATCTCCGAAGGTGTTGTTCCAACAGAAAATTCGGGTGGTTTCAGGAATAATTCCATTCCATATTTGATTTTATCAAAATCTTCAATTAAATTAAGTCCGTTCATGTCGTCTCCTTACCCAAAACCCTATTTTTTCTCTTTTAGTTCTTTTATCTGGCTTTTCAGTTCTTTTACTGTTTTTTTAAGAGAATACAACTCTTTATTGATCTCGTCGATTTCCGTCTTTGTAGGGAGATTCATGGGTTTCAGATAATTCTCTTCAAGCATTTGCCTGTTGTATATTTGAAAATCCATTAAACACGAATTCAATTTCCCCATGTCAGACACAAAGTGACCTGATTTCGAAAAGTCCTTAAAGGTTTCGCTATATGTCTCGATCCATGTATTGTAAAATTCCTTGTATTTCTCAGGACTTATCTCACCTTTCATATCTGGTGCTGTCTTTTCCTGAACTTTGCGCATTGCTTCCATGAATACAGTCTGAAAATTAGAACTGGTATCCAAACCGGCTGCATAAAGGTTAGCAAAAGTGGAGAAACCCTTCATCATTTTTTCAGATTTCTCACGTGCCGGACCCACAGAAGGCATCTCGACGAGTTTGCCCATTGTGGCTTTGTACGTATTTAACCACTGGTCAAAAAATTCCTGTGTGGATTCAAAATTGGATTTTTCCATATTTAAACCGTCTGATTCGCTCATGTTGCTGACTTTCCCGGATAAGCTGACGCTGAACGAACACCTGATTTCACCCACATCTTTGACATATTGGTAAACGTGTCAGCGTACATCTTAGCCATGACCTTTACAGGTTTCATGATATCTTTCATAGGGCCTCCTACTGTCGGCATGTCATCAAAAAAGCCATCAAAAGCCTTTTCAGACGTCGTTACCCAGAGATTATTAAATTCTTTATATGCCTCAGGATCAAAGGATTGTTTCGACATCTCCTCAGCCTTTTCTGACATTTTTTCAAGTGCTGCTATCCAGGACTTGTACATACTCAGATAAATATTGGAACTCTTTACAAAATGCTCAAACATTTCACCAGTTGGCTCCATGGACTTGACATATTTTCCATAGATCTCTTTATTTGTATCCACCAATAAGGTATAAAATTCCTTATAGGCTTCCGGGCCTGCATCTCCCCGGGAGATCTCTGCCATTTTCTCGGAAAGTTTCAGCATGGATTCATTCAATGGCTCGCAAAGCTGTGTGTATGATTTCTTCCATAGTTTTGACATCTGCAAAAAGCTTCCTAAGTATATCTCTGGTATGCCCATGTAATTCCCAAACATCTCTTTGGTACAATCTTTCGCAGGCAGTTCTATTAGCTCATCGAATATTTTTTTGTAAGACGTCATCCACATATCATAGCATTCTTTATGTTTTGCAGGATCTGGTTCGCCCTGGAGTATCTCTTTTGTCTTGCGGGAATTCCCTTCTAACCGGGCAATCCATGATCTGTAGAGTTTATTGGATTCCTCAGCGCCTGATAGGAATTTTTCAAGTGTTTCTTTATCGGATTTCAGTGTTGGGATCGGATACAATTTGCCAAATGTATTCTGGTATGTTTTGATCCATTCATCATAGAATTCCCTGTATTTCTGTGGTGTTGCTTCTTTTGAGAGAAGAGATGTCTTTTCGAGCATTTCTCCTGTGGATTCAGTCCATGTCTTGAAAATCTTCTCTTCGTTCACGTCTTTTTTTTCTTCAGTTCTCTTGACCATAAATAACTCACTTTTTCTTAATTAGTCCCCGTATTTAAATACGGGGTATTTTATCCGTCTGGTTCTCTTATGTTGTATGCATTCCCTTTCCCGGATATGATGACGTTGAATGAACACCCGAATTCATCCACGTATTGGATATGCTGGTAAAAGTATCTGCGTATATCTTGGCAGCATTCTTCACAGGCTCCATGATCTCCTTGAACGGGCTGAACGTTGGTGTGTTCTCAAAGAAGTTATCAAATGCCTTTCCATACATTTTTGCCCAGAGATTATAAAGTTCTTTATTTGCCTCCGGATCGGCGCTCTGCTTAGATAGTTCCTCAGCCTTCTGTGACATTTTTCCAAGGGTTGCTATCCAGGATTTGTATAGGTTCTGATTGACGTTTGCGCTGCGCTCAAATTGCTCTAATATTTCCTTTGAAGGTCTCATGGACTGGGTATCAAATAACCTGCCATAGAGCTCCTGATATGTATTCATCCATAAGGCATGAAATTCCTTATAGGCTTCAGGGCTTGCATTCCCACGGGAGATCTCTGCTGATTTCAAGGAAAGATTCAGCATGGAGTCAGCATATGGCATGTATAGTTTTGCGTATGAATCTTTCCATATTTTTGACATCTGCTCAAAGGCTTCTGAATATATATCAGGTGTTCCTGTGATATTCTCAAAGATCTCCTTCATATTTTTCTGCAATGGCAGTGTAAGAAGCTCGTTGAGCATTTTTCCATATGATTTGATCCACATTTCATAGACTTCTTTATATTTTGCAGGATCTGCTTCGACCTGGAGTACTTCGCGGGTCGCTCTTGAATTCTCATCTAATTCTGCGATCCATGAACCATAGATCTTACTTGATTCCTCTGCGCTAACTAAAAGATTCTCAAATGTTTTCTTATTGGATTCCAGGGTCGGGATCTGATAAAATTTACCGAAGCTATTCTGGGAGGTCTTTACCCATTCACTATAAAATTCCTTATATGTTTCAGGTGTAGCATCCTTTGAGAGTTCGAACGCTTTCCCGAAAAGTGCTTCCGTGGATTCGAACATGGGCTTGTATAACTTTAAGTAGGAATCTTCCCACATTTTTGAAACTGCTGTGTAGCTGTCTTCGCATGTCTTGAAATTATTCTTTGTTTCTGTTTTGATATCTTCTTTGTGGATATCTCTTCTTTCTTCTGATTTTTTAACCATATTTATTCACATCTATTATTTATTTCCCGTATTAAATACGGGGTCTTTATTTCCCGGGCCCCCTGAATTAATCACGGGGTCATTCTCCATTCTCTCTTCTCAATCAGTCAACTGGAAATGAATCTCACGCCCAACAACTTTTTGATATCAAGCAACGTCTTTCATAATCTATTTGCATGAATGCCATTCTTCGAACAATTCGTCTGTATTTAGAAGATATCTTGATCTTTCCAGGTTCATTTCCTCAACCATCTTCACCGAAGACCAGTTATGGATGAGTCCTTTTTTGGGAAGCGTATCTTCATATGACACATCAAGATTGACATTGGAATAGATATGATCTCTATTTCCCACATCAACTGCGATGTCAGCAAATGGTCCTTCTGGATTAATTTGCTGGATTATACCCTCAGGTATACTTATTTCTGTAATTTCCATATATTTCACCTCGATTCGTCCCCAGAAATTATTTCGGGGTATTATTCTGTACCCTGTAGTCCCTTTTCTGCCAGGTTTCCTTTACAACCCCTCAACCTTAACACATTGGGAAATATAGTGATGGATGCTCTCATACTTATAGTTATACTTTCATATATATTTTTTTTTAATATTAATCATTTAATTTATGATTAATCATTATATTAAAAATAGATGCGGGGGCTTAATCCATTCCGCCCATCCCACCACCCATGCCTCCGGGTGGCATTGCAGGTGCGGATTTGCTTGAAAGCACATCGTCAATGCGCAGTATCATCGTAGCTGCTTCTGTGGCAGAATCGATTGCCTGTGTCTTTACTCTGAGTGGCTCGACCACGCCTTCTTTCCACATGTCCACAACTTTTCCTGTGAACACATTAAGACCGGCGGTATTTTTGCCTTTCTCGTGCTGGCTTCGCATCTCCACAAGGATATCAATTGGGTCAAGACCTGCATTGTCAGCCAGGGTTCTTGGGATGACTTCAAGCGCATCTGCAAATTTTGCGACTGCCAGCTGTTCCCTGCCTATCAATGTGGTTGAGTATTCTCGAAGGCGTAGAGCCAGTTCAACTTCAGGTGAGCCGCCTCCGGCTACAAGAGTCTCATCCTCTATTGCAACTCCAACAACACGTAATGCATCATGAAGCGCACGTTCGGCTTCATCCACAACGTGCTCGGTCCCTCCTCGAAGAATAATGGAGACTGCTTTGGGGTTATGGCACCCTGTAACAAATGTCATTGCCTCATCACTGATCTTTTTCTCTTCTACAAGATCAGCTTTTCCAAGATCGGATTTGCTGATCTCCTTTAGACCTGTCTGGATCTTTGCACCGGTTGCGCGTGCCAGTTTTTCCATGTCGCTTTTCTTTACGCGCCTTGCTGCATATATACCTGCTTTTGCAAGATAATGCTGTGCAATGTCATCTATTCCCTTTTCAACAAAAACCACATTCGCACCGCTATTGATCACTTTGCTGACCATGTCATGTAACATCTGTTCTTCCTGGTCAAGGAATAACTGGAGCTGGTCAGGTGTTTTTATTGAGATCTCGGATTTCACTTCTGTCTTTTTGAGCTCGAGAGCTTCGGAAAGCAGAAGTATTCTGGCATCATGGACATTCTTTGGCATATTGATATGAACTCTTTCTTTATCGATTACCATGCCTTCGATCAGCTCTGATGCTTCTACACTGGCGCCCACTTTCTTCTCAATTTTGATATCTTCAATATCTGCTTTATATTTGCCATCCTCTTTATCAACCACAGCTAATATGGCATTTACCGCAAGGCTTGCGAAAACATCCTTGGATGCTTCAGCTCCTTTTCCTGTGATCGCTGTCACTGCGATCTTCAATAATAGATCCTTATCATCGAAGGTCACTGGTTTTGCCAGGGTTTTCAGGATCTCTTTGGCTTTTGCCGATGCAAGCCTGTATCCACTGACGATGATCGTAGGATGCACACCCAGTTCTAATAGTTCTTCAGCATTCTTCAGGAATTCACCTGCAAGCACTGCTGCAGTTGTCGTGCCATCTCCGACCTCATCATCCTGGGTCTTTGCGACTTCCACGATCATCTTAGCTGCAGGATGCTGGATGTCCATTGTCTGAAGAATTGTGGCACCATCATTCGTGATAACGATATCTCCCATTGAGTCCACGAGCATTTTATCCATGCCCTTAGGTCCAAGGGTCGTCCTGACCGCTGCTGCTACCGCCTTTGCTGCCATTATATTATTGTTCTGCGCTTCTCTTCCTTTTGTTCTCTGACTGCCTTCTCTTAAAATAAAAATTTGTTGTCCTGCTAATTGTCCTGACATAATAACCTCCGTTAAAATGTTATTTTCCGATCAAATCTACAAAGGCATGCGTAAGTAAGTCTGTTAAAAATACAAAGCTTTTCACGGAAAACCCCCTGATTTAATATAAGCATTTATTGGTGTAAGTCATATATAAGGCAGGGGTAAAATCGAGAACGTTGCAATTCGTGTTGGTAATAAGGCCAAAGTGCAACACAAAAATCTTTTTTATGGGGTTATGGTAAATTGCAGTTCATTGGTCGTCGGTTAAGGAGTTTGACAGAGTCGGCATGTATTAGTTTCCAAAATATCAATGCTTTCATACGATTATAAAATTTAATTTAAATCGAAGACGGATGACGCGGATTACACGGATTTTCACTGATCCGCGCGTATCCGCGTCAACCGTTGCGCCAGTTGACGTCGCCCACACGTATGGCTCTCGCCATACGTGGAGATCCGTGTCCTATCGTCGGTTTTTCTCTTTACCGATGACCAATGAATTAGAATTAGAAGAAATCATTTCCTTTAGCTACGATGAAAAAGATAGGCGCAAAAAATATTATTATCTTACAGAAATCACAAAGCCCTGGATGTTCAAAAGGGATTCAAGCCCGGGCGGGAACTAAATCCATAGTTATTCCGCACACAGTTTTACCTGTGTTTGGCATTCTATATCATTTAAGCCATGGGGTTTCCATGAGCCCAAATAATGATCACCCGGTTTACTCTCCAAGTTATTAGTTTAACATTACTGGCATTTATATCTTTTTGTTATCAGACCTGATAACTCATATAACCCTTCCTTCAATAGGACTGTTCTGGAACTCACCTATGTTTGGCGCTCGATGATCATCTCACAGTATCGACTGCCGCTGCACATGTTCGCATTTAATCGGTGGGTGTACTTGGGATTGAGGTTCTCGACAGCCGATCTATTGAAGGTCATGCACGTTTTGAGAGCAACGGTTTCCGGATGTAAACCCATCTCTCTTGCCCTATTCAGTATGGGACATTCAATCACCTTCTCCACTACTCTATCTTTTGTCTCTTCTACTATTTCGAACCTGAACTCCGGTCCGAAGAGTATCGTTCCAATGACTCCAAAGGCCTCGTTGACTTCAATGGCATTATCTGAAGGCAAACCCAGTGCTGTTGCAAGGTTCTTTACTTCCTTTCCACCTTCAGTCCAGATAGACCTCTCGATCTCATCATACTTATCTCCAAGGACATTCCTGAAATGCATGTCATATATTAATGGCATGGCACTAGCTGATTTAGCTGCAATCTCCCATCTCTTCTCTGCTGTAATATCTTCTATATTTACCATCTTTCTAACCTCCACTTGTTAAGGCTCTTCTTAGCTTCAATAGTATATGATTTTTATTTATTTTGCTTTTTTCTTTACAGCCTCTGCCAGTTTTTTGCCCATCTCTCTAGCTTTTGCTTTATCAGCCTCTTTAGGCGCTCCCTCAACAGCTACACCCGGTTTGACCCAGTTAGGATTGAATACGCCCACTACCTTGTCTATTGATTCAAGAGCCGATACCTGCCCTCCTTTTCCAGTAGTAAAGATCAGCACAGGTTTGCCTGCCAATTTATCCCTTACATGATAAAAATCTTCAAATACGGTTTTAAGCTCGCCTGCCATGTATTCGAAAGCTGAATTCGAACCAAAGGCGAATGCATCGGCACCCGCATCTAGCGGTTTGGTATCCTTAGCTCTTTTCAGCTCTACATCGACTCCGCCAGCGCTTCTTGCTCCCTCAGCAATCGCCTGTGCGAGTTTTTCCGTATTACCTGTTCTCGATGCATACACTATTAATATTTTTGCTTCAACCATATATTTTACCTCCCGAATCAATCTTTTTCTGTGAGCACGTCTACACGCGTGTGAAGTTCAGCCATACTTTCTGCAAGGTTTTTGATTAATTCAGCGCATCTGTCAGCAAAACTTGCAGCCAGTTTAGCATCAATATTCTCTTTTGAATCTGCAATATCTTTCATCAAAAGGTTAGCCATTTCCACAATTTCTTCCGGATATACAACCATTTTAACACCTCCTCCCTTCTTATAACATGCTTAATCCATTCCTTCCATTCCGCCCATTCCACCACCCATACCTCCGGGTGGCATGCCTCCTGCATGCGCGGCTTTGCTTGAAAGCACATCATCTATCCTCAGGATCATGGTGGCTGCTTCCGTAGCAGAACTGATAGCCTGTGTCTTTACTCTGAGGGGCTCAACCACGCCTTCTTTCCACATATCCACGACTTTTCCAGTGAACACGTTGAGCCCCGCTGTCTTATTGCCCCTCTCATGCTGGCTTCGCATCTCCGCAAGGATATCAATGGGGTCAAGACCAGCATTTTCAGCCAGAGTCCTGGGGATGATTTCAAGCGCCTCGGCAAATTTTGCGACGGCTAGCTGTTCCCTGCCTATTAATGTGGTTGAGTATTCTCGCAGGCGCAGCGCCAGTTCAACTTCAGGTGAGCCGCCTCCGGCTACAAGTGTCTCATCCTCGATCGCTACTCCAACAACACGCAATGCATCATGAAGCGCACGCTCGGCTTCATCCACAACGTGCTCGATCCCTCCGCGAAGAATAATGGAGACTGCTTTAGGGTTGTGGCAGCCGGTGACATATGTCATTGCATCCACACCGATCTTTTTCTCTTCTACAAGATCCGCTTTTCCAAGATCAGATCCGCTGATTTCCTTTAGACCAGTCTGTATCTTTGCCCCGGTTGCACGTGCCAGTTTTTCCATATCGCTTTTCTTTACGCGCCTTGCAGCGTATATACCTGCTTTTGCAAGATAATGCTGTGCAATGTCATCTATTCCCTTCTCAACAAAGACCACATTCGCGCCGCTATCGATCACTTTGCTGACCATGTCATGCAACATCTGTTCTTCCTGGTCAAGGAATAACTGGAGCTGGTCAGGTGTTTTTATTGAGATCTCGGCATTCACTTCTGTTTTTTTGATCTCGAGGGCTTCGGTGAGCAGAAGTATTCTGGCATCATGGACATTCTTTGGCATGTTCGTATGGACTCTTTCATTATCGATTACCATGCCTTCGATCAGCTCAGATGCTTCAACACTGCCACCCACTTTCTTCTCAACTTTGATATCTTCAACATCTGCTGTATATTTGCCATCCTCTTTATTAACCACCGCTAATATGGCATTTACCGCAAGGCTGGCGAAAACATCCTTTGACGCTTCAGATCCTTTTCCGGTAATCGCTGTCACAGCGATTTTCAATAATAAATCCTTATCTTCCAAGGTCACTGGTTTTGCAAGGGTTTTAAGGATCTCTTTTGCTTTTGCCGCTGCAAGCCTGTATCCGCTGGCGATGACCGTGGGATGCACACCCTGCTCTAAGAGTTCTTCAGCATTCTTCAGGAATTCACCTGCAAGCACTGCTGCCGTTGTTGTGCCATCTCCAACCTCATCATCCTGGGTCTTTGCGACTTCCACGATCATCTTAGCTGCCGGATGCCCGATGTCCATTGTCTGGAGAATGGTCGCACCATCATTTGTGATCACGATATCCCCCAGCGCGTCCACGAGCATTTTATCCATACCCTGTGGTCCTAGAGTTGTTCTGACCGCCGTTGCTACTGCCCTGGCAGCCATGATATTGTTATGCTGCGCTTCTCTTCCTTTTGTTCTTTGACTGCCTTCTCTTAGAATATAGATTGGCTGTCCTGCTAATTGTCCTGCCATAACTAACCTCCGTTAAAATTTTATTTTATTCAAATCTATACAAGTAAATCTTTTATAAATAACTACATTTTCAAAATAAGTTCCATTATAAACCAAAACCGTATCCCCAGCGCTCGCATTTTCTATCGCCCCCTGTATCCTCGTAAAATTCTCGCCGCCATAAAAGTTATACGACATCATATCCACTCCATATCTCCAGGGAAACACTCCTATTTGTTTTTGAGCAGAACCCCTACTTATTAATAAATAAGTCTATAAGGTATAAATAATTAGCTGAATTGATCAATGATTTTGCAGGCGAACAATTTTTACCAATAAAAGAATAACCTTATATTATGTTTTTGAGAGAGAAGATCTTTGCAGGGATGGGCAGGATTAAGGCTGATACTGTACTTAAGAATTGCAGAATTTTGAACGTCAACACGAAAGAGATCACAAAAGGTGACATAGCAATAAGCTCAGGATTCATCTCAGGGATGGGGGATGTGGATGAACTGATAGGCTCAAAAACAGAGATTCTTGATATAAGAAACGCCCATGTATGCCCGGGATTGATAGATGGGCATGTGCATTTTGAGTCGAGCATGGTAACACTTACGCAATTCGCAAAACAATCAATTCTCCATGGGACAACCGGTATCGTGATCGATCCTCACGAGATTGCGAATATCCTGGGGGCAAGAGGAATCAGGTTGATTATGCGTGAAGCAAAAAGTCTGCCAATCGATGTTTTTATCATGATCTCATCATGTGTACCTTCCAGTCCTCTTGAAACATCGGGTGCGAAGCTGGATCTTCCTGAGATTAAAAAGTTCCTGGATGAAGAATGTGTGATAGGCCTTGGCGAGGTTATGGATTACCCTGCGTTGTTGCATGGCAGCCCAGATATCCTCGGCAAGATTGCAGCAGCTCTTGAAAAAAAACTTGTGGTGGACGGTCACTGCCCTGGCATGCGGGGCAGTTATTTGTTCGGATACATGTGTGCAGGCATATCAAGCGATCACGAGTCTGTGACCTACCACGAAGCACTTGAAAAGGCGCGCCTGGGTATGAAGATCATGATTCGTGAGGGCTCGGCTGCAAAGAGCCTTGAGGAATTCATACCTGAATTGCTTAGCGATAGAATATCCCTTGAAAACTTCTTTTTCGTTACTGATGACAAAAATCCGGGGGACCTTATAGAAGGATATATGGATGCAGTGGTGAGAAAAGCAATCCAACTTGGAATAGAGCCCATTCAGGCGATTTCAATGGCTACCATCAACACGGCACGATATTACAGGATAGATCCGTTCGTGGGCTCGATAAGCATAGGTCGAAGAGCGAATCTGGTAATACTTGATGATTTACAAGCTTTCAAGATTAATAATGTGGTCATACGCGGCAAAATTAACCCTAAAATAGAAGCAACCGGGTATCCAGGATATGTATTGCGGACAGTTAAATATAAAAAAATAGAATCAAGTGACCTGAAACTCAAATCTAAGAAAAACATGGTATTGGCCCATATAATAGAAATAACGCCGGGTCAGCTTATCACAAAAAGAAGCATTGAGGAGTTGAAAACAGAGGAACAAGTCGTCCTGCCTGACATAGAACACGACATTCTCGCCGCAGCTGTGATTGAACGCCATGGAAAATCGGGAAACATAGGCCGTGGTTTTGTCCGTGGGTTTGGTTTGAAAGAAGGAGCAATCGGGCAGAGTGTTGCACATGACTCACATAATGTCATTCTTCTAGGCACAAATTTTGAGGATATGGCACTCTGTGCGAATAAAATTAAAGAATTGCAGGGAGGAATAGTAATAGCTGATGGTAGCGTGATCGATTACCTGCATCTTCCTTTTGCAGGTATTCTGAGCACCGAAAGTGCGTACGAAGTGAATAAAAAACAAAAGGAACTTCATAGCATAGTCAAAAAGATGGGATGCGAACTTGATGCGCCTTTTATCCAGATTTCATTCCTATCGCTACCTGTTATCCCGTCACTTAAGATTACGGATAAAGGGCTGGTTGATGTAGATGCGTTTAAAATAATTCCAGCCGTGATTCGAAATTAACCAATATGCAGTTCTTCCTCACAGGAGGCGCTTTTTCTAAATATCACCATTCTGCGAGCTTTATAAGAACCGAACAAACTAATATAGAAGATACATGTCAATAGAAAATCTCAAAAAGGCAATAGACTTTACAAGCGCAGAGAAAAAACTGATTTCAAGTTTTGACATGCCTGCCGACGCATTTATCCCTCTTTTGCTCTCATTAAGAGATGGCGGTGACTGGAGTTATTCGGCAGAAAACATAAAGACTATAGCAGTGATAGACAAGACTACCGTTTACGATGACGAAAAGAAATTAGGATATTCCTTTGAGGAAATATATCTGTTTGTGAATCCGGTTCTTAAAGATGAAGAGGGAACAGTCCACAGGCTTGAAAAATGTGGGGAAGAGACGATAAGATTACTTGTCAGGCGTTCTTATAGAGTCAGAGTCGTATGCGACCGTATCATAAAAGCGACAGTTCATCCTCTTAAAAAAGAGATAAAGGTGGAAGAACTCGCAGAAAGAGAACTTGTTTTTGAAGGTTCGACAGCGTTTGATATAGCCCATGAGATAGAACATTTAAAGAAAAAAGAAATCAAGGGCGAAAGTTTGTGGGGATTTAAGTTCCTTAAATGAATCTTTATTCCGGGAGTCTAATGATTTTTTTCATAAGTGCTGATTTTTCCATTTTCTGGATATTTCCTGCCGCATTCATATCATTTAACATCTCCGCAAGGTCTTTTTTTGAGATGCTTATGTCGAAATTGCTCTTTAGAGCTTTTCTTATCTCTTCATGCGTCATAGGCTTGATCAACACCCTTTCAATAAAACCTGTCAGATCCTCATAAACAGCCCATGGATATATTATCCACTTCCATTCATCTTGCTTTTCTGCCCAGTAATCGGGGACAAAGGCTGAACAGGTCTTATAATGCAGCACTGAGCTCTTAACTTCTAAAGGATTCTTTCCCTTTACATAATCCATGGCCACAGTAAAGGTGTCTCCAGTATCCACAACATCATCCACGATCAGGATCTTCTTTCCGGAAATGTCTATAGGAAGAGGGAACTTTATTTCAGCTTTCCCGAGGGCAATTGCAGCGATTCCCCAGTGTTCAACTTTTATTACTGCAAGGTCTTTTTGAATAAGAAAATCGCACACGATACGCGCCGGCACAAGTCCTCCTCTTGCTATACCTATAACAAGGTCCGGCTTAAACCCTGAATTTTTAATTTTAAATGATAACATTTTTGCCAGCATGGATACTTCATCCCAGCTTACAAGGTAGCATTTGAATGTATCAGTAGGCTTTAACATCGTATTGTAGATAGGTTATTATAATTGATATTCTTTCCTGAGTGGAAAACAGTTGATGCTGCATCTGTGAATATGCGGATTTTCTACTGAGCCATGAGCATGATGCTTTAGGTTAAAATTGCCACAATAAGTATCGTTCCACACCAAACTTTTTTACTGCCCCATATAAAGCAAACATTTATATTATGTGATATAGAATTTTCTATTGGGGCTTATATGAAATTTGGTTACATATACACAAAATACCTGGAAGGAATATATACTGTTCAAGGAGGCATTCTATGAGGCTGAAAGGTAAGGTCGCAGTAGTTACCGGAGCGGGGACGGGGATTGGTCAGGCAATAGCTGCATATTTTGCGGCAGAAGGTGCCTCTGTCACGGTCAACTGCCACGAACGAAAGGCACAGGAGACAGTGGATAGGATCAAGAAGGTTGGGGGAATGTATATCGTAGTGCAGGCTGATGTCTCAAAAGCGGATGATGTTGATCGACTTATCAGCAGGACCATTGAAAAATTCGGGAGGCTTGACATACTCGTAAACAATGCGGGAATTTACAGATCACATCTTGCCCATGAGACGAGCGAGGAAGAATGGGACGCGGTAATCGATGTAAATCTGAAGGGGGCTTTTCTCTGCTCAAAGCGTGCCATACCCGCGATGCTAGAAAACGAAAATGATGTAATAAAGGGCAGGATTATCAACATAGCCTCTATCGCCGGTATCGTGGGCTTCGCAGCGAGTCCCGCCTATTGCGCATCAAAAGGAGGATTGATACTCCTGACAAAAGAGATGGCGCTGGATTACGCCCCTCATATCAATATCAATGCTATTTGCCCCGGAGTGATCGAGACCCCTATGACCTCGGAGCTTCTCAGAGACCAGGATGCAAGAAAGGAACTCATGTCTGCGACTCCGGCAGGAAGAGCAGGAAGACCTGAGGAAATCGCAGGTGCAGCAGTGTTTCTTGCCTCTCCTGATGCAGATTTCATTACCGGGGCATCGCTTGTCGTAGATGGAGGATGGACGATAAAATAATCGCTTTCTTTTGATTTATCTAAATCTTTTTTCGATGGAAGCAACGTGACCTTGAAATCCCTCAGCCTCAGCAAGCTGATAATCTTAATGGAATAGCTGTTGAAAATAGCTTCATGCAGTTGTTAAACAATCTCATGATCCTGGAGCATATACATTATAATTTCTCCATGGTTAAAAAGAAGGCGATATATCTGCGGGAACTGTTTATAGATTTCTTTTATTGCAACATTTTCGCCAAAAAATTCATCAAAATCCCTGGCTTTACCTATCATTAACACATCTCTCCACCCTTCCTTTCTCTTACATTTATTTGCCTTCACCACATAACCAGCAGTTTCAATTCTTTCCAAATATGCTGATAGATTGTTATTTTTTATTTTTATCTTTCTTTTACCATCGATGAAGGAAATCTCTTTCATTTACTCCTCACTTACCCCATTCAAGGGTTGCGATCACGATTCCTCATGTCCCGCTCAATCTCGACTATGACCTGGTCTCCGACTTTTGTGCAGGGCACAGAAATCACAAAGCTCTGGATGCTTAAAATGGATTCAAGCCCGGGCGGGAACCAAATCCATAGTTATTCCGCACACAGTTTTACCTGTGTTTGGCATTTCTATATCATTTAAGCCATGGGGTTTCCATGAGCCCAAAAATGATGATCACCCGGTTTACTCTCCATTTTAATTTGGGCATATACTCTATACCATAATTTTATCTTAAATTTACTCAACCTTTACTGGTGTCTTCTTCTTAATTTCTGTCTTTGGCATCTTTATCTCAAGAACTCCATTATTATATGAAGCCTTGGAATTGTCAGAATCTACTGGAGATGGTAGAGATATTGCACGAAAATAGCTTCCGCTTCTTCTCTCTTTATATACATAACCTTTCTCTTGTTTTTCTTCAACATGTCTCGTCTCAGCTGAGATCTCAAGCTTATCTTCAGTGATATTGATTTTGATATCTTCTTTCTCCAGACCCGGCATTTCTGCCGTAGCTATAATTTCTTTATCTGTCTCAACCATATCGACAAATGGTTTCCTGATGGTAGCAAAAGGTCTTTCATATTTTTCAATTGCTCTTTCGCCTGGTGGTAGCAACAGCCTGCCTGGTGCTGGTACGCCCCATAGTTCTTCAAACATTCGGTCCATGGTATCTTGAAATCTTCTAAATTCGTCACTTATCATCTTTCTAACCTCCACTTGCTCAAGGCTCTTTTTAGCCCCAATAGTATATGATTCTTAATCATACAAGTAGCTTATGGTATCATCATTCTGCGACAGCTATTTATTCGTAGAACTCTAAATTCACTTATTTGGGAGGTAAAGTTTTGAAAAAGAAAGTCAAGTTACTCAAGGACGTGATGACTAAGAGGGTGGTAACCATCCCATCAACGCTCTCAATCAGGGAGATTTCTAAGATCATGGCCAGGGAAGAGGTATCCGGAGTTGCTGTAATAGGTCCGGAGAGAGGGGTAATGGGAATAGTCTCCGAGTGTGATGTGCTGCGTCACTTTGGTAAACAGAACTGGGAGCTTCTAACAGCCGAGGAGATAATGACCCCTTATGTGGAGTTTATCAGGCCGGAGACGACTCTTGAGAAGGCCGCAGATGTAATGCAGAAGAAACATATCCACAGGCTACTGGTAATGGACAGGGATCTAAGCGAACCCCAGATGCCTGTTGGCATTGTAAGCGCCAGCGATATTGTTAGAGAGATTGGGAGGGATAATTCTTAGCAACTTTTGATGGTTCCAATCCTTGGTATTACCAAATC
The DNA here is from genome assembly GCA_030650845.1 of Candidatus Methanoperedens sp. Classification (GTDB taxonomy): domain Archaea; phylum Halobacteriota; class Methanosarcinia; order Methanosarcinales; family Methanoperedenaceae; genus Methanoperedens. The sequence continues at coordinate 23,653 of JAUSDC010000108.1, forward strand.
ATTTACTCGGTCCGCACTACCCATTCACGCACTTTCGGCCATAGGTTCAGATGTGCTTCCCTGCTCACCGAAAGACCAATATGAGATGAAGGGATGACGATTTCTTCATAACTCTTCCCTGAATAAACATCTTTTAACGCTTTACCTGCTGCTAAAGGAACAATATGGTCATATTTAGCCAGTATGTTAATCAGACGTCCCCCGAATTTTCCGACGGCTGTTCTGGTCGCAGATACAATAACTACATTATTCATTGTTTTCACCTTTTTATACGTTGGGGTCAAGGGGTAGAGAACACTGTGCCCTTCGAGGGCGCAGATGAATCGGCGTGCCTTGAAGCACAGGAAAGAGAGAACAACAAAAAGGATATCAAACATGAATGTAACGGCACTATATCCACCGGGGTTAAAATCCCACCGTACAGGTCTGTTCCTGTACGAAGAGAAAGGGAAGTGCGACGCTGCGAAGCGTGGTGCGGAGTTCCCCAGTATCGGAAACCACAGCCCTGAACAACATGTAAACCAGAAGTGGCCTTAGCATGATGCGACATTCCCGATTCAAATGGAAGCTTGAGCAGAATAATGATTGCTGGGGTGATCATGGCAGGGATGGCTTCGAAAGCTCTCCTGTGCGACCGAGGGAGGTCTTGCAGAGTCCTCCCTGAAGCTGAGTTAATACCCTACACACGTTTCTGGGTCACTGAACTCAACTGAAGGGATAGAGGTAATGGAGGTATAACCTTACGGGAAAACCAAAGTGATGCTCTGCAAGAAGTCGGACGAACTCATAGTAGCAATGAAAGTCAAACCGACGACAAACCGAACCTGTGCCGCAGGGTGCAGGGGGCGACGGTTCGAGGAGAAAACTTGACTCAGCGAAGGGGTTCTAGTCTGGATAGAGTAGAGGTGAACAGCATGATAACACCAATCGGATTAAAAGAAGATACCAGAAAGGTAAGCACCACTGAAATGGTAGTGAAACGCTCTCTGGTGACAGTATGTGAAGATAGTGGAACAACTGCTGGAAGCCGAAACCGATGGAGACAGTAAATGAAGAAATGGAATCAGCAATACCATGACAAATTCAAGGCATTTGCTCTGATACATAAAGTATGGGATCAAAAGAACCTTGAAAAGGCATGGAAAAGCGTAAAAGCAAATAGAGGAAGTGCCGGAATCGACAACATAACCATTGAACAATTCGAACAAAATCTATCACAGAATTTAGCCGAAATACAGAGACTACTTAAAGAGAAACGCTATGAACCAAGCCCGGTCTTAAGAATATTGATCCCAAAAGATAACGGGAAGATGAGGAAACTTGGGATTCCTACAGTGAGAGACAGAGTAGTCCAGCAGGCATTAAAGAACGTACTTGAACCCATCTTTGAAGAAATATTCCTGCCCCAGAGCCATGGTTACAGACCCAACACTAATGCCCATGCGGCAATAAGGAAGGGTGAAGCATTCCTTGAAAGAGGCTACCACTGGGTAGTGGATGCCGATATTGAAGGATTCTTCGATCATGTTGACCATCAAATAATGATGGATCTTGTATGTGAAAAGATCGCAGACGGCAGAGTTCTTTCTCTCATAGAATCGTTCCTGAAAAGCGGAATAATGAATGAAGGCATATTCGAGGAGAGCATAGAAGGCACTCCTCAGGGCGGAAACCTCAGCCCGCTGCTGTCGAATATTTATCTGAATCACTTCGATAGGAGAATGGGCGATTATGGTTACCTGCTGCTTAGATACGCAGATGACATCGTTATTTTCTGCAAGTTCGAATCAGATGCAGAAGATGCACTGAAACGAGCAAAGGAGATTCTGGAGGGAGAGTTAAAATTGAAACTCAGTCCTGAAAAGACAAAGGTCGTCCATGCAAGAAAGAAAGGGGTTGAGTTCCTTGGTTTTCACTTCAATGGAAGATGGAGAAGACCAAGGGATAAAGCAAGGAAGAAGTTCAAAGAAGATATAAAATACAGGACAAGACGGAATCAGCCTGTAAACATTGAAACTGTAATACGACTTCTCAATCCCGTAATTCGGGGTTGGGGAAACTATTTTAAAGGCGGTACTGTGAAGAAATTGTACGGAGAACTCGATGGTTATATTCGGGGACGTTTGAGAAGCTTCAAGGCTAAAAGGCGTACCCAGAAGACTATTTTATATACGCTTCCTCAATCAGAGCTTAAAGAAAAGGGGCTGATTTCTCTTTCTTCGTTGCTGAATGAATCCATCTCCTGCAAAGGGAAAAGCCAGACGAAAGCCGTGTACGGGAAATCCGTTTGCACGGTTTGATGAGGAGGTGGAGGTTGAAAGACCTCTGCTTTACTCTACTACCCCTTGGAATAAACACTTTCACCCCACTATCATAAGCGACATATACTCTAAAAATAATGTCGATAGCGCATGAGAACAACATATCAGTTCAGAGCATATCCAAACAAGAATTCTGAGGTCAATTCTATTAGAACCCTCTCCACATGCAGATGTCTCTATAACGATTCTCTTGCTGAAAGAAAACGACAGGCAGAGCTTAATCGATTAAAAAAAATATTTGATGTATTCCCGTGGGGAAAACCTGAATGGATAAACTATTATGATCAGGCAAACGAACTATCAGGATCAAAAACCGATTTTCAAAACGAAGTTCACTCTCAGGTACTCCAAAACGTCTTGAAAAGAGTGGATATAAGTTTCAAGAATTTCTTTAATGGCTTCGGTTATCCCCGGTTTCAGGGGCGGGATAGGTATAATAGTTTCACATATCCACAATCGGGTTTTGAACTGAAAGATGGAAAACTTATTCTTTCGAAAATAGGAACTTTCAAGATCATCCTTCATCGAAAGATCGAAGGTAAAATCAAGACCTGTACCATCAAAAAAGATATCGATCAATGGTACGTTTCCTTTTCATGTGAAATCGAAGAACCTGTCCCGGTCGAGATCAAGACCAAAACTGGAATCGATGTTGGCTTAATCGATTTGATAACCTTGAGCAACGGGGAACAGATCAAACCTCCAAAGTTCTTGCGAGGATCTGAGGATAAACTAACGCAGGAACAGAAGCGGTTAAGCCGGAAAAAGCTCGGTTCAAAGAACCGGAATAAGCAACGGGTGATAGTATCAAAAGTACATCGAAGGATCAGGAATCAGAGAAAAGATTTTGCTCATAAACTATCAAAAGATCTTGTAGATACCTATGACCTCATCAAATTCGAGGATTTGCAGATAAAGAACATGGTGCAGAACCATCGTCTTGCTAAATCCATATCAGATGCAGGGTGGTATCAGTTAATGAATTTCACGAAATCCAAGGCAGAATGTGCCGGGAAGAGAGTTGAATTCGTTAATCCATCAGGAACATCACAGACCTGTATATGTGGTTTAAGTGTCCCTAAAGACCTTTCAGTGAGGGTACATATTTGTCCTTCCTGTGGTCTTGTGATGGGAAGAGATCAAGTGTCTGCGATATTGATAGAGAATATACCAAGCTGTACCGTAGGAACTACGGGAATTCAAGACCGTCAAGGACTCTCAAGCAGAGAGCCGATGCAGCGGTACGCCCAAGCCCTTTAGGGTTGGGTAGTTCACTATATTACTAACCCCCCATCCACACAAAGTACTGCTCCATTAACAAAGTTTGCCTCGTCTGAAGCAAGATACAAATATGCATTCGCAACATCTTTTGGTTCGCCAAGTCTGCGCAATGGAGTTTTTTCTTTCATCATTTCAAGGATTTTATCAGGCACGCTTGAGGTCATCGGAGTCTGTATGAATCCAGGCGCTACTGAATTAACACGAATCCCTTTTCTCCCCAATTCCTTAGCCAGGGTCTTTGTCATACCGATAAGACCGGCTTTAGTTGCAGCATAATTGACCTGCCCAACATTGCCATTTAATCCTACAATAGAGGATGTGTTAATGATCACGCCATTCCCCTGGTTTATCATAACCTCAACCACTGCCTGAGTACAATTAAAAACTCCTTTGAGGTTTATATCAATGACCCTATCCCACTGTTCTTCTGTCATCTTAAATATAAGTGCATCCTGGACAATGCCTGCATTATTTATCAAAACATCTATTTTACCATATTTTTCCATAGTAGTTTTAACCATCTGTTTTGATTGTTCTCTATTGGTTACATCCAATTTTACGAAAAATCCCTCCCCATTTTTCTTGATCTCAACAACTGTCTCCTCCCCAGCCTTTTCATTCACATCGGCGACAACTACTTTAGCTCCTTCTCTTGCAAACAGGAGTGCAGTTTCTTTACCAATACCGCTTCCCGCTCCTGTAATAATTACGACCTTGTTTTCAAGTCTCATTTTTTGTTCACCTTTGATTTGCGCTTCTTTCTGTTTTGTTCAACCGTCTTTTCTTTGGCTAATTCAGGCAACTCTTCATTTCCGGATTCAGTCTTTTCGTCTCCTTTTCCATCGAGAAGAGACCTGGGCTTCAACCACGCTGCGATCTTTGGGCAGACCTCTTTCTGGGATTTTGAGCCCACAAAGATGCCGATGTGCCCGGTCGGGAAAACAAGCATCTGTTTATCCGCACTTGATACGGCATCGTTAAGGGGAATGCTCGCAGCGTTGGGAACCAGGTGATCCGTTTCGGCCATGACGTTAAGAAGGGGCATTGTGATATTTTTCAAATTGATCTTCTTTCCATCGAGTATCATCTCGTTCTTGATGAGGAGGTTCTTCTGGTAGCAGTCTTTCATGAACTGCCTGAAGGTTTCTCCGGCCTGGTCAGGACTGTCAAATATCCATTTTTCCATCCTGAGGAAATTCTTGATATAATCTTCATTTCGAATTGCACATGTTGTATCATCCGGATTGCATTCGATCCGATCGAACATACCTACATACTTATCGATCATAAGCCTGAATGGGTCAAGTAGCAAGAACCCTGAATTCAGAAAATCTCCGGGTACTATTCCATAGTAGTCCACGATTTTATCCACGTCTAAGCTTTTTGCCCAGAGATGAAGAAGTCCTTTATCAGTATCGAAGTTCACAGGAGTCACTAGCGTAACCAGGTTTTTCACCTTTTCAGGATGCATTGCGGCATACATCACAGAAAAAGTTCCGCCCTGACATACTCCGAGCAGGGTGATCTTATCCAATCCAGACCGCTCCCTGATCTTATCCACAGCATTATTTATATAACCGTTCACATAATCATCAAGTGTGAGATATCTGTCTGCACCTGATGGATATCCCCAGTCAATGACATAAACATCAAAACCTTCCTCCAAAAGCTTCTTTATCACACTCTTATCAGGTTGGAGATCCAGAATGTAGTATCGGTTCACGAGTGCATACACTATGAGTATTGGAACCAGATGTGGTTTTTCCACTATTGGGATATAATGGATAAGTTTCATCTTATCTTCACTAAATATTAACTCAGAAGGCGTTGTTCCAACCGAAAATTCGGGTGGTTTCAGGAATAATTCCATTCCACATTTGAATTTCTCAAAATCTTCAATTAAATTAAGTATGTTCATGTCATATCCTTACAACCCTCTTTTTTCTCTTTTAGTTCTTTGATCTGGATGGTCAGTTCCTTTACTGTTTTCTTGAGAGAATATAACTCTTTATTGATCTCGTCGATTTCCGTCTTTGTGGGGAGATTCATGGGTTTCAGATAATTCTCTTCAAGCATTTCCCTATTGTATTTTTGAAAATCCATTAAATACGAATTCAATTTCCCTATGTCAGACACAAAGTGACCTGATTTCGAGAATTCCTTGAAGGTCTCGCTATACGTCTCCATCCAGACATTGTAAAAATGCTTATATTTGTCGGGACTGATTTCCCCTTCCATATAGGTTGCAGTCTTTTCCTGCACTTTGCGCATTGCTTCCATGAATAAACTCTGTAAATTGGAACTGGTTTCCATCCCTGCCATATAAAGGTTAACAAATGTAGAGAAAACCTTCATCATTAATGGATTTTTCCATACTTTTACCTTTTTTTAGATCCGAAGAACTCATTTTTTATTCTTTCCAGGATACGCAGAGGCTGAACCGATATCTGATCTCACCCACATCTTTGACATCTTGGTAAATGTGTCAGCGTACATCTTAGCCATGACCTTTACAGGCTCCATTATATCTTTCATAGGGCCTCCAACTGTGGGCATATCCTCAAAAAAGCTATCAAAGGCCTTTTCATACATCTTTACCCATAGATTATAGAATTCTTCATACTCCTCTGGATCAGAGGTTTGTTTGGACATTTCCTTAGCCTTTTCGGACATTTTTTCAAGCGCTGCTATCCAGGATTTGTACACACCCAGATAAATGTCGGAACTCTTTACAAAATGCTCGAACATTTCACCCGTTGGCTCCATGGACTTGACATATTTGTCATATATCTCATTATATGTATCCACCCATAAGGTATAATATTCCTTATAGGCTTCCGGGTCTGCATCTCCCCGAGAGATTTCTGCCGTTTTCTCGGAAAGTTTCAGCATGGATTCATTCAGTGGCTCCCAAAGCTGTGAGTATGATTTCTTCCATAGTTTTGACATCTGCAAAAAGCTCCCTGAGTAGATGTCTGGTATGCCCATATAATTCCCAAATATCTCTTTTGTACTTTCTTTAGCCGACAGTTCTAAAAACTCATCGAATATTTTTTCATAAGACTTCATCCAGATATCATAGCATTCTTTAAATTTTGCAGGATCTGGTTCGCCCTGGAGTATCTCTTTTGTCTTCCTGGAATTCTCTTCCAACTCGGAAGTCCACGACTTGTAAAGTTTATTGGATTCCTCTGCACTTGATATAAATTTTTCAAGTGTTTCTTTATTTGATTTCGGTGTTGGGATCGGATAAAATTTACCAAACGAATTCTGGTATGTTTTTATCCATTCATCATAGAATTCCCTGTATTTCTGTGGTGTCGCTTCTTTTGAGAGAAGAGACATCTTTTCTAACATATCTCCTGTGGATTCTATCCAGGGCTTGTATAGTTTCAAGTAGGAATCCTCCCACATTTTTGAAACTTCTCTTAATTCTTCTTTTCTTCCTTGGCTTTTCTTGACCATATTATCTCACTCCATAATTTTTAATACTGTAGGCTATCGAAACGTTTTTATTTGGAAATCACTTAAGTGATTCGATGAACTCGTCGATGGGTATCGCTTTATATGTCGCTGTTTTGATGCTGCCGCGAGATAAAATTTCAACAATTGCTTTGCCGACCGTGGCTTCATCATCCGCTTCCACGATGGTCAAAAAGTCAAAATTTCCTAAGACCGCATACTGATCCAGCACTTTTACACCCATGTCTTTGAGCTCAGCATTTACTTCTTTCACTCTGCCAGGATTCTTCTTGAGAGTCTTAGCACCTTCATCTGTCAGGTTAGAGATTATTATATATATTGCCATATTTTATACCTCCCATTCCCTTAATTATAATCGCGCAAACCTTGTCTACTTTTAAGAATTTGCCATTTCAATAAATTTTCTGCAATTATTACTGCATACAAGGAATTGTTCACTTGTTTTCATTTTAGCCCCGTGGGCTTCATCTGTATCAACCAATGTCCCGCAACATACTGTCCCTTCATTACTGCCAAATTCGACATTGATATTATCGGTTATCTCATACTCGGATTTTCCATATATTTCTTCAAACAATTCATCGGTATTTAATAGATACCTTGATCGTTCCAGATATATCTCCCCAAGCATATCTGCATATTCTTCCATTGCTATCACTTACCTCCCGTTTTCCATAATTGGATACGCTTTCTTCTACAATAAAACTTTCGGTGAGAGCCGGTGCATTGGTGATTTGTTTTAGATATCCCGCCACCTTTAATAGTCTGATATCCTTGCTCACATAAGGGGCTCATCTCCCATCCTGACCGCCTTTTTTATTTCCCTTTTCAAGTGTTCAGGGATGCCCTTTATTTCGATATCCAGAAAACCTCCGACTATTACGGAGGTTGCCTCCTCACTATTCAATCCTCTTGCCATCAAATACTGAATTTCTTCCTCCGCAATCTTACCGACCGCTGCCTCGTGGGACATATCAATATTATTTACCCTTCCTTCAAGTTCAGGAATTGCATGAATACTTCCCTTTTCTGAGAGTATAAGTCCTCTACACTCTAGATGTCCCCTAATTCCTGGAACTTCACCTATAAGATGCCCCCTCGTAATAATATCACCTCCTCTGGTTATGGCTCTTGTGACAAGCTCAGCCCTGCTGCCCTTTGCTCTTAAGAAGACCCTTCCGCCTACATCCATTTTCGAACCTTCTCTTGCGAATAAAATGGTATTGAACCTCACAGTAGCATTCTCACCAACGCAGTATGCAGTCGGATACATCTGCAGAGTTTTTACAGGCTTCATGCAAACGTAATTGCTCATGAATATGCCGTTATCTTCCACAATTGCTCCTGTTCTTGGTCTTACCTCTACGTCCTCCGCCCAATTGTGGATCATTGTAAAAGTAACCATGGCGTTCTTCTTAATATAAAACTCTGAAACACCTATATGGAGACCTGTTCTCACCCTTGGGGCTGTTGTGCAGCCGGTTATGATATGAAGCTCAGAGCCCTCTTCAGCGATTATTATATTATGGACATTCTGCGCCAGACCGTCCTGGGTCATGTAGAGACATGCCTGTAGAGGAAACTCTACCTTTGCCCCGGGGAGTGCTCTTAAAAAATAGCCATGGTTTTGTTTTAGCTCAGCTTGAGCAGTGTATTTGTCCGCATCCACGTTTACAGCCTTCCACCAGTAGTCCGGGAGCCAGTCGTATTTCTTAAGCGCCTCTGTGCTACTCATTACCTCCAGTCCACTTTTATAGGCGGAGGATAATATAACTGAATGATCCATTTGAAAAAATGACCCCGACCTACACGCCTCTTCTGCATCAACACCCACATGTATGGCTTTTTCCTTAACCTCACCGGATAAATCCTTTAGCCTTTGAATCTTACCATGCTCCTTGGCTTCCACGGAATAAGCGTTAAGATCAATATCTGGACCAATAGCTGAGGGCTTTTTCTCGGCTTTCTTAGCCATCTCCCTGGGACTTACTTTAGACATCTTACACACTCCTCATAACCTTTGGTTCTTATATCCTCTAAAAGGTCTCTGGGATTCCCAGAGCAAATAATAGTCCCGTTCAGCATGATACAACCCCTGTCGGCATTAACATAGTCCAGGATATACCCGGCATGGGTTATGATCAGTCCTGCTTTGGTCCTCTTGCTTGCCAATTTCTCCTTTTCAAGGAGCTCATTTATTACCTTGCCCACTAAATGTATGCTCACCAGATCTACACCAGAATCGGGTTCATCAAACATTATAAACTTGGGATTCTGGGCCAATAACTGGAGGAGTTCTGAACGTTTGATCTCCCCACCAGAAAAGCCCAGGTTGATATCCCGGTCCAAACAATTGTGAAGGTTTAATTTATGGGCAAATTCATTGATTTTATCCTCATTGAAAATTCCTCTTTTCTCCATACAGATACGAAGCATAGTTTTCAGCTTCACGCCTCTGACCGCTGGTGGACGTTGAAATGCGATGCCAATTCCAAGCTTTGCACGTTCATCCATGGTGAGTTCAGTAATGTCAGCGCCATCAAAGAAAATCCTGCCTGATTCTACCCTGTAAGCTGGAATTCCTATAATCGTTTTCAAGAGCGAGGTCTTTCCAGAACCGTTGGGGCCGAATAAAGCGATGGTTTCGCCATGTGCAATGTGTAGATTCACATCCTTAAGTATCATTTTGTCTTCGATTCTAACAGTTAAATTCTTTAATTCGATCATGTCTAACCCTTAAAGATGGATTCACCTCCATTATTTAATCCATATAAGTTGTTATATTTGGTTGAGACCTATTATAAATAGTGTCATTGGGTGTAAAAATGAAAAAATAGTTCAAATAGATGGGAATTTTTTTCAGAGTTCCGTGATAGACGATGCTGCCGAACAATCAGTTACTTATACATATGATTGAGACCCTATATACAATAATCATGAGGTATAATTGAATAGACAAAGAAATAGTAATCAGCAGCCAGAAGAATTTTCCAGGGTTCGCATTCCGCAAAAAAGCGCGAACGAGATACTGGGAACAGTTGAAAGTCTCTTGGGAGCAAATAAACTGCGTGTAAGGTGTATGGATGGCATTGTAAGGCTCACCCGTATTCCTGGTAAAATGAAAAAAAGGATATGGATCCGTGAAGGGGATGTAATTATTCTTGTTCCATGGTCTTTTCAGAATGATAAAGCTGATATAATCTGGAAATACAGCCCTCCTCAGGTCAACTGGCTTGAGCGCAAGGGATTTTTGCAAAGCTGAGCCTGAGGCTATTAAATTCTTTTTTTTGTAAAGTTATTATTAAAAAAAGTAAAGAAGATGAATTGTTCATCTTCTATTTCTACTGAACATATACACCGAGTATAGTGCTGCTGCGACAAACACTAACTCAAATCCAGGAGCCGGCTTTGATGTCGCTGGTGCCGGAGTACCCGTACCTGCTGGCTTAGCCGTTGTTACTGTTGCCGCACCTGTGGTTGTGCTCGTTACTGTCGGGGTGTTTGACGATGCTGGCGTCTGAGTAGCCGTAACTGTTGGCTTTGCCGTAGTTGCTGTTACCGTACCTGAACCTGAACCTGAGCTTGTTTTCGTTGCTGTCGGGGTGGGGCTAACGCTGGAAGACGGGGCTGTGATTGCATTTGCGTCTAATGTAACAGCTGTTTGCGCCAGTGCTCTGCCGTTCAATGTTGCGCCAGTGTTCATTGAGATCAGTGTTTTGGACAGGATGATTCCCTTGAAGTTAGCCGTGGTTCCAAGTGTGGTTTGACCCGCGACCTGCCAGAAGATGTTCTTTGCCTGTGCGCCGCCGCTCAGAGTAACAATAGCACCATTGTCCACGGTGAGATCCTGCGCGATCTGGAAGATCCAGATATCATTTGCGCCGCCAGATAGAGTGACGCCACCAGCAGATATCAGGACCCCGGTCCCCCATTTGTAGAGACCTGGTGTGATGGTCTTCCCGGTAATATCTCCGGCGTACAGTTCAGTATCAGTAGGATTTGTCCTTCCAGCGGCATCAGTGTACGCTGTTTCCATGTCGCTTATAGCCGCGGTCATTGTAG
>JAUSDC010000112.1 GCA_030650845.1 Candidatus Methanoperedens sp.
TGAACTGATACATGCCGTTCTCAGCTGTAGTCGCGGACACATTCATGGTAGCGTTCGTGAGATTTATGGTCCATCCAGGAACACCCAGGTTGTCGGCGCTATTGATCGTGAACCCTGAGATGGTGAATCCTTCTCCTTGTGGAGACACTATCCATATCCATTTTTGCATTGCACTTCCGTTGGTATTTTCAGCAACCGCAGTCACATTCCATGTACCTTCTGCTGCACTGTCATTTGAATATGATGATGTGGTTACACCTGTTTCATTGGCTACTTCTGTCTCATTGATCTGCCAGGATACGTTCGCGACCTGGTTAACGGTAATGCTGAATGTTCTGGTTGGGCCTCCAAGAACATCGATCACTGTTGACGTCGTTGGAGAAAAGCTTGTTATACTCAGGTTTCCTTCCTCTGACCCAAGAGCTGCTAAAGAATCATTCGCCAGACTTGAGGATTCATTGAGCAAATTGCTTACCTTCACCGGATCATGCACACCCCAACTTTCGTCCGACCTCACCAATCGCAGGTTCCAGTATGCTCTAGCGATCAGATCACGGCTCAGGTTCTTCGGACCTGTAAAGGCATTAATTTGTGCCATTGCATCCATTACCGTTATGTTAGTGGCATTCCACTTCGTTTGGGTATCTGCCATTATAACCTCGATTCTGGTGCTTATATCGCCAACAACATGGCAGCCGAGACACTTTGTTTCGTTCTGCAGTATAGGAACGTTCACCTTGAAAGAGTGACCTGTAACCTTCTGGCTGTCAGGCAGAACCATCTCAGTCAAATTCGTCGGATTGGTTATCTTTCTTGCCATGTGGCAATCAATGCACTCGAAATCATTTGTCTGCTTCCACGACCCTACAAAGATATCCTTTGCCGGGAAACCGTGCGGTGATATTATTCCGGTGGGATTTCTGGTACTGGGAGTTCCATAGCCCGGTCCTGTATTACCTAATCTTATGTTCGCATGACAGTTACCACATAGTTCGGTTGTGTTTGCCATCATGGAATAGTTAGCTTTGTATCTGGTTATGGCTCCAGTTGCGTTCTCTACCGGAATTGCGTCTCTATTATACCATGCATAGGCCTTTCCGGTCTTTTTTAGCCAGTCGCCCATGTCGTGGATGTTATGGCAAACCGCACATGTAATACCCTTGAAGTCAGCGGTCAGTGGTACATTGGCAGTGTTAGAATCTTGCACAGGGTTCCAGTCCATTGGAGAATGGCATTTGTTACAAGAAACTTGTCGTGAATTAGGTACGCCTGCAGTATTGTTCCAATAGTAACCGTTATAGTTTCTACTTTTATTTATCCCAACTTCTTTGTCGTTATGTGCGCTTGCTTTCCATTCATTTACCACAGGAACAACTGAAAAACGACTGTGGTTCAGATTCTGGTCACTTGTGACATGACATTCCGTGCCGCGCGAGCATGTCCTAGAGGGGAAGTCAGTTTCATCCTTAACGTTGAAAGAATGCTTCTTCAAATCACCTGACATGTGACAGTCGGTACATGTGGCAGGCGCAAGACCTAATCCTGGATAATTTAACCTAGCATGTGTCAGATTCACTCCAGCTATATGAGACAATCCATGTTCGTAGTGGCAATTGGAGCAGAGTACTTCTGAGATCGGACCTGTCACGGTTATCGGTCCGGGGTAGCTATTATCAATTATGTCGGAAGGTATCAGCGCTGGCGTGGTGAGAATATCATAGACATCCTTTCCTGCGGTCATCGTGCCTGTTGGGCCACCTGTGAGAAGAAGCCTGCTGGCAGTTGAATTAAATAAGCTGTTCTTTGCATCACTCACGTTTGCATATGCGGCTTGATCGAAACCAGCTGGTGAGAATAGCTCCCTGTATTTGTCATCGCTTGTATTATGGGAATTGTGACAGTTTGCACACACCACATTTATAGCTGTAGTGCTTGTTACAGTTGTATTTCTGGCATAATCGAACGGAGAATGACATTTCAGACATGTTGCAGGTGCTTTAAGAGGCGGTGAATGAGCGCTTGATAGGAAGGGACCCTGTCTCGTTGATCCGTTATGGCACTGCAAACATACCTGTTCAGAGACATTGGCCTCTACCTGGTGTCCGTTGCCTCCGGGGCCGTGGCATCTCTCACAGGCGATACCCGGTTCGCTCCATGTCCCTACTATTCCAGGTAATCCGCTCTGGTTCCCAGTAGGGTTATAACCTGTAGTATGGCAGGTTCCACATGTGTATTGCCTTGGGCCATAATCTGCAAATGTCTGGTTTTCAGAGAAGTACCTCTTAAAAAGATATCCCGATTCATTCAGGTACCTCAATTCCGGCTTACCCACTATTACATATGACATATTCGCCCAACTAAAACCTGATGGAGTTGGAAGACCCATTGCCTGTGCAGTGCCGTTATCTGTCAACATTACGCGATGCATTGTGCCCTGCCAGTCATCGTACTTCGCCTTGTGGCAGTTTTCGCATGTTGTGGATGTCAGGTAGGTTGCGGTGCCTGTTCTAAGAGAAAAATTAAATCGATCTGAAGAACTCCATGCTCCTGCGTGGCAATTTTCACAGCTTGGTGGATTTTGTACAGTATCATTGTAGCGGTGTGATTGGTTGTAAAATGCTATGTTTGAAGATGTCCACTGACTCGCATGACATTTATAACAATCATATCCTGAGCTTCCAGATTTAAACGCGCTTCCAGTTCCTGCCAGCGCCAGCAGTATTACTAATATTCCTATTCCTATAATAATCTCATTTTTCCCCATAATCATTTACCTCCAATATCTCTAATTAGAAACCGCAATATCCCGTTGGTCAACGAAATCCCCATTTTTCGTCATGACTGGTGTGCCATGAAACTATCAAATATCTATATTGACCATAAAGAATCTAACGACTCCCTTACTCTACCGAATAATTGATTTGGATACAAATAAGCTTTCCGGTTACTCTATTTATATTTTTATATCAGACTAAGTTATTTGCAGCGCGAATCTCAAAACTTTTCTGTTGGCTGCGAACTTTGCAAGAGGTATTACTATTTTGATTGGAGTAATGGATGCTTTCGACATAAAACTCCAGTCCAGGATTTGCTTTGTGAAGTCCGGGGTGAATTTGAAGTCTTTTTCTTTTTTCAATGAAGAGCGGACTGCGTGCATAAATCCTGTCATGATCCCTGTATTTGCAGGGTCGTTCAGCCCATAAGTGATTTCGATATGATAATATTTTATTCTGAAGGTATGGACCATATCTCTGAAAAGCCGAAACATCGGCCCTATTATATTCAAGAAATCTCTAACAGGAGGCATTTTCCTGGATTTCTTTATTTCTCTTTCAGGTTTCTGCACCTGCGGCTTTTTTTCAGGAGATATATGACGGGATATGCTTCTTCCGAAGATGTGGATTTTTAATTCCTTTTCTTTCAGGGAGTAGATGAAAAGGAATATCATCCAGTTTACATCCATACTTCCATCTATTGTTCCTTCTGACCTGGTTGAATTAAAAGAGATGTTGACGGGAAACAGCAGTATGGAAAGCGCCAGCACAGCAAGAACCGCTATTATTAAAGCAATCATCGAGCCGATCTTTTCTGGATATTGATCTTACCCGGACTCTTCTTCTTTCTTACCTTCTTCCTCTGAACATTTGCATCTTTCCATTATCTCAGGAATAACTTCTACCAATTGCGATATTATTCCTTTCTCTTTTACTGAGTAAACTTTAACTTCCTCTCTGGATACAACCAGAAATGCTATGGGCTCAATTGCCCCACCCCCACCTCCACCGGCTCCGAAGCCTTCATCTCCTGATTTACCTTTGCCTTCCCCGCCTCCGCTTCCGAAGCCGAAACTCACTTTAGTGACGGGTATTATTGTTTTCCCTTCCAATGTTATATGTTCTCCGATAACGGTTTTCGTGGAGATCATGTTAGCTATTTCTTCTGTTACGGTTTTTATTATCTCTTCTACTTTCATGATTGAACCCCCTTAGTTAATAAATTATTATACCTGATTTTATTTGTAGTTTACTCAAAGACCACATCTATTTATGTGTTGAACATGAATTAGAATTTGGGAGTTAATATGAACTGCGATATTTGTGGAAAATCCACGACGAACAAGAAAGGAATATGCGATAACTGCAACAGGATAATGGAAAAAGTGATAAGGGACATAGGTCCTGATGTCTGGAAAAACATCGATGACTGCAAGTATATTTATCCGATGATAAAACGAGTGGCAGAAGGGAGCTTGCGGACACAGGACGTGGTTAATTCGCTGCTCAAAGGCGAAACTGATTGAACTTCAATTGGCCATGGTTGAGGGCTGTAAGTTCTCCTCCTCAAGGAATATCTCATTGACTTTTTTGCATCGTTTCTCTTCGCTCAATCGAGCACAGACTCTGCCCCCACTTTTCCAAATCTCGTTACACACTGGCGCGACCGGAGTGACAACACTTCCATATCCTTAGATATCAACCACTTTTTCCATATCTATGATGCACTGAAGGGATTTTGTGAGTTCAGATTCTATATGTTCGAGGAAAAATCGTCCCCAATAAGTGCAAAAAGAATTTCCGGAGGCCATGTTATACCGTCTCCACTGCCGACAACAGCGCCTTTGTCATCAAAGATAGAAGAGCGCACACCATCTGGCTTTTCCCAGGTTATTGCCTTCCACCAAGCAATGAGATCTCTTTTGATACCTTCTGCGTTGTCCAGCAGTTGCCATCCTCTATGCGCATATTTCCTTCTGTTTTTCCTGACCTGCGATACGAAATCCATGATTTTTAATAATTGATCATGATATTTAATCCTTATGTCGATAGAAATTCAGATAGAGAACTGATAAAGGCATTAATAAGAACAAAACAAATACTTAATAGAAATTCTTCAATTAAGGTGTATAATGAATACAGGGACAGAAATGATTGAAAAAGAAGAAAAAGCCAATCTCATTAAGGAATTGACAGAAGGGTATCAGATAAGAAGAAGAGAAGAAAATGAACTGACTCTTGATTGGGACGCAACTTCCGATTATGGAATTTAAGATCCATCTTGAACTATGACAATACAAATAGACGATCAGGGATGGGGCACACCTGTTGGAGGGGTTGGCATCATCGTTATCAGGAAGGAGACCGATGAAATTCATTATGATATCATCCCGATCGAACTATTCGACCTTACGAACTTCAAGAAAAAGACCTATTTGGACGGCGCAAGGGGCATTGTAGAGCAGGGATTCATGAAATTGAAAGTCACAAAAGATGAGGAAATAGAGATTTGCTCTGGCTGCATTCATGATAAAACCGCAAAGTGGCTGAAGGATGAGGGATATAACTTCAAAATAATGAAAATAGACGGTATTGCGCAGTTAAAAGGAGAGCAGCTGTTCATTGAATATCTTCGTGGTCTTGGTGTTCCGAATCCTCCAGCAATAGTGGAGGAGACCGTGGACGAGTACAAGGCGCAGTTCTTTTATATAATGGATTGGGTTAGGAAAGATCCTGAAGGGAAAAAACCACTATGCAAGACCGGGTGGCCATTCTTCATTAAATTTTTCAATAACAATAATAGGAGCCCCAATCCATGAAACGTATCATCGTGGCTTCGATGAACCAGAACAAGATAAATGCTGTTAAGGAGGTGTTCCCATCATATCATGTGGAAGGTGTTTCATGTCCTTCTGGTGTGCGAGAACAGCCAATTGGCCTTGATGAGATCATCAGAGGCTCAATAAACAGGGCAAAAGGCGCATTCAGGGATTGCGACTATTCTGTTGGGATCGAGGATGGGATATCCAGCATCCCTGAGACCGTGAGCGGATACATGAATTTCTGCTGCTGTGCGGTTTATGATGGCAGCAGGATATATCTCGGCCTCGGTCCTGCTTTTGAATATACTCCTGAAAGTACGAAGATGGTAATAGAAAAAGGGGTAACGATCTCAGAGGCATTTTTGCCTGTTTCAGGGAGACCCGATATTGGTTATGAAATGGGCATAATAGGCTGGCTCACAAGAGGAAGAATAAACCGAAAAGATTATACAAAACAAGCAGTAGAGATGGCAAGGATACAGATAGATAATTCAGATATGTATTAATCACGAAATCCTGTAAAACAATCCTTGAGCTAAAATAATTTGAATCCAAAAGCGATTAAAAGCAAGATAAGTAAAGGTTGATGAAACAAATAAACAGTTAATGAATGTTTACCCAGAAATGTGAATATAAGGGAAATTTTTCTCTTAAACCTTATGTTCGCAGATCTTTCAATGATATATCTCCCATAATAAATCCCCAGTAAAATGACACCAAACCATGGTATCAGAGGAAAATAATCGAATGTAGTAAAGTTTTCTGGGACGAAACCAAGCCAGAATAGATATGAAAAGTTGAACGTTTGCTGCCATAAATAAACGCCTGATAGAATGATCGATAAGCCAGCGATCAGGTTTAGTTTATTAAATTTAATAAAAAATGGAATGAGAAAAGAAGAGACCGCAAAGAAATGTAGTATGCCGAAAAATATAGTATACCGGGGTACAAAAACATAACTGAACATCGTTATTAATGTTGCAAAAAAAAGAAGTTTAATCCCTCGGATGAAATATTTTCGGGTCAGTTTTTCCTTATTTCGTTCATAACTTATATATGATGTAATCCCTGACATGAAAATAAAAATAGAAGCGATAGAAAATGGAAGTATGTACTGGTATAAATAATTAGACGGTTTCGGGATCAACCTGAAATAATCCAAAGTGACGGAATAGTTGAACAATACCATAAAAACAATATCAAAACCCTTTATCAGATCAATAGCCTGGATTCGTTCCTGTTCGAGGAGAGCTTTTTCAATATTCATTGTCATGCATATCAGGATACTTTCCAGGTATAATAACTTTGGAATGCAAAAAATGAGTGGGAACAAAAATCCGAAGGGATTTAGTACAAGAAGATAAATCTTGAAGCGATGAAAGAACTCCTCGTTTCTTTATCTCAGAAAAACAGGCAAAACAGGTTCCTTAAAAACAAGATTGAACTCAGATGCATTTGCGGCTATAATGAAACGCTGACTTATTACGATTTTCTGGCAGGTGGTGAGTATAATTTTGGGCAGCCTGTTTCCATTGTAAGTCCTTTCATTTCAGAATCAATTTATGATGAGATAATCACTGCAACACCAATTCTACTGACAAAAAAATGCCCTGATTGTGGTGAGAATATTGCGGCTGTATTCCCGGTGTCCCTTGAAAACCTAATCCCGATCCTGAAAATGCAGCCCCCTGATCCGCAGATGTATGGGTAATGACATGGATGTCATTGAAGCGATAAGATCGCGGCGCAGCGTGCGTGAATTTACAAAGGATGCAAAAAAAGCAACGGTTAAGATTATATACTGATATGTGCATTTAAAACATCTAACAAATATAAATTATTCAAATTCAGGGATGGATGAAAATATGGGAATTCTTGATGTAACTGAAGACCAGATCTTCAAAACACTTGGTAAAGGCAAAGATCCAAAATATAAACCGATTGATAAAGCAGATTTAAAAAAAACTGGTAAACCTTTCGATTTCACAAAACTTCTGAAGTAATTTGTCAACCTTCATGTTTGACGATCGAAATTTTTTCTAAATCCTGTCTGAAAGCAGACTTTTTTCAGGGATATCAATTGCCCTTTTTTCAGCTTCTCTTAATTCAAAAAAAGAAACCGTCCTTGCCCCGACCTTTTTGCGGGTGTACATCAACTGACCGCCTTTTTTAAGGAAATTGGAATACACTTCCTCAAACTGGAATTTCTCATTATCAGTGAGTTCAATTGAAGATGTCCTCCCTGAGATGTGATTTATCGCGGTCATCACGTTCATCTCCCTGATCCTTTTCAGTTTTTCTTTATCATCTTCCGTCTCAACGTACATGCTTCTTTTGAGTTCAGTGGACCAGCCCACAAGTCTTCGTCTGAACTCAATAAATGTTATGGGTACGTATTCTCCTTCCGCAGGTTTTGAGAACAATTTGCTTAAATGATAATCGTTCATTTACTTGAATCTCGAAAGTGTATCGCACATCAGGTTCACAGTATCTTTTACGGTGTTTATGCCTATATCATCCGAATCCACAGGTTTCAGGGTTATGCCTCCGAAATGATTCATGTCCCCCACAACCAGCATGCCATGGATATGCATCCATGAATGTATCGCCTGGATAGTGAATTCCTGCCCTCCGTTTCGGTGTCCGCCCACGGCTATAGCCCCACCAACTTTTCCTTTTAGTAAAAATCCATTCCTTCGTAAGACAATACTGCGGTCAAAAAGCGCCTTTAATTGAGCTGTTACACATCCGAAGAATACCGGCGACGATACAATAATTCCATCGCTTGCTTCAAGCTTTTCATTTATACCAGCCATGTCATCTTCAATCGGACAATATTTCTCTTTCCTGCATATTCCACAGTCATTGCATGGTGAAACATTGAGTTCTGAAAGCAATATCCTGTCGGTTTCAAATCCCCGTTCTTCTGCAATGACTAGAACCATATCAATTAATTTCTCATTGTTCCCTCTAACATTCGGGCTTCCTGAGATACCTGTTATTTTCATAAATCCTCCATTAATTTCAAGCGATTTAACAGCTCTGGAATGCCAGTACATAGTGAAGCAGACCTCTCTATCATAAGGTTCACTGTTCCTTCGATCCCCAACGTCCTGAAATCAGTTCTCAATCCAAGTATTGGCTTACCCAGCGCGTAAGCATATCCGATCTCCCAGGCTGTGCCTGAATCCACATCAGCGCCATCGACAACAGCGACAATTATGTCGGAACTTTTTATCGCAGCCTCATTCTTACTGAAGATTATGCTCTGCCTGTCGTCCCTGTCCTTCACATTATTTGAGTCCTCCTGCGGCAGAAAGACCTTAAAGCCAGAACTTTTTATCTGATCACGCAACATGCGGTTAAAATCGAGTTCGGCTTCCGAAAAAAGCGGTGCTGCAAGGTAAACGGTTCTCATAGGGTCTTAATGGTCATGATAAGTAAATAATCTTTCTAAAGGGGGGTGAAAGTAATGATGGGAGAGTTTCAATTCGTTTTAGTAATTATTCCAAAGTGCAACACTTTATATAGGGTTTGTGATTGTGAAACGGCAGATTTATGCTCGGTTTTGGAAAGGAAATCCTAATAGCTTTTCTAATCTAAAATAATTGCAATGTAATTTATTATCACACAATTTGATTAGAGTAATTTAGCATTTAGCAATATTTATAAATCCAAAAGATTAATGAGTTTTATTAATGAAATCTTTTCATCAATACTGGAGAAAAAACATTTCCTTTAGATATTGATGATCAACAGTTTTTAATTTCTATTCAATCTTACTTAAAAGATTATCGTATTTATAGGCTTTGGGACAATATTCAACTACACCCCCTACATAGCCATTTAGGTTTTATGCCATACAAAATTTTGATGTAACCAATCCTTCTGATATCATGTGCAACATTTTTCAACTTAGTTT
>JAUSDC010000130.1 GCA_030650845.1 Candidatus Methanoperedens sp.
TGACTGAATGGTTTCCTGCCTGGGCAATTATGGTTCCGTTCCAGATATTCCCACCCTGATCAGTTAATGCAGTTCCGTTTGCTGTAACTGCAGTCACCCCAATATTATCCGTTGCATTGACTGTTACAAGAATTAGTTGACCTATGAACGGAGTAGTGGTGTTAAGAGTCACATTATTAATGACAGGAGCGATTGAATCTGATGGAGGCAATGATTTTTTCAATTTATTTGTGAAATTTACATTCCTTTTGATATCCCCATCTTCTATCTCAATATGTTTCACTACTGAACTTGTGTGGACCCAATCATTTTGCATCTCTTCTTTTACATCATATTTTCCATCAGGAAGATCAGTGAATTCATAATATCCATTTCTATTAGTTTCTGTTTCAAGTTTTATGTTTCCCCTCCCTTTTCTTAATAAATTGACAGACCACGAAGGCTTAATATTTTCATTATTCAACAACTCCTCCACCCCATCATTTTCATAATCATTTTCTTCATTATCTTCGTAATTGTTTTTCTTATGATTCTTAGCCTGTCCTATCAAGAAAATCTTCCAACCAGCTATTCCAGTTTCCCATTCATCCCATATTCCATTGCCATTCGTGTCGTTTATCTTGTATCCTGAGATGCCTCCTGTGCCAACAGGTATCGACTTTTTCAGCATGTTTGTGAAATTGTTGTTAGTGGAATTTTCCCCGTCTTCCAGTTCAATTTCGATTTTAGTATCCCCGGTTGCCTTCCACTCCTTCTGTTTTTCCTCTTTTATCTTATATTCACCTGCAGGAAGGTCATTAAATATGTAATAACCTGTTGCATCAGTTACCACGTCCATTCTGATGTGTTTTCCATCTTTCTGGTCGAGCTTGATACTCCAGTTGGCTATCCCCATCTCACCAGGCGTCCAGTTCCCATCTCCATCAGTGTCATTGATCTTGTATCCGGAGATGCTTCCTGTGCCAATGGGTATTGATTTTTTCAGCATGTTAAAGAAATTGTTGTTTGTGGAATTTGCTCCATCTGTTAACGTAATTTTAATTTTATGATCCCTAGTTACCCTCCAGTCCTTATCTTCTTCCTCTTCCACCGTATATTCACCTGCAGGGAGATGATCGAACGAGTAAGAGCCATTGACATCAGTGGATATTTCATCTGTTATTTTGATGCCATCTTTTCCTTTCAGTTTGATTGTCCAGCCTGCTATCACACCCTCTCCCTGATCCCATATTCCATCGCCATCGGTGTCGTTTATCTTATATCCAGAGATACTTCCGTTGCAGGATAGACATCTTGTTTCATCAGGCTTTTTATCGTTTTTGATTTCTAGCGCAGGCAGTTTTTTTTCATCGGTATTTTTATCTTTTTTGGGTTCTGAAGCCTTGTTTGTCCCATCATTTTGTTTATCCTTCTTGGGTTCTGGAGCATTATTTGTTCCATCGTTTTGTTTATCTTTTTTGGGTTCTGGAGCCTTGTTTGTTCCATCATTTTGTTTATCTTTTTTAGATTCTGGAGCCTTGTTTGTATCATCCACTTTTTTATTTTGTGAATTCATTCCATAAATTAAGGGGTTTGAAAAATCCAATAAGTTATCATGATAAAAAACTCCAACAGCTGTATCTTTTTCAATAATTCCTGTATTTGGGCCAAACGATATTGATTGCAATGGTGAATATATATACGCGCTCACTTCACTTGCTATCAGTAATAATAAAAATAATGCTATAACAATTTCTATACCTTGCCATCGCCACATTTTTCTTCTGCTCATAAATATCCCATAAAAAGATGATTTTAATAATCCTTAAAATACATGACAACTGCTCAGCATATAAATATATTGTCAGATTTAAATAATTATACTCATGGTTATAATGATGAAGAAATTATCTTTAATGTAAAGAAAATTGAATTAATGATCCAAAAAGATAAATTGATTTCAACCTGATGCATATTAGATAATATAAATATGAAAACAATTCTTTTCGATCCTTTTTCCGGCGCTTCGGGCGACATGATGATAGCATGTCTTATCGACCTCGGAGCAGATGCGGATAAGGTCAAGGATGCTATGGAAAGCGCTGCAGAAGTTGAAGTAGAGGTTACAAGAACAAACAAAAAAGGCATAGATGCAACCGCTGTAAATGTATCTACAAAAAAAGATGGAAACCTGAAACTTTCGGAAATGATCAGGCGAATCAATGAACTATCGCTTCCTGATGATATAATTTCGGATGCAGTCTCGGTCTTTAACATCCTTGGCAAAGCAGAGTCGAAAGTGCACGGTGTCCCCCTGGAAAAACTCCATTTCCATGAACTCGGGCAGGAGGATGCGATCGCTGACATCGTGGGTGCATGCACAGCATTTCATGACCTCGGTCTTAAGGAACACAGGATTTACAGCACCCCAATATCTGTGGGTGAAGGATTCATAGAGTTCTCACACGGGAAATTCCCTGTGCCTGCGCCTGCCGCGCTTGAGATATTAAAAGAATATTCTTTGCCCTGGCGACTCGGTCCTGTTGAGGGTGAACTTCTTACTCCAACTGGCGCGGCTCTGCTTGCTCATTTCGTGAACGAGAAGGGTGTATGTCCCTGTATGACATCAAAAAGGACAGGTTACGGGGCAGGAAGCATGGACAGTGCTGTTCCCAATGTCCTGCGGGTGATCGAAGGGGAAATTGACGATGCCCTCATATCAGACAGCATAGAGATGCTTGAGACGAACGTGGACGATGTAACGGGTCAGGTGCTGGGGAACCTGATAGATGAGCTTCTCGAAGCAGGTGCAAGGGACGTATGTATAATACCTGTCACAATGAAAAAAGGGCGAAGCGGCAGCATCATTCAGGTGATAGCAAAGCCTGAGGATTCAGAGGCTCTTGCAAGGAAAATGATAGATGAGACAGGTTCGCTTGGAATAAGGGTGATACCTGTGAAGCACAGGCTGATAGCGCAGAGGGAGATGGATAAGGTAGAAATCAAGATAAATGGCAGAGCTTTCACAATAGCGGTAAAGATCGCAAGGGATTTGCGCGGTGTGCTTTTGAATATATCAGCAGAATTCGAGGACTGCAAAAAGGCTGCCAGTTTGTCGGGTGTTCCGGTAAAGGATGTTATCCGGAAAGCGGAGGTAGAGGCACGGAAAAGATTTTTATGAATAAGCGGTCGATCTGGAATAGTACAAGACAGCTTATTGGGTCACAAAAAGGTTTAAAGGGTAAAAACAATACTGTTGATGAGTATAATTAAAGCGGTTATTAAATGACTTCTAAATGCAAAAATTGTGGGAAAAGTTTCGACACATTAAAAGAAATGAGAATTCATAGTGCCGACTGTAAGAAAGAAGATCCTTTCAGGTTAAAAGGCACAGGTAAAAAATTACAGAACGCAGGTAAGACCTTTAAGAAAAGTTTGATATAAAGTCACATTTAAATCTTGGTCAGGTCAACAAATTAGTTTTCACTGTATCGGTTTTCTTAATGAATCAATGGCTTCTTTAACCCCATCCGATTTTAAAATATATGATCCTGAAACGAACATATTTGCTCCAGCATCATCTATTAATTTAATTGTGTCTGGTGTGACACCGCCGTCAACTTCAATATCCAGGTTTGGTTTCATCTTTCTTGCCTCAGTTATTTTACTGAGGGTTTCAAGAAGGAATTTACCTCCGTAGAATCCAGGATTAACGGTCATGATCAACAATTGGTCGATATCATCCAGATAAGGTTTTACCTTATGAACCGCAGTCTCTGGACTAATTGCAAACCCGATTTTTTTGCCTTTGTTTTTTACAAAATTAATGATATTCTTTGGGTCCTTGCATGATTCAAAATGAACAATGATAGTATCAACCTTCCACCAGTTTTTTTCAATCCACTCTATGGGGTTAGTTATCATCAAATGAGCTTCAAATTTGATATTACTGCATGACACATGAAAATCGAAATCGAGGGAACTATTTGGGACAAATATCCCATCCATGATGTCAAGTTGAACTAATTCTGAAAAATCTTTGACTTTGCTTAAGTATTCATCTAATTCGATTTGTGTTTTTGCTATTATTGCTGGAATGATCATTTTTCTATTTTTCATTCAAAGGTCTCCGGTATCTTACTAAGAGCCCTATCTATTTCAGCCGCTATATCAAAAGGTATCCCGACAACAAGTTCATCATCTGCATAACCGCTATGTTTTCGAGAACCCTTGCATCCTAAAGATATCCCGGGTGCACCCTGCGCAGGATATGCTGTGCAGTCGCTACACACAGAAGCGATTCCACCAGTCCTCATTTCAATGTGGTCACCGCGCGCAAAGGTGTATGCATGGATGAGCCTCATGGCGCGCTCGGGTTTCAGGAAAAGTATGAGTATATTGAAATTCCTACCTGTGTATGGGGTTATTTTCATAGATCCTGCCCTTTTTTCAAGCCGGCTAAGTGAGGAAACAGCTCGCTTTGCCGCCGGTCTATTTTCATACCGCCCTGAGCCGAAATAGTAATCTTCAGGGCTTGTGCTATTTTCCCCGAGCACGTATGCACCGACTTTACAGCCCTGAGATCTAACCTGAAATGACTCTCCATATCGAGCTTTCTGTATCATTTCACAATATAATAGTGGTGAATCTGATCCACTCTCTTCGGTAAAAAGGATACTTACAGAACTGCCTTTATCCATCAATTCAGGGATGTATCTTAACATAGGTGTTAATTGTAATATAGATAAAAAGGTTTTTTGCTTTTTTCATCCCCACTATTTTTTC
>JAUSDC010000138.1 GCA_030650845.1 Candidatus Methanoperedens sp.
TTGATAAAGAACAGATACTTTACGATTTTCAACATCTGAAGATGCAAGGAAATGTATATGAGCCTAAATCAGGTGAGATAAGATATGTATTTTAAGGACTTTCAAACGCTAAATTGCCCCGATAGGGGCTTTCTTGAAAAATATGGGGTAAATCAGGCTGAGTTACGGATTAATTTTTGCGATTACTGGCAAAAGATGACCTAATTTCAGACCGACCAGAATCCAATCTTCAAGAGTTGAGTGCAACTCTTCTTCACAATCACGCAATGTCGAGCCAAAAGCCACTATACCTTTGAAGGAGGGGATCCGCCCGCTAAATGTTCCATCTTCAAGTTTATCATAGACAGCCTTCACCATAAGCTGTCATCCACTCCTTTCTTCATTGTCTCTTCATTGCCCCTTTCGCCCATTTGCATTTTTAACAGAGCAGCAGCCACATCTAAAGAAGTATAATCATCCTGGATAAGTTTTTCAATAAGATTATTATATTCTCCCAGATGCCCGGCGTCAACGATCCCTTTAACTTTTTCTAAGATCAATTTCGTCTTTATCTCTTCGATATCACTTGCAGAAGGAACTTTCTGGGCAATAATTCTGGATTTTGTAAATTGCTGTATCTGCCTTATTCTATAGACTTCTTTTCCTGTCACAAAGCTAATTGCACGCCCCGCTTTTCCAGCTCTTGCTGTTCTTCCGATCCTGTGGATGTAATTTTCATCATCAGCAGGAATATCATAGTTAAATACTGCCTCTATATCTCCCACATCTATCCCGCGGGCTGCCACATCTGTTGCTACAAGTATCTCGATCTCTTTTTTCCTGAATTTTGACATGACTATGTCTCTCTGTCTTTGCTGCAGATCCCCATGCAGTCCATCAGCAAGATATCCTCTTGATTTTAAGATATCAACAAGTTCATCCACACGTCTTTTTGTATTACAGAACACAAGTGATAATTTAATATCATTAATATCGATCAAACGTGAAAGTACCTCAGGTTTTGCCTGTGATTTAACTTCATAATAGAATTGTTCAACTTCTGGAACGGTCATTTCTTTATGTTCCAATTTGATCATTTGGGGTTTTGTCTGGTATCTTTTTGTCAGGTCAAGAATTGCCCTTGACATAGTTGCAGAGAAAAGAATGGTCTGTCTTTCCAGAGGGATCTTCTTCATTATGAGTTCAATATCTTCCCTGAATCCCATATCCAGCATTTCATCTGCTTCATCAAGCACGATCATTTTTACGCCATCCAGTCTCAAAGTCCGGCGTTCCATATGATCCATAACGCGCCCTGGTGTGCCAATAATTATCTGTACACCGTTTTTTAAAGCCCTTATCTGGCGATCAATAGGTTGCCCGCCGTAAACAGGCAGGATCTCAATGCCTCTTTTATATTTTGAAAGCTTTTTCAGCTCTTCTGATACCTGGATCGCCAGCTCTCTTGTGGGACATAAAATTACAGCCTGTACACCCCTATTGTGCGGATCTACCATCTCTAAAGCTGCAATACCGAATGCTGCGGTCTTGCCAGTCCCTGTTTGCGCCTGCCCGATCACATCTTTTCCTTCAAGCATATAAGGAATGGATTGGCTCTGGATCGGGGTAGCTTCTTCAAATCCCATATCTGTAATTGCTTTTTGTATCTCTTTTGATAATTTTAGATCTTTAAATTCTGAATTTTCCATGTTTAATCCTTCCTAAATTGTTTGTTCGTGTTAATATATTGGTCAAAAAAATCTTTGATCAGAATTGCTGTAACTTCATACCCATGTTCGCTTTCAATGCCTTCTGATACACCATATCCGCAGTCACAACGTCCTGGATCGCAAGCCCTGTGGAATCAAAGACAGTGATATCAGCATCACTCATTCTTGCCTTTTTCTTTCCTGTGATCACTTCGCCCAGCTCGCAGCATATATCCTTTACACTGATCAATTTCTTTGATATCGGCACATTGACCTCACCGGAATGCGAAGCCTGCGGGATATCATCCACCACGACTTTCGCGCGCTTCAATATAGCAGGATCAAGCTCTTCTTTTCCTGCCGCATCCGCACCTATGGCATTTATGTGAGTACCATCTGCTATCCACTCGTTTTTCACTATTGGCTCTCTTGAAGGCGTTGTGGTTACAAGGATATCGCAGTCACAAACTTCACGGATGCTCCTTTTGGCAGTTATTTCGCAGTCCACCTTTTTCTCCATAGTATCTTTGAATGCGAGGTTACTTTTTTCAGAAATGCTTGTAACTTTTACTTCCCCGATGTCTAAAACTTCATTTATCGCCATCAATTGCGTCTTTGCCTGGTTCCCCGACCCCACGAATCCAACGACTTTTGAATTTTTCCTTGCAAGATATTTCACAGCCACCCCGCCGGCAGCGCCAGTCCTCATGTCTGTCAGAAGTGTGCCGTCCATTACTGCAAGCGGCGCGCCGGTCTTTGTTGAGTTAAGGATAACAAGAGCCATTACTGTCGGAAGCCCGATCTTTGGATTATCGGGATGGACGTTCACGATCTTCACCCCTGTAATATCCTGCTCTTCAAGATAAGCAGGCATAGTCCGCAAATCGCCGTTGTGGTTCTTGAAATAAAGATACAGCTTTGGAGGCATCTGCACCTTCTTCAGACCATGCTGCCTGAAAGCCTCTTCCACGACCTGGAGTGTGCCTTTCATGTCAAGGAGCGATTCCACTTCGTTTTTATTTAGCCAGAGGATCTGATTTTCCATAATAGTACCCCTATAATAATTGTTTGCAATCTGCATATAGGTTTCGAAACGGGAACATGGATTGCACGGATCACGCGGATTTTCACGGATGCGAAATCCGTGTCCCATCGTAACATCAAAATTGAAAAACCACAGATTTTTCAAATAGGTGCGGCCTGATTCACATAAGGATCTCATATCTTTGCGCCCTTTGTGTTCTTTGAGGTGTAAGGCGTCTCGCATCAAAAACCGCGCAATGCAAACTAAGCAACGTAAACAGCGAACTCTATACGAACTCAAACGAACTCGGACCGGGTGTATTTTTTCGACAGGATAACAGGATCGACAGGATCAAATTGCAACTGCTTCTTTGCTTAACTCAACAAATTTATCGTATCAAAATTATTAAAATCTGGCGCCGTCCCTGAAGAGGGCATATCGTGCTCCGGATATTAATAATTAAGTAATTATAAATATGTGGCGCCTTTGATACATGAACAAAATATTGATAGAAACAACGAACCAAACGAACTGAAACGAACTCCGGCGGCATGAGTTCGTATAGAGTTAGTACGAGTTCGTTGTTAACTTTCGCTATGCTAGGACTTGAATATATGTGTGGATTTCGTATCCGTGTGCATCCGCGTCATCAGCGCGATCCGTGTGCTATCGTCGTCCATCTGTGGTTCATCCGCGTTCATCTGCGGCTTCGCATATCGTTTTAGGTGGTGCATATTTTTCAGACTCCCCCTCACCTGCCTAAAACCTCGCCAGCTCCTATCCTAAAACCACACCCTTTCTCCCCTAACTGATCCTCGCGCTCACCTTCTCAAAAGAAGCCGCAAGGCACATGCGCGAAAAGGTCGAGAAGCTCCTTCAGGGAAAGGAAATCCACGTAAAAACGTTTCACTCATCGGGAAAGCCAAAGACCTGAAAATCGATTTATTAACAAATATTGCCGCATTCATCACATATATTTAAACCCCGATGAGTTTAGAACTCCAGAATCATATAAATATCATCCAGAATATCGAGGAACACCATGAGCCTTAATAAACTTGACGTCGCGACCCTTAAAAAATCCGGTTACATGAAGCAGCGCCAGAAAGACCTGTTCGTTGTCAGGCTTCGTATGCCCTGCGGCAATGTCACATGCGATCAGCTTGCCGGAATTACCCGTATCACCAACAAATATGGCACAGGATACGTTCATATTACCACCCGTCAGGGATTGCAGATACCAGATGTAGATATCCATAACCTTGATGCCATCACAAAAGAACTTGAAGACAACGGCACGCCACCGGGCTCATGCGGACCACGCGTACGCAACATAATTTCATGCCCCGGGAACCTTGAATGCAATTACGGTATAATAGATACCTATGCCATGGGAGGAATGCTCGATAAAGAGTTCTTCGGTGAGGACATGCCTGTAAAGATAAAGTTCGCAGTAACAGGATGCCCCAATGCCTGCGCAAAACCGCAGGAGAACGACCTTGGCGTAATGGGGATACTCAAACCTGTCATTAATACACAGGAGTGCACTGGCTGCGGAACATGCACTTTCATGTGCCCTGAGAAAGCCATTGTAATCGAGGATGATAAGGCAAAGATACTATGGGACAAATGCAACCTGTGCGGCGCCTGCGTCGGTGCATGCCCTACAGATCTGATATCAGAGGAATGGAAAGGATATAAGATATTTGTGGGCGGAAAAATTGGCAAACATCCCAAACTCGGACGGGAATTCGTCGATGCTAAATCTGCCCAGGAAGCGGTCGCCATATTCAGAAAGATCATGAATTGGTCGAAGAAGAACACTAATGTGGGTGAGAGGTTTGGCGATTGTCTTGACAGGGTAGGATTTGAAAAATTCAGGAAGGAAATTACAGGAAAATAATGATTGGCAGGGATAATAAATGGAACTTAATATTGAACAATTAGCAAAAGAATATGATAATAAGGTGCCGCAGGAAATAATTGATCTGGCGCTTTCAAAATTCTCAAATATCGCGATCTCCTTCAGCGGCGCTGAGGATGTGGTATTGATCGATATGGCAAAAAGGGCAGGAAAGAAGTTCAGGGTTTTTTCACTTGATACCGGGCGCCTGCATCCTGAGACCTACCAGTTCCTCGAAGAGGTCAGAAAAGTTTATAATATTAATATTGAAGTGTTCTTTGCTAACCGCGATGCGACTGAAAAACTCGTTAAAGAGAAAGGATTGTTCTCTTTCTACAACGACGGTCACAAAGAATGCTGCGACGTTCGAAAAGTCGATCCCCTAAAGCGCGCCCTTAACACAGTTGATGCATGGATAACAGGGCAGCGCAAAGACCAGAGCCCGGGCACAAGATCTGCAGTGCCTGTGATCCAGAAAGATCCTACATTTGGAACTGGAAATCTGATAAAATTCAATCCGATCGCGAACTGGAGTTCAAAACAGGTATGGGATTACATAAGGGAAAATGATGTTCCATTTAATAAACTGCATGAACAGGGATTCGTCAGCATCGGATGCGAACCCTGCACGAAGCCCGTTCTACCGGGTCAGCATGAGCGCGAAGGGCGCTGGTGGTGGGAAGATGCTACGAAGAAGGAATGCGGACTGCATGCGGGAAATGTGAAGAAATGACTCAAATCAAACCTCACGGCGGAAAGCTGATAAACAGGACATTAACAGAACAAAAACGAAAAAAGATCATCGACCAGGCTTCTGAATACCAGAGCGTTCCCATCAGCGTTGACCTGATGAAGGACGTGGAGAACATCGCTTCAGGGCTTTTCAGCCCTCTTGAAGGCTTTAACTGCAAGGGGGACTACGAAAGCATTCTCTACAACAAGAGGCTCGTGAATGATCTTCCCTGGACGCTTCCTATTGTACTTGATACTGATAACAGCGACATAAAAGAAGGAGATGATATCCTTCTCAAGAGCGGCGACCACATTGTTGCGTCTGTGCAGGTGGATGAGAGATTCACATACGATAAAAGAGCTTTTGCAGAGCAGGTATATGGCACAAATGATGCAGCGCATCCCGGAGTGGCAAAGACCTATTCCATGAAGGATACGCTCCTTGGAGGAAAGATAAGCCTGCTGAATGAGTCAGAAACGCCATATTTCAAGTATGCCATGAAACCTGTGGAAACGCGCAACCTCTTCAAGGAAAAAGGGTGGGAAAAGATCGTTGGATTCCAGACCCGCAATGTAGCGCACTTAGGACATGAGTATCTTCAGAAGAGTGCACTCACTATGGTGGATGGGTTGTTCATCAATCCAGTTATCGGAAAGAAAAAGAAAGGTGATTTCAGGGACGATGTCATACTTGAGAGTTACGAAGTGCTTATCGATAATTACTTTCCAAAGGACAGGGTCGTTCTTGGCATATTCCAGACAGAGATGAGATACGCCGGACCGCGTGAGGCGATATTTCATGCTATCGTCCGAAAAAACTACGGCTGCACGCATTTCATCATCGGAAGAGACCATGCTGGCGTGGGCAGTTACTATCATCCCTTCGCAGCGCAGGAGATTTTTAAGGAGTTCCCTGATATCGGCATCGAGCCCATGTTCTTCATGTCATTCTTCCACTGCCACAAGTGCGGCGGGATAACAAATGACAAGGTGTGCCCGCATACTGATCGGATCGATTTTAGCGGTACAAAGATGAGACAGATGATTGAAGCTGGGAAGCGCCCGCCTGCGGATTCCATGAGACCAGAGGTTGCGGATGTTATATTGAAGTCTGGAAAGCCGTTTGTGGAATAAAAAATCATGCAATAACAGGTCATACAATGTATGACACATGCCCTGCTCTTGCTTTCTTGGAGAGAGATATGGTGCTGCCTACCCCTTCATATACTCTCTCAAAACCACCGTTGCATAACCACCTTTTGGCAGAGTAAATTCAAGTACTACCTTTGTCTTACCAATATTAACCTCATCCTCCATCACAGAAAATTCAGGTTTTACAGGCAGCACTATCTCCCTGCGAAGCCCTTTTGAAGCTATCTCTGGCATTCCCGGGACTTTAAAGCCTTCAGTATCAATGTTCAGCTCCTTGATCACATCTTTTTCTATCTCTCCCATACTTCCTTCTGAAAACTGGGTGTCATACCCGATAAGAGGCGCCGTGACAAACGCCCTTTCCCTTTTGATGAGATTGTTAATACCGTCAATGTTGTCTTCAGTGACTTTCTGCAACCGTGAAGTATCAGGCATTCCGACCTCGTTCTTAAAGCATACAACGTCTCCAACATAAGCCTCATTTATCGACATACCTGCCGCGATGCGCCTGCTGAGGATGATATTGAAAATATATGATTGATACGCATGCAGGAACATCTTCTGCAGATTTGGCGACAGGGCCCTGAACGATCCTGCATAGTCATCCGGATGTGCGATCAAATGGTTCATCATCGCCCTCTCGAACTGGAGGCGCAGGGGATATATCTTTAATCCTGCCTTAAAATCCCCGGTATCCTGCACATACTTCCTGGCTTTTTGTATAACTTCTGTCTCATCAGGGAATGGTCTTGCGATATACGTTAGCGCCGCATCTTTGAGATCGCCGCGCACTATTGCCTCGCCAACAACATGTGTTACCGGTCTATTTTCCCCGAACCTTTGCACACCGAAGAAATCTGGAGCACCAGTCTTTAATTCCTCAGTTATGGCTTTTACGCGACCAAGTGCTTCATCCTTTGAAAGAACAATGTCTCTTATCGTTATTATGAAGCGGTTTCCCCACAGGTCGCCAAGACTTATTTTCTTGTTCGAGCGCCCTATTGGAGTAAGTTCCACATCCTTAAGCCGAATCCGTGCGAGATCATCCTCGCTCATATCCCAGATACTTATCTTCTGTTTGGTGAAAGCGCGCCTGTCCTTGGTGCCAGCCCAGCCGAACCTGTCCTGGCTCACTCTCAGGATGCGCGAAAGCTCTCGAACAAGATGATGCGTATCCCAGTTCCTTTTCGAAAGCTCAACAATAAGGTATTTGCCGTTTATGATCTCCACCCTGTTCGTGAGTTCCTCTACCACGAAGTCCTCGATCTGATGCCGAATGATACCTCCGGTTCCCGGACTTTTAGTATAATAGGAACAGATGCCTATTTCAGAATCACTTATGATAATTGCCCCCGGATCTTCATACAGTTAATATGACAGGATATAGTTTAAAATAGCGGTCGTTATACCTGTTCTCTCAGCACGAACACCAGATTAATATGACGGTTATCTTTTATTACTGGGGAACACTTGAGGGTCATATTGATCCTTAGACCGTGCCTGTTCACACTTACAAGATTTCCCTTCCATTCATGTTTTGTATCCTGTATCAGACTGTCTTTATCCAGCATCAGATTACTTTCCTGGTGTTTGATGGCGCTGATATGCATCCTGGTAATTTCATCCTTTGAGTAACCATATTTTTTTTCAAAAGCAGGATTAGCAAATTTTATGTCCCCGCTTATATTTGTTATTAATACGCAGTCGTCCATGCTGTTTAACGCGGAACTGAATACGAGAAGTCTCTCCCTTTCTTCCATCAGGCTATCATAATACTGCTTGACCCGTATCAGTGATTTCACCCTTGCGTTCAGTTCATACATGTCAACAGGCTTGCTTAAGAAATCATCAGCACCAGCTTCAATAGCCTTTATCCGGTCTTCTTTCTCTTTAAGGGCGGTCACCATTACTATGGGTATGGACATAGTATTTGGGCTGCTTTTAAGATTCTTGCACACCGCGTAGCCGTTCATGTTAGGCATCATTATGTCAAGAAGTATAAGGTCTGGATATGTTTTTTCTACTTTTATTAAAGCATCTGTTCCACTCAATGCCGTAACTACTTCGTATTCTTTGGATAGGATCCCCTCCATAAGTTCGACATTCATCTGCTCGTCGTCCACGACAAGGATCTTGGATTTACCCATCTATTTACTTCCTGTATTTTTCCATTTTTTTTACGAACTCATGGACTTCTAAAGGTTTTGAAACATATTCATTAAAACCTGCATTAAGTAATCTCTCCTTATCTCCTGCCATTGCAAATGCTGTAAGGGCAACAAATGGAACGTTTTTATATTGAGGCTTGCTTTTTATTTTTTTTGAGGTTTCAACGCCGTCAATACCTGGCAGGGCAATATCCATAAGAATAATGTCGTATGTATATTTTTCCGCCATATCAACTGCTTTTTCTCCATCAACAGCAGTATCGACAGTGAAACCCTGGGATCGAAGTATCTCAATTATCAGTTCCATATTCAGGGGATTATCTTCAACAAGGAGTACTTTTACCATACTAAAATCATCATTGTTATAATTAGTATTATATAATATATAAACCTGTCTTTTAAATGAAAAATCGTTTGTCTCAAGTTTTACCTGTTGTTCCATTTCAGCTAATGTTTATATGTTCATGTACCAGTTTAAACCACATGCGAATCGCTCTGAAAATCGCCTATATTGGGACGGACTATCATGGTTTCCAGGTACAGCCTGACGTCAATACAATAGAGGGTGAGCTCTTCATGGCCCTTAAGGAATTGAATATTATTAATAATCCTCATGAGGCGAACTATATCGCTGCTGGTCGTACAGATCGGGGTGTTCATGCGCTCGGGCAGGTGATAGCGTTCGATACAGATAACCCCGATATCGCACTTCCCAGGGCAGTGAATAACAAACTTCCCCCGACAATATGGGCGTGGGCAAGTGCTCAAGTGTCGGATGATTTTGACCCAAGGCGTGATGCGCTGAGCCGCGGATACAGGTATATCATGTGCGGGCAGTACAATATCTCACTTCTCAGAAATGCTTCCCGGTTGATAAAAGGGGTTCATGACTTTGCCAATTTTTCAACACCTGAAAAAGACAGGAGTAGCATCTCCATGGTGCAATCCATCAATGTTAGAGTGGAAAGAGAGTTCATGATCCTGGATATCCAGGCAAACCATTTTGTATGGCACATGGTAAGAAAAATAGCAACTGCGCTGAAAATGGTGGGAAGCGGTGCCAGAGACCTGGCGTGGCTTGAACAGATGCTCTCACCCGGTGAATATACCGAAGGGTTGGAACCTGCTCCACCATATGGACTAACATTCAAGGATGCAGAATACCGCAATATGATCTGGCGTGAGGATACATATGCGAAAAAAACCATAATAGAGAAACTCGATAAAGAGTTCTTATGGCACGGGGTAATGGCTGAGATGCTAAGAGAACTCAAAGAAGGCCTGGCAGTATAAACTATGTTGCTGGCATTTGAATTGTCGGGTGAGCACGCTACGCTTCCCGCATCCGAAGTGATCGCAAGCCTTGAGTCGGTGTGCCCGGATTTCAATATCATTCTAAGTCTTGATGGATGTCTTATCATTGAAATAAGAAAAGACGCAGGCACAATAGCAGGAATACTTGCAAAAAAACTATCGATGACCCACCATATAACTGAAATTCTCGGGATAGGAGGAGCGGGAGAGGAAGATGCGCTTGATACTGTGGAAAAAGCAGACCTTGAAATAGTAGGAACATACAGCATAAGGGTCAAAAAAGTAAGGGAATATTCCACAATAGACACTGAGTCGATGGAGAAGCGTATCGGCAGTATCTTCCTTGATAGAGGGGTGCGCGCAGACCTGAATAACCCGGAAGTGCAATTAAGACTACTGCTTACAGAAGATAAAAGCATATTCGCACGTATAATTTATTCTATTGATCGCGGCGCCTATGAGGCACGTAAACCACATTACAAACCTTTCTTTTACCCCGGGGTACTGATGCCAAGG
The DNA here is from genome assembly GCA_030650845.1 of Candidatus Methanoperedens sp. Lineage (GTDB taxonomy): Archaea > Halobacteriota > Methanosarcinia > Methanosarcinales > Methanoperedenaceae > Methanoperedens. Next base: position 10,498 of record JAUSDC010000138.1, read on the forward strand.
GTGGCGCGGGCTCTTGTGAACATTTCAAAACCGGAAAAAAACGTGCTTGACCCGTTCTGCGGGACCGGCGGCATTCTGGTCGAAGCCGGGTTGATGGGATTGCGTGTAATCGGTGGTGATATGCAGCGAAAACTTCTTCTTGGTGCCAAAATGAACCTTGACCACTACAAGATCGATCATTCACTTATGTTCCAGGATGCATGCAGGGAAGCTTTGCAGGATGAAAGCATTGATGCAGTTGTCACAGATCCGCCTTACGGAAGGTCTGCGGCAATAAAAGCAGAATCCCTGGAACATATGCTCTCTGGATCAATTGGTGAGATATACCGTGTTCTGAAGAAGGGAAAAAGAGCAGTATTTATTTCTGAGAGAGAGATAGAGGCACTGGCAAAAGAAGCGGGTTTTAAAGTCACACAGACACATATCCAGAGGGTGCACAAGAGCCTTACAAGACGGATATGCATCCTTGAAAAATAATGCTATTTCTTACTCTGTGCGATTATAATGTTTGAACGACCTTTTCTTATTTTCTTGATATAACCCCTGTCTTCCAGGTCGTCCAGCATCAAGCTGACCTTTGCTTCAGAGCATTTCATTTCTCCCCTCAATTCCTTCTGGGTCACCCTGCCACCCTTTTTCATAATGAGGGCAAAGAGTTCGTTGAGGTCTTCAGGAATTTCTTTTTCCGGGATATCAGGGATCTTTCCGGGTTGCTGCACGGGAGGATCATATTTGACCTGTCCATCAGACGTTATCTTTTTCTTCTTCATCCATAAGAAAAACAGTGCAGAACATAATATTATCAGTACGGCAGCAATCAATAGATATGTATCCCAGGATTCATCATTATTTGTGTCAATGTCGGCAGTAAGGTTCATATCACCAAGATATTCGATATCGGAATCAATAGGCGGGAAAAGGAGAATATCGATATTGAAATTTCCTTCCCTGTCAACTATCTGGACTTTCTCTTCAGCACTGTATTCAAGGACATTGTTCCTGTAGGATTTTGCCTTTATAGTATAGTTCCCTGGTTGAAGATCATCAAAAGAATAAGTCCCGTTCGTTGCGACTTTTGACTGTACAGGAATGGAATTGATTTCTACTATTGCATTCGTAAGGGGCTTTTCAAAATCAGACCATGTATATATGACGCCATGTACTTCCGAAGCCTGTCCATAACCAGCAAGAAAGCAGATTAAAAGAAAAATAAAGATTCCCTTAAAAAAATTTCCCATATACCCTTTAATCTCAAAGAAATGTATATATAGTTTTTTCTAAACTTGAAAGAGCAATAATAAAGGTTCGTTAAGGATTATAAACCTTAATAAACTTTGATTTTTTTTACAAATAAAAGTATATTTATCAATATCGCAATTATAGTACTGGGTATGCAATCGCACAATGCGGTTGATCTACAATAAAGACGGAGGAACGCATATGAAAAATAATAATTGGCCAAAAATATTAATGTCGCTTGTGGCGGCTTTATTTATATTGAGCCTGTTTTCCGGGATAGCTGTGGCGCAAACCCCGAAAGAAAGTTACGACAAAACAAAGGAACAATACCAGGAACTTAAGACTAAATACGATGCTGCAAAACAGAAGTATCTGGATTCAAAGATAAAATTCATCGCAGCCAAAGATAAATTTAAGATCGGAAGAACAAACCTTGGCCGGGATGAACTGATCAACAAGACCAGGGACTATCTGATAAAGTCCATAGACTATGTTATAAATCATCTTGAGGTTCTGAAAAATAAGATAGATACTGATAAAGAATTTATCCCATTCAATGCCGTTGACAACATCAATACGCATATAACCGAGCTGAACGAAATAAAGGCGGAAGTGGAGGGTGCGACAACCCCAACAAAGCTGGCAGATGCAGCGCGCCAACTTGATGATCTAATGATAAAAATGAACCTTGAGGGCCGCTACTATGCAAGTTTGATCGTCAACCATAAAATTGACCAGTTCATTGTGAATGCTGACAACGCCTCCATGAGAATGAGCACCTTGATCCAGAAACTGGAGGGACAGGGCAAGGACGTTACCAGGCTCAAGGAATATGCGTCAACCTTTGATTCTCTGGTTAGTGATGCAAAGACAACCCATCAGAGTGAGGTTACCTTATTTGAGACCCATAGCGGATTTGATAACAATGGTTTTGTAACCAGCAAAGACGATGGCAGGTCTTTCCTGCAACAGGCTACCAATTCACAGAAGGATACGATCGCAACGCTCAAGAGTGCAGAAAAGCAGTTCCGCGAATTCTTCAAGGAAGCAAAAAAGATAATCCCAGGAAAAGTAGTGGTTGAAAAAGGGACAGGCAAGATTGAAGCCAGCGGGACTGGAATCGCTCGCATCAGAGGAAATGTGACAGTGACCCTGACCGTTTCAGGAAATGCCACCTTGATAGTATCAAGCAACGCAGATGTAACCGTGGATGAAACAGGGACCAATGAGACTCAGTCTAATGGAAACATAAAATATATGGGATTCAGTTCAGCTACGATATCAGGTAATGATATCAAAGTCGAGATATCTGGAGATAACATTACCCTGACAGCCCAAGGCACAGGTTCTGCTGTTCTTATAGGCAAGGGAACATATAAATCTGAAAAGGGATTCACTGCATCCGGTGAATGGACGAAGAAGGTGGACTAAATGAAAGCAGTATATATCCTTCTTGTGATTGTTGTAATAGCAGCAGCATTGGGTTGCGTGGGCAAAAATGGACCTGAAACCGTTGCAAAGACACCTGCAACGACGATCACTCCTGCACCAACATCACTGCCTTCAACCACTGTCGCAGAAACTGAAGTGTTGGATCCAGGTAATGACCTTTCGACCATGGAAACGATGGTTGATGAGATGAGCCTTGATCTATCATTTTCCGATGTAAGCGTTGATACGCTTACATGATTTTTTTCTCTCTTTTTTTTATGAACTTGCATTAGAGTTAATATAAGCCATGCTCAATATGTATTATGCGAATCCTCGTCCACATCTGCTGTGCCCCGTGTTTTACATACCCTCATAAACGTCTGGAAGAAGAAGGGCACGAAGTTACAGGTTTTTTTTATAACCCCAACATACACCCATATCAGGAGTACAAGTCCCGTAAGGTAGCGCTTGAAAAGTATGTAGAAATGAAACCAGCGAGAGTGATCTATAAAGATGATTACGATATCGAGAAATATCTCCGTGGCGCTCTTGATACAGAAGACAGGTGCAGGTTCTGCTACACGTTGCGACTTGCCGAAACTGCAAAGACCGCAGCGCTGCTGGGGTTTGATGCCTTTACCACAACTCTGTTAATATCCCCTTACCAGAAGCATGAAATGCTTGCAGAGGTTGGAAAAAAGATCGCGGATGAGAATGGTGTCGGATTCTATTACGAGGATTTCAGGGAGGGTTATGGGGAATCACGCGAGATCGCAAAGGCTCTTGAACTTTATATGCAGAAATACTGTGGGTGCATATTCAGCGAGAAAGAGAGGTATTTCAGGGGAACATGAGATCATACATAAGAAATCACTTTCACACCGCTATCCAAATCCTTTTTGACTTAACTGACCTCTTCGCCCTGAAAGAAATACTCAATGAAGAGGGATAATTACGGAATCAAAAGACGCGCTTGTTGTTTTTGAAGGAACCAAAATAAGAAGAGTATGGCATGAAGACCAGTGGTATTTTTCAGTGGTTGATGTAGTAAGGGTTTTGACAGATAGCTCCATACCCAGAAGATATTGGTCTGATTTAAAATCAGATCTTTCTGATGAAGGTTTTGAACCGTACGATAAAATCGTACAGTTGACTTTGCAGGCAGAAGATAGTAAAATGAGGCTTACAGACTGCGCCAATACAGAATCCATGTTCAGGATAATCCAGTCCATCCCATCCCCAAAAGCAGAACCCTTCAAAAGATGGCTTGCAAAAGTTGGCTATGAACGAGTACAGGAAATAGAAGACCCGGAACTTGCGCAAAAAAGGATGAAAGAGATATATAAATTGAAGGGCTACTCAGATGATTGGATTGAAAAAAGAGTAAGAGGAATAGCGATAAGGGATGAGCTTACTGGCGAATGGGATAAAAGAGGGATCAAAACAAACAGTGAATACTCGATCTTAACGGCTGAAATCTCTAAAGCTACCTTTGGGTTAACGCCCGTTGAATACAAAAAGGTCAAAGGACTAAAGCGCGAGAACCTCAGGGATCATATGAATGACCTGGAATTGATTTTCACCATGCTTGGAGAGGCTTCAACTACAAAAATAGCCCGAAATAAAGATGCAACAGGATTTGATGAGAATAAGGATGCTGCCAAAGAAGGTGGGACAGTTGCGGGAATTGCAAATGAAGAAGCAAGGAACTTAGATATGAGGCGGTGACAAATCATTACCTGTACCCCCGCGCTCCTGATCGCAGGCACAGGCAGCGGTGTTGGAAAAACCACGGTAGCCCTGGGTATTATGTCAGCTCTTTGCAAGAAATATAGAGTCCAGCCCTTCAAGGTGGGACCGGATTTCATCGACCCGGGTCACCATACGCAGATCTGCGGCAGAGCTTCCAGGAACCTGGATAGCTACATCATGGGAAAAGATGGTGTTATTGAGACATTTTCACGCGCCTCAGAAGGTGCAGACTTCTGTGTGATCGAGGGGGTGATGGGTCTTTACGATGGTCTTGATGCAACAGAGATAGCAAGTACAGCCCATGTCGCGAAGATCCTGGATGTGCCGGTTCTGCTCGTTATCGATTCGCGCGGTGTATCGCGAAGTCTTGTGGCTGTAGTGAAGGGTTTCTCTGAGTTTGATACTGTCAATATCCAGGGCATTATCCTTAATAATGTGGGAAGTGAAAAGCACGTGAAGCTTGTCAGGGATTCACTTACCAGCGCAGGTATTGAAATCCCGATCATTGGAGCGCTCCCAAAAAATAAGGAACTATCAATCCCGTCACGTCATCTCGGGCTTCATATGGCCGGCGAGAGCGATCTTGACGAAAGATCACTTTCAGAATTCATAGAAAAACATATCGACATTGAAGCAGTAAAGAATATAGCGAATACATTTACTGCACCTGTTGTGGAACTTAAAGAACCTGGTGAAACTTTCAATGTCAGGCTCGGTATCGCGCAGGACAGCGCATTCTGTTTCTATTATCAGGATTCCCTGGATGCGCTAAAAAAAAAGGGAGCAGAACTTGTTTTCTTCAGCCCGATGAGCGATGATCTGCCGAATGTGGATGGCATATATCTTGGCGGCGGATATCCGGAGCTTTATGCAAAAGAGCTTGAGGCAGGAAGGACGCGCGAACAGATAAAAAAAGCTGCAGAGAATGGAATGCCTATTTACGGGGAATGTGGAGCGCTGATGTATCTTTGCGAGACTCTTGAAACTGACAGGACTTATAAGATGGCAGACATACTCGGGGCACGTTCAAGAATGACAGATAAGCTTCAGGCACTGGGTTATACTGAGGCTCAGGTCGTATCTGATACTCCACTTTCGAAAAAAGGCACAGTAATAAGGGGTCATGAGTTCCATTATTCAGTTACCGAATGCGACAGGGATGCCAGCTTCGTTTATCAATTGAAGCGGGGAAAAGGCATCAACGACGGAAAGGACGGGCTGATGGAGCACAATACCCTGGCAAGTTATATGCATACGCATCCTGCGGCTGTTTCTTTTGCTGAATTTTTAAGGCTCTGCCGCAGATATAAGGCATGAAAATAACAAAAGAGCGGTTTTCATTTATCAGATATGCTTTTATAATTATATTAGTAATAGTGTTTCATGAATTCTAAGGAAATCGTGAATACAAGTAAAGCCCCGAATGCTATCGGTCCTTATTCACAGGCTATTAAGACAAATAAAATGGTCTTTATATCGGGACAGATAGCGATCGACCCAGAGTCCCAGCAGTTTATTGATGGGGATATAGAGACCCAGGCAAAAAGGGTTCTTGATAACCTGAAAAGTGTGATCGAAGCATCGGGATGCAGCCTTGAAAACGTGGTCAAGACAACGATCTATCTGACAGATATTAATGATTTTTCAAAGGTGAACGAGATATATGCAACCTATTTTTCTTCAGGAAAGCCTGCCCGTTCTACTGTATGTGTTGCAGCGCTTCCAAAGAACGCAAAGGTTGAGATCGATGCGATAGCTGAGGTCATTTGAAACTTGAAAGGATCGAATTGAACACAGAGCATTGGAAATAAAATATGATATGGTCTAAGGATCCGCAAAAAGAATTGCAGAGCATCTTTAAAAAGATGGAAATGGGAAAGGTAAATGAGTCAAACCTGGATTCTCTTGTGCAATTACTTGATAAGCAACCATCCATGGTACCTGAAGCCATAAAGATGCTCACCAGACTCTCCCAGAATGGAGATATAAAAGTATGCAGTTCGGTTATTTCGACTTTTAATAAGGCAGCTGAAAAAGATTTCAGAATACCAGCTGACTCCGTAAATGTTATTGTGTGTTGCATGCAAAAGGGAAAACAGGGCTTCAATGAAGATCTGATGCTGGATGCTCTTGAAATTCTCCTAAAAATATATCAAGAATATCCTGAGCATATGAGTATTGCGGTGCCAGAATTGCTTGCGTGTCTTGAAAATATCAGCCCAAAGATCAGAAATAAAGCATATTTAATACTTGACTCTCTTGTTGCTACGCGGACTGAGTTTTTCCTGGGTCGCTCAAAAGAACTTATCAGGGTTCTCAATAGTCTCAGTGTGGACGCCAGGATATATGGGTGTCGTTTAATAATGAATATATCAGTCAAAAATCCAGTGTTCGTGATGGATACATATGCTGCGGTGGAAGACCTGCGACAGAACCATCCTGACCACAGATTGCGTTCAGAGGCAGGATATGCCGCAGAAAAGCTAAAACCAAAGGAACAGCCTGCTAAACCCGATGCTGCAACAGTTGAAATCGCAAAACCAGTGAAAGATGATGTATCAGACGTGGATCTGATATCTTATGAGAAACCCTTATATGAATGCACGAATCTCGTGATTCCCGATGATGCAGATTTGAAAACCATGCTGGAGACAATGGGTCTCAAACATCTTATCAAGAAGATATAGAAGGAAAACGTTTTATGCAATCGAATATTGTTTGAACCAAAAATATGGACCAACTTGAAAAGATACAACAACTGAAAAAAAAGCGTAACGCCATAATCCTGGCTCACAACTACCAGCGGGCTGATGTGCAGGATGTCGCCGACTTCGTGGGGGATTCTTTTGGTTTATCGCAGAAAGCGGTAGCAAGTGGCGCGGCTGTGATTGTTTTTTGCGGCGTGGACTTCATGGCAGAAAGCGCAGCTGTGCTGAATCCGGATAAGATTGTTCTTATGCCCGAACTTTCGGCGCAGTGCCCAATGGCTGCCATGATAACACCGGAAGCTTTGAAGCTTGAAAAACAAAAGCACCCAGGCGCTGCTGTTGTCTGCTATGTGAACACATCGGCGGCTGTGAAAGCAGAAAGCGATATCTGCTGCACATCCGCGAACGCAGTCAAGGTCGTGAACTCACTTGATGAACAGGAAATAATATTTGTTCCTGACAGGAACCTTGCCCTGTATGTTGCTGCTAATACAAAAAAGAAGATAATCCCATGGGGCGGCTACTGCCCTACCCATCATCTGATCCTCCCGGGAGACATCCTTCTTGAAAAGGAAGAACATCCCGATGCACAGGTGTTAGTCCATCCTGAATGCAGACCAGACGTCGTAGCACTCGCTGACAAGGTACTGAGCACTGCAGGAATGCTGAAATATGCAACACAGTCGGATGCCAGGGAGTTTATCATAGGCACAGAACTCGGACTTTTGCACAGGCTAAGGAAAGAGAATCCGCAAAAGAAATTCTATCCAGCAACAGCATATGCAGTCTGCCCTAACATGAAAATGAATACTCTGGGCAGCATCATTCGCGCACTTGAGAAAAATGAACATGTCATAAAAGTCCCGGAGAATATCAGGAAAAAAGCAAAACAAGCCCTTGACAGGATGCTGGAAGCCGGACGCGGGGATTGATGAACGTATTCCTGGAACTGATACGTTATAAAAACTGTGGAATGGCAGGGCTTGCTGGAGTTATCGGCGCAGCAATAGCTTTCAGCGCTGCTCCTGGCGATATCCTGTTGATGCCGCTTGTTTTCATAGCTGTTTTCCTCATAACAGGCGCCGGAAATGCCATCAATGATTATTTTGATGCAGGCATTGATGCCGTGAACCGTCCTGACCGCCCCATACCTTCAGGAAGGTTAAAAAAAGGATCTGCATATAAGCTTTCAATTCTCTTGTTCGCCTCAGGGATCCTCACCGCATATTTTATTGGCACAGCCCCGTTCATAATCGCTTCATTTAACTCGCTCCTTTTGTACTTCTATGCTTTTTCACTTAAAAGAAAAGTATTCGTGGGAAACCTCAGCGTGAGCTACCTCACTGGTTCAACATTTCTTTTCGGAGGCGCTGCTTATGGCAAAGGCATCGAAGCAACCTATGTTCTGTTCTTCCTCTCCATGCTTGCAACCCTCGCACGTGAGATCGTAAAAGCGATAGAGGATATTGAAGGGGATAAAAAAGACGGCGCGGTCACACTTCCCATCCGAATAGGTGAAAGACCATCAGCATACATTGCCTCAGGAGTCGGAATGCTTGCAGTACTGCTGAGCCCGGTACCATTCATCTGGGGATTGTTCAGTACCGGTTATCTTATTGTTGTGGGTATTGCAGACATTATCTTCTTATATGCTGTGTTCCTGATACTGAAAAAGAACCCCTCTGCATCATCAAAATACTTTAAAGTAGCTATGTTTATTGCACTTGTTGCATTTATCGCAGGGAGTTTTTTAAGATGAGTCCATAAATCCGGTCAGTTTTTTATACCTCAGTGGTCGTTTCGGGTTCCGTCGAGCTAGAATAAATTAAAAAGTATCCAAAATTCTAGCTATTCTTTAATTACATCTTCTGGGGCCAAATAAGGAATTACGTCTTCGATGGCTCTAAAGTGGTCATCGTAAGCGACAATATCCGAACAATTGTAAATAATTGCTGAAATTGCATGGGGTATATCTGATGCATCATTCAGAGAGGAAAACTTTTGCGCGTGAAGTATCCTGTCCTCCCTTTTCAAAAGTGGTGCAAGGATTATCTTTGTCTCCAATATCCCACTCATTGCTTCTTTTCCGAATTTAGAGCAATCGCTCTTTTTCAAGAGACTGAGCAAGTGTATAGACTAGCAGTACTGAAGTATCAAGATAGTGCATGCTTGCTTTCTTCCTGATGTATCGCCTCGATCATGAGTTTGGAGATGAACAACGCAACAGGAGCGACTCCTTGTGCTAACATGAGTTCATAGCTCTCTTTTTTACCTTTGTGGAGGATTTCATCAAAACTTTTACCTTCCAGATATCTGCTAAACTCTTTTATTGGCACGGAATATCACCTTATTGACTAATTTAAACAATGCATCGAATATATAAAAAGATGATGGAGGAGTTTAACATTTCTAGAAGCGTCGGAATATATTCAATTTTTATGGACACGATCGACAGGATTTACTGGATGAATCATCAAAATCGTATCCTGTCGATCCTGT
>JAUSDC010000141.1 GCA_030650845.1 Candidatus Methanoperedens sp.
TGACAGACAGCCAGCATCACGCCCTTGGCAAGTTGATCGAGGCTTCAGAAGGCTCAGACCAGGTAGGAGAGATAGACCTCGCCAACGGCAGCAAGTGGACAGCCAAAGGCGCATGGGCAACAGGCAAAGCAATTCGCGGCCCGCATAGATATTATGGCATCGTGGATGAAATGCAGGATATGACGAGAACTGCCTGGTACGTACTGCTTGAAGTGGTCAATCTCCCGGGAAGGCAGATCATAGCGATGGGTACAGGCGGGCCCCAGGGTACGCTCTGGCATGAACTCTGGGAGAAATCGGACAAGAAGGAATGGGATGGCAATAAATGGACACCTACAAACAAGAATTCTACTCCCGGTTACAGCGGCTATCATCTATCGCAGGCATGGAGTCCGTTCGAGACCCCTGCATCATTAGCAGATAAGAAAAAGAGCTACCCGAAGACCTTATATCTTACAGAAGTGGAGTGCGCCTTTTTCAATGCCGCAGGTCTGAAACCCGCGCCATACGAAGCAACGAAGGGACTCGTGGTCACGGATATAAACGAGATAAGGCGGCTGCTCAACAGTATCACCACAAAGTCCATAGGCATCGACTGGGGCAACATATCCCGCTGGACAGTCTGCGGAATGACAGCAATGCGTGAGCCTGTACTTATCAGAACTGGGAGCTGGAACGACCCGAATGAAATGGTGGAGTTTGGCAGGGACAGAAGGGAAAAGTCATGCTCTACATCGGCGATCGAGCACGAGCTGGAAGAGAACGAAAAGCGTATCAGGAAGCACCTGAGCGAAGCGATAAACCTGATCAACTTCGAGAAGCCGGATTATGTGATGTGTGATGCCGGATTCTCGAAGAAAATGCCGCAGGAGCTCATGGCAATGTTCCCGAAGAAGGTCTGGGCAGTTACAACAGGTGATAGAAAAGAGTCGTTCCCGTCCTGGACAGTGAAGAACAAGGACTCGGATTCGAGGCAACTGCTTCCAAAAGAACAGTGGGAGTACTTCTGCGATGTGGATCACTCGGCAATGTGCGAGATCTTAGAGACGCACATCACGAACAAAACGTATCATATTATCGATATCGACCAGAGCCAGTCGATAGATGAGTACCTGCTGGAACTCAACATGGCGGATATCGTGGAAGTAGAGTCCAGGGAGACAGTAAAACGTCGTTACTCGATAACGAAAGCTCACAGTTATGCAGCATCATGCTATGCACTGCTGCCTTTTAGCAAACAAAGAAAGAAACAAACCATGTTCCCGGCGGGGCGTTAAATGATAAAAATAGAAACTCTGTTTAAGAACGAATCATCGAATGAAACACTGAAGAAAACATATCAGGTCAATCAAGAAGAAGTGTACATTTCCTTCAAGAAGGGAATGGTTCGATCAGATGAATATTATCTGGTGGAGAGAATCGGTAAGAATCTCAGGCTCACCCCGGCGCAGCCTTATTTGATCCGGAGCCATCCCGGAGACCTGCGCCATCGAAAGGTCAGAACATATACGGGCAGATCTCCATGCATTTCATTACCGCAAGACTTTGTGAAGCCAGACCAGCTATTCAGGGTTATCAAATCCACATCAACAGGCATCATCTGGTTACTGAGGATAGATTCTTTCTCATACGCTGATGAGACCTCAATCCCGCCAGAGGTCTTGAGGGTGGTATGATATACGGTTTATACCAGATTTCGCACCGGCGGGTGCTGAAATCCGGCGCATTCAGGCAAACTGAACAGATTCATTAACTCTGGCTGTAGCCAGAAGGAGAAGAAAATGAATCTTGAGAGAGTTTGTCGCAAAGGCAATCGAAAGAAGGAAGGACACGGTGGACAAGATGTTTATTGATGTAGTCGAGGCAAAAAGAGGGATTCAGGTGCCTGTGGGTAAAGTGGTTCATACCGCCGAGTTCGCCTTCAGGGTAGCAGGAGTAGATGGGGACTGGGATGAAGCGCAGAAGCGGGCGACTGGCCTTGCAGAACAGGCCGTCGAAGACTTCCTGGATACAATAGACTCCGATGCGACCATCGCATCGCAGAACACAGTTAACTCCAATGGGCACCAGACGGCGTCGTGCCAGAAACCGGAATTGCAAATGGTTGAACTGGTCTTCGATGCAACAAACAGTAAACAGCGCAGCGACAGGATCATGCGAGCCACAACCGAAGAGATGTCATTCGAACCCAGACCGGATGGGGGTGGCTGGATATGTACATCCCATAATGGAAGAAAGTTCGAGGTAAATGCGGATAAAGGCGCTGGCCTGGGTAGATGCAATTGTGAGGATTTCATAAACCGCGGGATAAGCTCGAAGATGCCGTGCAAACACGTCTATGCGCTGGTAATGAGCGGCGAGAGATTCTGGGATAGTCCAGAGAGTCAGGGCAAACGAGTGTAGGTTATTATGGCAATACAATTAACCTGGGATACTTTCTCGACGTTTGAGCCAAATTACGATAGTAATATAGCTAAAACAGCCGGAGCATCACAAGTTCCGGTATTTGCATCTTTAAAAGTAATATCGCCTGTCATTCCCGTTATCGAGCAGGTGATTGTGCAGACTTTCGAGACGCTGGCACAGACTGAATACATACTCCCGGACGTTTCACGTTTCGAAGAGTATCTCAGCATGAAATCGTTGAGGAGTTGCGATGCAGACCCGCGAGAAGTATGCACGCTTCCAGAGATAACATTCGATATCGAAAGCAGCCCAAACAAGGGACTGTGGGAAATGGTTCTACACAATACTAAAGAGTGTTTCAATGTACGCTCACACATACTCGACAGCTATAAGTCGCTTGGCCAGACCGTAAAGATAGAAGGAGACCGTGGACTCGCGGACATGGCAAGGCGCAGGGAAGCAAACTTTGCACAGTTCTTCACACTAAAAGAGATAGTGCAGTTCGTGACATCAGCACTTGGACTTGCCGGGACGGATAAGAAAGCAGTAGTCGTGGATAATAGCTGCGGCATAGGAGGGATGTTTCGATACCTTTCGCCATCATGCCTGAAAACAGGCATAGAGCTGGAAGAGCAGGCGTATCACATGGCTGCAAGGCTCTGGCCTGATGCGCATATAATCCAGGATTCGCTGATCAACCATCCCACAATCCAGGGCGATTACTTCTTGATTAATCCACCATTCTCGATGCAATTGGAACAGAAGAATATCCCGCTTGAAAACGCTGGCTGGGGCGACCTTGGACCGAACTCAAGCATCCAGTCGCATATCGCAGCGCTGGAAATCGCCATCAAGAACGCATCAAAGTATGTGGCTGCCGTGCTGCCAATGGGTTACTTCACAAATGAGAATACCTACACGTTCGAGAAGTGGGTAAATGAGCACGCAGAGCTGGTCTTGAGAGTGGACATGCCAGCAGAAGTCTGGAAAGACGCTGGCACAGCATGGCCGTGCAGCATCGTCATATATCGCACCAGGTTTTCCCACTATAATTGCAAGAGTGTTTTTGTTCGTACTATTACGAAAATTAGTGATCTGGATGCTGTCCTGGATGAATGGAAAAGGACGCAATATTATAGCGAAGCATTGGAAGAACTTAGTCTGATAGATAACGCTTTCCAGCAGCATGCGAGACCACAGAAAAGAAAACTACAACAGATAGCCGTCACAGAACCCGACCTGCCGTTGCCCGATAGTGGGTGCGTGGGAGTTAAGGTTGCGCTCGCTCCGGACTCATCCAACTTGGTCATCAGATCTTCGAATTTACTCGAAGCACTCAAAGTCCAGCAGTATCTGGATGGAATGGGGCAGCAGTGGAATGATGGACTCAAGGAATATACAAAGGAATCGGATGTCAGGTTTAGAAGAAAATACATTCTTAACAATTCAGGCTTCATACCGAACATGATAAGCGACTTGCGTTCTGCGAACATGGATGCATCACTGGATCCACAGGTGACAACATGGATCGTGAAGAAGAAGCGCTGGCTGGAAAGGCAGCTCACGCCGTTTGAGCAGTATATCAAAAAGGATGTCGAATGGATGTGCCTGAATGAGCACAACGGCATCAGGTCGATGTATCCCGAGCTCTACAAGGCGAGGAAGAAGCGGCTTGAGGCGCTGGGCATAGACTGGCTCTGGGACTTCCAGAAGGATGATGTAATCAGGATGAGTCTGAAGAACACGAACCTTCTTGCGGACCAAATGGGACTGGGAAAGACCCGGCAGATAATCGCACTCGGATTGCTCTACGGCTGCAAGCACAACTTGATAATCGTTGAGCCAAAGCTCAAAGACGAGTTCATAAAAGAGTTCAGGGAACTTAACATCACAGATTACCAGACCATCGAATCAGAGAAGGACCTGAAACAACTCAAAAAGTTCAATCTGATAGCATACAACAAGCTCTGGAAGCCTTTGAACGAACACACAAAGAGAACTTTCGCAAAAGCTATGCGCCGCAGGTTCCAGTTCATTGCTGTGGATGAAGCCCATAAAATAAAAGCAAAGGACAGCGAGCAGGCAAAGGCTGTCAGGATGCTGAAAGCCAGATATAAGCTTCTCAGCACCGGTACGCCGATAGCCAACTACCCGCGCAATATCTTCAGCCTTCTGGTCTTCGGCTGGGGGGACGGCACAGAGCTAAATCCTTACGGCTACCACAATCCGATTGAGCAGACAAACGATCGCGGTTACACAAGCGGCTATACCACAGGCACCCGGCAGTTCAAAGAAGATTTCATTTCCATCGAATGGGTAACTGAACAGTTCAGTCAAACATTAGATAAAGGAATGAAATCGAGAGAAATGCCTAAAATCAAAGACATGGAGAAATGGTGGAAGATGATGTCTCCGAAGATAATAAGAAGACAGAGAGAAGAGCCAGAAGTTGCACCATCAATATCAATCCCAAAACCAGAGATATCAACAGAACTGATCAGCATGGATCCACAACAAGTAACGCATTATAAGCATTGGCTTGATGAGTTCGCTGCATGGTTCAAAGAACAGTTGAGGTTAGAGTATAAGACTGAAGGGGGGCACAAGATAGACCAGATGGTAGTCCTGGCACACCTCACACAACTACAGTTCGCAAGTACAATACCACAGTCACAAAAAACAAATAACACACATTGCGCGTGGCCAGGAGGAATGACAACAAAACAACAGAGGACAATAGAGCTGATAAAAGAAGCAATGAACAAAGGAGAAAAGGTAATCGTCTTCTCAGAACGCCCAGATTTCCAGCGACTGATGCATCAAGAACTCAAACAGAAAGGGATTAAGTCACATGTATTCATCGGGTCACAGGGGATAAGGAAACGGAATATATCTCTAAACGACTTCAAAAATAATGGTATTCACGTCCTACTAGCTACTACGGCTTGCGGAGATACAGGTTTGAATATCCCTGAAGCAAACGTAGTCATAATTGCAGACACTTCATGGACACCCTCACGACAAATCCAAGCGTATAGCCGGATTCTGAGGCCACAACAGAAAAGGAAACCAAGGATATACCTTTTACGAGCGAGAGGAACAATCGACGAATATATGCAGCAACTCATGAGCGCGAAAGAAGAAGCAATCGAGGAAGGAATTGACTATATAGAAGCACCTGAGTTCGACCAAACAAAGTGGTTGTCATATAAGGACTTTACGATAAAGATGCTTCAAGAAGAGGGCTATACATTATGAAAGGGTTTCGGTATGTGAGATCGTCTGTTGCGGGGCTTGTATTTGCTCTAATTTTAAATAAGGTTACTACTGGTGAGCTACTATGGTAGCAAAAGGAATTATCTAAATGTATCTTATTTATTTTATAAATTGCAGTAGAAATAAAGGGGTTTATTATTTCCCCAATTCCCTCAACCGCTCAATCTTTGCCTGTGCCTCATCAACCGCTTTTCTCTGTTGTTTTTCAAGCTGAGCGATTATCTCATTAAAACCGATTTTGAGCGAGTATATCTTATTTGGTCTCCCCTTACCTGGCTTCTTCTCCTCCCGCTCATTTATCCAATCTCGTTCCTTTAACAGCCTCATTACAATGCTTACTTCGGGCTGGCGTAACCTCGCTGACCTTTCGAGGTCTAACGATGTAGCAGAATTCGCGTTTTGCATATAAGCCAGCGTCATTGCCACAGTCCTGCTCATTCCTAAAGAAATTAGGGTTAATCGAAATCCCATATAGTTCCTTCACTTAAAGAAGGGAGTACAACATTTTTTGCTGAAATAAAATTAAAAAGACCCTAATTATAAATTCATAAGAACCCTAATCCAGAGGATTAACTTCTCCTATAAACATTATTGTTATTGGCAATTCCAGTTTTATATCCCTGGCACATTGTGGATGGTAATCCTCCTCCATGCCATTTTTTTCATGGACTATGTATTCCCCCTTTATCTGTTTTGCACATATTTTACACAATATGGCTTTTCGTCCATTCATATTTCCTCCCCATCAAATTAAAGGGATGGCATATTATTAAACTTTGTGCTTTTGTTCTTGTAAAATAATTTCACAGAACCACAGTGAGCCTAACATCTTTAAATATAAATTATTCCCCCAATTTTTTCAACCGCTCAATCCTGCCTCCGCCTCATCAACTGCTATCTCACACAGGAATTGAAAGAGTTATTTATGTGATTGTTCCTATCAATACCTATGGCATGGAGGATTAAGTATGAAAGATAAAAAGATAAAATGCATTGATTGTCACAAAGATTTCATTTTCACAGAAAGCGAGCAACAATTCTTTGAAGAGAAAGGATACGATGCTCCTAAAAGATGCAAAAGCTGTAGAAGTAAAAAGAAGGAATATAAACGAAAATAGTTTTTCTAAGTATTCTTCCTTTTATCTTCATCTGAATTTTGGCATTTTATAAAATGGTAAATAGCCTTTGAAATAGCTTCTTTAACTGAGGATTCTCCAGTTTTTGCCTTTAATGCCATTGAAATTTCATATGGCAATACCGATTGGACATGAACAATCTTTGTCATCATTTTTTATTTCTCCTTCGTTTCATTCCTTTAAAGAATGGATATAATAATATACTAATAAAGTATAAAAGTTTAACTCGTTACATATATATTATCTAAATTTATCTTATTTATTTTATAAATTGCAGTAGAAATAAATTGGTTTATTATTTCCCCAATTCCTTCAAGCTCAGCGGCGCCTATTATTTCAAGCAGTTCTTCGATAATCCTGAACTATTCAGGGAGTTCTAACCGTATTATGAAAAGCAACGATTCAGGTTCAAAATGGGAACGGCTGATTCAGATTCTACTACGGTTCTATCTGGATAATTCACGGAATATAATGACAAACAGATTTTAAGATAATCCATTACATCATCTTGGTTATGGCAATTCTCCAATCTTATTGACCTTTCTGACGAATCACCTTTCAAAGTAATCATGTCAGGCACAGATATTTCAATCTCCATTTTTTATCCCCTTCGGACATTTCATTATAATTTACTTAAACATCTATTTTTAAGATAGTGCATATTCAACTACCGCTTCGCAACTCACCCAATTCTTCTTATTTTGTCTTTCATCGATTTCAACCAGCTCAATAACGACATGAGAATTAACAATTTTGAAATTGTTTTCTTCAAGATACAGTTGCTCTATTTGTTTTTGTGTAAAACCTTTTCTTAACAATTTTACTCTTTCTTCAGAGTTCTCCAACATTATTTTTTCCTCGACAAATATATGTATTATAGAAATACATGATAATGTAAATCTACATAATAATTATCATGATTATGATGATATAAAAGGTTTTCGGTAACAAAATTGATGGCACTTACCAGCGCCATCCGCTAAGGGATAAAATACTGCGTCCGTCCCGATGGAGCGCCAGAAAAATGAGGAATTTAATGAAGGACGTTCAAAAAGATACTACTGCATTGCTGCTACCGTTTTAGAGATTGATGAATTAAAAGAGTCATTAGCTAATGCAAGAAATGATTCTAAGGGGTTAGAAATTAATGAGAAATCCAAATTACTCCATTCTATATTGGATGAAATTGCTTTGCAGAAAAAATATTATCTGAAGTTGAGAAAATGAATAAATAACATTGGGCGGGGTGGTGTCAGTGTCCTGTTCATTTATGTGTTTGCAAAGATGAACCTGAACCTGTTCATCATCAGAGACAACATAAATGACGCATTTTCTTTTTACCCATACGACATAACATCATCTATGGCAACACCATTACTGCCGCAATCACCGCATGATGTCATGGCAATCCCTTTAATGAATTCTGCCCTTTTTATCGATATCGCATGCTTGCATGTCGGGCATTTATACTGTTGCACTGCTCTTTCAAGTTCAATCTCATTTACTTCATTCCATATCGCCAGATTTTGTTTCTTTGTCATACCACTCACTTCTCATTCTTTTTCTACGCCCCTCTGTCATGTGACAATGTCATATTACCAGTAATTGAATTATCACCATCACATGCTTCCTGTTTTTCTAAATGCAGATAAGGATGAAAATCGAATACTTCATTATTAATTATGTTGATAATGATTAAATAGTTATCGCAATTGTTAATCATGACAAGATTTGTTGACGCAATAACACCGTAATATAAAAAGCTCATAGATATTTGACAATAATTTTTCGGGAAGAGGCTCTTGAGGCTTGGAAGACATGTCTTATCCTTCTCTGAAAAATACTCATTTATCCCAATCCTCCATCTCCATTCCTATGGTAATTGCTCAGACTGCTTATAGACCGATATTATGTCCGCCATATTGCATGAATAGCAACAGTATTAGTATTTCGAGGACGACTTTATTCTTAATCGCTATACTCCGCAGCTCTGCTGCGGTTGGGTGTGCCCCGCGTTTGACTGGTGATATCGGAGGAAGTGATTTAAGGTATTAGCCTCTTATGAATTTGCGATACGTTGCGAAGACCTCTAATCGCTCTTCATCATTTCAGCGATTCGATTCCCACAGAAACCACACTGAAGAAGCTTTGCATTTCCGACTGCAAAACCTTGCATTATGTGACCACATTTTTTACAAAATGCTGCATCACCTTTTGCTTTCAAGGTATCTATTTCCGGTCTTATAGAACGTAGTTGATTGTCATGCTCTTTATCAAGATACACCAGGTCTTCATCCGTGAATGTTATCGCCATATTATTTTATACCCCTCTTTTTCGAGTTTTTCTTTGTCAATATCATACTCAGATTTTATTTCGTAATCTATTCCCCTGCTTTTTAACCAGACCACGAGTAATTTATTATAATCCAGACCTTTGAGAGAATTCGTATTGTCATATGCCGTAAAAAGAGTTGCAAGATCGCGAACGGTTAAATCCCTGATTGTCCTGTTTTCAATATCTATCCCCTCATCAAACTCTTCAGAGGTGAGATAATCAAACGCTTTTTCCTCATAATCTTCCAGATCATGCAAATCCCTGCTGACCTCTATTGCAATATTCAAAGAGGGAATTATTATGAAGTTACTCCAGCCCATGTCTTTTCTCCATTTCTATGTGCGGCATTCCATTATTCAATATCTGTACAGGATTTTATAAAGTCTTCTCCCACGATCTGCTTAATTGTTAAGGCGATCCCCTTGTCGAGTTTGTTCCCTGCAACAGCATTATAATCGATAACCTCTCTATGCTTTACATAGAGTTTCTTAACCTGATCTATGGTACTGGACTTGAGTTTAGGCATTTTCATGTTTCCCTCCCCCCTGCTCTGAATTTGTTGGCGGTTTTTCCCTCTGGATGATAATGCTCTTTTCTTCAAGTTTTATCCAGACTTTTTCACCTTTTTTAAGTCCTAATTCATTGTCAATCCATTTCGGTATGTGTATGTATGTCGATCTGGCTGTTAGATTTTTTGTGATGCTCATTTGCTGCATATTGTTTCACTTTTTGTTGTTGTGTACGATGTAATGCACTACTAACACATACATTTAAATAGATTTTCTACATAACACACTACATAGTTTACTCTTAGAAGGTGAAGAAATTGGATGATGATCAAGACCTGGAAAGATATGTCAAAGGAAACAGAGCGCAACTCTGGCTAGATAACTATACAAGGAAAAAGATCAATATTTTGATGGATACTGGAGACTTTGATTCAGTATCATATCTGCTGAAAGTAGCAGTCCATCGCTTGGCAGCAGAGTACGAACTTGGTGGCGTTAAAATAACAAAAACAAAAATGGAGACTGAATAGATGATAGAAAGCACAACATGCCCTGCTTGCCGTACAGACTTGTTATTAGAAACCAGGGCCATATATAAAGGAAAAACGTTTGAATTCCCAAGCGGGGTAAAGATAAATTGCTCTGAAATCCACTGTGGAATTAAAAACGTATGGACAAAGAGAGACAAATTCGATAGGATCAAAGAGTATCTATATCAGAAGCTCTCATCCCGGCCTGTCGATAGACAAAACCTGATGGAGTGTCTCACTCACAGATGTAAGCTCACTGATTCCTTAGCCTACGACCTCATCGAAGAGATCAAAGTCGATTTTGGCGTGTATGAGCGGGATAACAAGATAATGTTCGCTTAGGAGCATAGCGATAAGTTTATCTCTTATTAATTCAAAATACACATTTATGCCCTCTGAGGCAAAAGTGATAGCGGGCGAATTGCCTCGAAAAAAAGCGAATTAAACTTGTATATCAGCTCCCCATCGGAGCATTTAAAATTTGTTTATACTCCCCCTATATTCGGATCTATAATCCTGTGGGATTTTTTTAAATACCTTCCCCCAGCACCTTCTCCAGCATCCTGAACCTGCTAAGCGCAGTCTCTTTCCCCGCGATCCTCCTTATTATCGCGCGCCCGGTGTTGAAAACAATTATCTTCTCCACCGGATTATTAGTCAGCACCATCATCTCATTATCTGGAGTGACCTGTACACCGTCAAAGTGCTTCTTAAGCTCCTCCACAGCATGCGGTGTGATTTTCACACTTCCAAGTTCTGCCTCACCGCTGAACAAGTCTTCCTCCCCTTTCGTAAAGCATGGCTCAATTGTAATTATTTTCATCCTAAATGAGCGCCTCTACCTTATCCATGATACTTGCCGCTATCTCACGCTTTGAGCCGCTAACACGCCTTATACCGCTATCTATGAGATATACCTCATTATCCTCTGTTCCCATCCCGCCTGAAGAAACATCATTGGCGACCACCATGCTCAATGATAATGTTTCCATTGAACTTCGTGCCAGTTTTATCAATTCATCCTCGCTAATCCCGGTCTCAGCCTTGAAACCGATTATCTTCAGGTCTGGATATTTCCTGCGCGCTTCTTTTATTAGTTTTGGTGCAGGTTTCAGCTTCATAACGACCTCTTTTCCAGACTTTATCTTTTCTTTTGAAAGTTTGACTGTAAAATCCGAGATCGCAGCCGCGCTGATAAGAAGATCATAGCCTTTGCCCAGTTCATCAAGCACAGTTTCGGTCATATCGGCCGCGCTCTCAATATTGAATTCGCATATCCCCTGAATCCCTATGCAGCCCCTATGAACAAGTGTGACTTCCGCGCCTCTCCTGAACGCTTCAAGCGCCAGTTCCACCCCTGTCTTCCCTGAAGCACGATTCGTGATCATCCTTATCGGGTCGATAGCTTCAGCTGTTGCGCCCCCTGTAATGATAATACGCTTTCCTGCAAGCGTTTTCTTGCACAGCGCCTTTTCGATACGAAGTACGACCTCATCAGTGGAGGCAATTTTAGCCGCGCCTTCTTCCATTACAGGATTGATGAACTCCACCCCGAGTCCAGTAAGTTTTCCAATGTTCTCGATAACGATGGGATGGTTGTACATGGACTCATGCATCGCAGGAACGATCATTATCGGGATGCCTGAGCCAAAAGCCGTGGTGGCAAAGGTCGTGACCGTTGTATCGTCGATACCGTGAGCTATTTTCCCGATGGTGTTCGCGGTACACGGTGCTATAAGAAGTATCGAAGCCCCCCCTCCGATGCCGCAGAATCCCACATGCTCAACCGCGCCTGTTATTTCTGTGACCACACAGTTTCCCGTAGCATATTTCATCGCCTCTGGATGAATTATCTTCTGTGCCTCTTTTGTCATCACAGCATGAACATTCGCGCCGTGCCGCATGAGTTCACGCGCAAGCTCAACGCATCTTACGGCTGCGATGCTGCCTGTGATCCCAAGGATGATGGTTTTTCCTTCGAGGGAATGTGATGATAGTAGTACGCTGCTCATAATATTCATGTATAATGTAAAAACCTTTATTTAGGTTTTGTTTTGTCCTTACCGTTATCTACAAGAACCCCGCCCAACTCAATGCCTTTTTACATTTGCTGCAATTGGACTTTGTTATGAGCTCGTTCAAGGGGGGAACATTCTCATTATCAACCGTAAAATACAAATAAAGTGCTCTAGTTACAGCAGAAAACACTTCTAACCTTGATTTCTTTTTTTGCTCGAGTATATAAAGACCATTTGATGCCTGGTTTAGACCATCTAACGCCTGGTCAATTGTAGGATTGAATTTCCATAAAATTCCAGTATCATCTGGAAGACTTTGTACTATGGAAGCTGTGCTGCCCTTTTTACCCCGGACAATATAATAAGTCTCAAGAATCTTATTTTTATTTCTTATGGAGATCTCCACGGTATCTACACCATGATCATACATATTCGAATTTATGAACTTCATCACTCGTAAGTTTTCAGAAAATAATTCTTTCTTTAAGTTTATTTCGTTCAATTTCTCTGATGCACTATTATCGTCTGCCCCAAACAAGTTTAAAGATGGCCATGCCTGTGCACTTCCAGTGAACAATGCAATAAGCATTAAAATGACGATAATTTTCAAGATCGGATTTCTATTCATATTAAACTACTTTCTCTAAATCAAAGTTTCATCTGGAAGCTATTTAAGCCTATCTACCATGGAGTTAATATTTGAAAAGCGACAATAATAAATCAATGATATCTATCGGGGTTGTCACCAAAGGAAAATACGGGCGCCGCCTAATCGAGAACATAGAAAGAAATTCTGATTTTAGCGTATCTTCCATAGAACTCCCTGAGTCCCTGCCTGATTTCATCGAAGATCCGCGAGATTTCATCGTGTCCCTTAACCTCGATAAAAAAGTATTCTCAAGCGACCTTATCATTGCATACACGCTCCATCCAGATCTCACGCCTGAAATAATAAGCCTTGCAGCAGAGAACGGCGCACGGGCGGTCATCATAGCAGGCGGCATGTCACGAGCAGGAGGACGCGAAAAACTTGATGAACTGTCAGAAAAATACAATATTCATATCGAAGTACATGAGATCTGCTGTGAAATAGGGGAATGCGGGAACGATGTCGTGGACAGGTTTGCATCCTGCTTTGGAAAGCCAGAAGTCAATATAACTGTTAGAAACGGCATTGTATCAAAGGTTGATATGATACGCGGAGCCCCATGCGGGAGCACGCAGCATATGGCAAAAGGACTTATTGGAAAAAGCATAGAGGATGCGCCAGCTTATGCCGGGCTTCTTGTCCAGCAGTACCCATGCAGGGCAGTAAGGGGCACAAAAGGCGGAATACATAAAGCTGCGCAGTTACATAAAAAAGCAGTAGAAATAGCAATGGGAGGTAAACGATGAAAGGATCAGTTTATGAACGGTCATTGAAGTTTCATGAATCGCATCAGGGAAAGATCGAAATAAGAAGCAAGGTCAGTGTAAAGACAAATGAGGACATGAGCCTTGCTTACACGCCGGGCGTGGCTGAACCATGCCTTCGAATTCAGAAAAACAGAGGGGATATATACCGTTATACTTCAAAAGGCAACTTCGTAGCTGTGGTGAGCGATGGAACAAGCGTGCTTGGTCTTGGCGACATAGGGGCTCATGCAGCAATGCCTGTCATGGAAGGAAAAGCCCTGATCTTCAAGTTATTCGGTGGAGTGGATGCCTTTCCGATCTGCGTTGATACGCGGGATATTGACGAACTGGTGAACACAGTAAAGTGCATATCTCCTTCCTTCGGAGGTATCAATCTCGAGGATATTGGCGCTCCGCGCTGCTTTGAGATCGAGGAACGGCTTAAAAAATTGCTTGACATCCCTGTTTTCCATGACGACCAGCATGGCGCCGCCACTGTTGCACTTTCCGGGCTCATCAATGCCCTGAAAGTCGTGGGAAAAAAATTCAGTGAAATAAAGGTCGTCATCAGCGGAGCTGGCGCTGCCGGCACAGCAACTGCAAAACTGCTCCTTGATAGAGGAGCCGGTGATGTGATTGTAACAGACAGAGCTGGCATAATTTATAAGGGCAGGGAAGGAATGAACCCGTACAAGAAAGAACTTGCAGAACACACGAACAAGAAACGCATCTCAGGCACACTGGCTGATGCAATGAAAGGTGCGGAT
This sequence comes from Candidatus Methanoperedens sp., assembly GCA_030650845.1. Taxonomy (GTDB): domain Archaea; phylum Halobacteriota; class Methanosarcinia; order Methanosarcinales; family Methanoperedenaceae; genus Methanoperedens. The sequence goes on from JAUSDC010000141.1 coordinate 14,373, forward strand.
GTTTTTATCGGATTGTCAGTAGGTGGGATAGTCTCAGAGAAAATGGTGCGCTCCATGGCAGATGACGCAATCGTGTTCGCACTGGCAAACCCAACTCCAGAGATAATGCCTGAGAAAGCCAGAAAAGCAGGAGCGTGCATTGTAGGAACCGGGCGCTCGGATTGCCTGAATCAGATAAACAACTCACTGGGATTTCCAGGAATATTCAGGGGCGCGCTGGATACATGGGCAGGGGATATCAATGAGGAGATGAAATTGGCTGCTGCCAATGCCCTGGCATCGCTTGTACAGGAACCCACACAGGATCTGTTCATACCCAGCATTTTTAATCCGGATGTGGCCCCAGAAGTTGCAAAAGCAGTGGCAAAGGCTGCAATGGACAGCGGTGTGGCAGGGCGACGCATGGATCCTGATGAGATCGCAAATCATACAAGAGAACTCGTAAGCAAGCAATGATAACTAATCTCCTGATACTTCTCAGTGCGGCTTTCAGCTTCTATGCCTGGTTAACGCCGAACAACCTCGCCTTTAGCGCATATGCCCTGATGCATGGAGGTTTTTATACATTGCTGACTGGAATATTTGTCCATGCAAACCCGATCCATCTTGTCGGGAACATGCTGTTCCTGTATGTTTTCGGGAAGGGACTTGAGGATGAAGTAGGCGATAAACGCACAGCATATGTTTTCTTTGCCGGAGGATTGCTTTCTTTTATCCTGAGCATACCGTTCTATCCAGGTGCACAAATGGTAGGGGCGTCAGCCGCAATATTCTCTGTCATGGCTGCATTGCTTCTCATCCGCCGCCCGAAGTGGGAAATAAAGTTCCTGTCCCCGACAGGACCTCTCATAATCGTATTTTTCATATTCAACATCGTTTCCATCCAGACAGGAGAAGCAGGAAATGTGGCTTATATATCCCATGCGATTGGTTTCATTATTGGGCTCTTTTTTGGAGCATCGTGGAATAATAAATGGAAGGAAAGCCTTCTCTATACCCTTTTGCTGCTTGCGATATATATTATCCTGTATAATTATTTAAGGGCGCAATTTGGCTTATAACAACTAGATTAGAAAAACTATTAATACGGATTAGCGTATTTAGGGAATGCCCCAAAAGGACACCCGGTTCGCGCCGGTAGTGTAGCGGCTATCACTGAGCGTTGCCAACGCTTAAACTCGGGTTCGATTCCCGACCGGCGCATTCTTATGTAAATCGTGTAAACCATTACAGGGAAAATATGGTAATTATTTCCACGAATTACATAATGAAATATTTACAACCTCGTTCTTATCTCATCCGCCTTATACCTCAGCGTCACCACCCTGCTTCTCCCGCGCAAGCCCTTTCCTGTAAAATCCGCATCAATAAGCCTGACAGATGCAAGTTTGTTCAGCAGTTCATAGAACCGCGTGTACCCCAGCTTCGTCTGTGAATAGAATTTCTCATAGAGGTCCCCGGAATTTGTTTTTGGCAAGTCTGCTATCAGACCAAGAAGCGCCTTCTCATCATCTTTTAGCGCCCGCATTATGTACGACAAATGCACAAGGCGCGAGCTTTCATAAGCCTTATCCACATCCTCAAGCGCTATCGTCCTGCTGGCGCAGCGTTCCGCATTTAGTCCGGCGCGCTTAAGAAGGTCTATCCCGACGCGAAGGTCACCAAGAGCGAACGTATGCTCAGTGATCCTATCCAGAACGGTTTCATCTATTACGCCTGGAAAGAACCCAAGCTTTGCACGGTTTGAAAGGATATCCTTTACCTCTCCGATAGTATACTTCGGAAAATTTATCTCTTCAGGCAAGAAAACGGATTCCACTTTCGGATCAAGAATGTGAGGCACGCCGGTATCGCTAATTATTGCAATGACCCCAACACGTGCACCAGGATGTGTTTCATGTGCCCTCAACAGGGAGTAAAGCACCTCATTGACCTCATTCTCGTAGAAAAGGTAGTTCATATCATCAAGCGCAACAAGAAGCACCCTCTCATTCTCTACAAGGTATTTTGCAACTTCCCCAAATACCTTATTGAATGATGCACCAGATGTGGGAGGAGCGTACCCGATGAGTTTATGGAATATCTGTGAAAAAACCGTATACCTTGTGGAGTAAGCCTGGCAGTTCACAATAACCGGGATTACCTTGTTGGTGTGCTTCTCGATCTCTTCGAATGCTTTTATTACAGCCGTGGTCTTTCCAGTACCAGGAGGTCCTGCACACAGGCAGTTGAGAGGTCTTCCCCCGCTCAAAGCAGGACGGACACTGAAAAGAAGCGACTGTAGCTGCGCATCCCTGTGCAGGAAATGCTCGGGTACGTGGTCAAGTTCGAAAAGCTCGCTGTCTTTGAAAAGGGTCTGGTCCCAGGAGAGAAGGTCTTTCATCAGCAATACTTTCACTTAGCTCTTATAATACTTTCCGACTTCTCTCTCTCTCCAACCCGCCCGCACGCCCCACACGCACGCCGTATAGTCCCAATAAATTCATCATAACATAAAATCATAAATTTTTATCATACAAACACCCAAATTTCTAAATCTTCATAATAATTCCATTTTATAAAATCAACTGCTATCAACAAATTACTATATTAAATTTTTTATTATAAATAAAATAGGCAGTAGCGTTTTTATACATTCTAAAATATTTTGTTATAAAATCACTATATAGAATATACGTATAAAAAAAGCAAACTTTATAACAAACTTTTTTATAAAGTTTGCTAAAGCTTTGCAGTCAATTTTTTGGATCTCGATAGTAACCAAAATGATTAATGAGCAGATTGCTCAGGTAGATACTTCTTGATTTTTTTAAGCAAAGTATATATAATAAATACTATAATAATGATATAATTACAATAATAATTGATTGAAGGATTGAATGGCGGCAATTCATCGAGATATAACTGAGCGCATGCGGGTAGAGGATGCACTTAGAGAAGAAAAAGCGTTCACTGAAGCTGCATTAAATTCACTGCAAGACGTATTTTATGTATTTGACTTAAATGGCAGATTTTTGAGGTGGAACAAATCACTCAGCGCTGTTACAGGCTATAGCGATAAAGAAATATCTACAAAGAAACCTGCAGACTTTTTCTTGGGAGAAGATGTCCAGAGCATCTCGAATGCTATAGAAATGGTGGTGAAGAATGGAACTGCACGGAGGCAGGATATGGGTTGAGAGCAAATAAGGCGAGGGAACCGCGTTTATCTTTACGCTGCCGCCTGAGGTTGGATAAAAGCAAAAAAGAGATAGGTGGTTAATTTATGGAAATAGAAAATAATAGTAGCGAACAAGAAATATTAATTGTGGAGGATAGTCCAACGCAGGCAGAGATGCTGAAATTCTTGCTTGAAAAACAAAATTATCTCGTTTCAGTAGCATGTAATGGCAGGGAAGCCTTTAATCTGCTGAATAAGCATAAACCGATAATGGTCATCAGCGATATCGTCATGCCTGAGATGGACGGGTATCAACTCTGCCGCAGTATCAAGGATAATGAGAACCTCAAGGATATTCCGGTTATTCTTTTGACAGCACTCTCAGACCCGACGGATGTTCTTAAAGGTCTGGAATGCGGGGCAGATAACTTCGTCATAAAGCCATATGATGAAAAGTATCTCCTCTCAAGAATACAGTATGTACTTGCGAACAGGATGCTATATGAAAGTGATAAAACACAGATGGGTATCGAGATATTCTTTGGAGATCAGAAATATTATATCACTTCTGCACGCCAGCAGATCCTCAACCTTCTTCTTTTCACATACGAAACCGCAGTCCAGAAAAATTTAGAACTGCATAGGGCGCAGGATGAATTGAGTGCATTGAATGAACAGCTTGAGAAAAATGTGGACGAGAGGACAGAGTCCCTCAGGGCTGAGATAGAAGTGCGAAGTCTGGGTGAGATAGCGCTGCGTGAGAGCGAGGAGCGATACCGCCGCCTCGTGGAGTTCTCTCCGTATGGGATCGCTATCCACAGCGAAGGCAAATTGGTGTATATGAATTTGGCTGGTGCGAAAATTTTGGGTGCGGAAAACCCTGACGAACTCGTTGGAAAAAAGCTGCTTCAAATTGTACATCCTGACTATCATAAAATCGCAAAAAACCGCATTCGTATGCAAGAGGAAGGGAAAGTAGCGCCGCCATTAGAAGAAAAGTTCCTGAGACTTGATGGCAATTCTGTTGATGTGGAGGTTACATCAATTCCCCTTACTTATATGGGCAAACTGGCGATGTACGGGGTTTTCTGGGATATCACTGAGCGTAAGCGATCACAGGATATCTTGGCACAGTCTGAAGAAAAATATCGTACACTGATTGATAATGCCAGCGATGCAATATTGATTGCTGATGAAAAAGGAAATTTGCTGGAAGCCAATAAAAAGGCGGAACAACTTCTGGGCTATAAGAAACAGGAACTTTCGAATATGAACATTACTCAAATTCATCCAGAAAAAGAGTTTGAACGAACTTTTGGTGCTTTTAAAGAAATAATCAAGAACGTTTCAGGCTGTTTAATTGATGCACAGATTCTGAGAAAAGATGGTAAGACCGTTCCCGTAGATATAACTGGGAGTCTTATAGATTTCGAAGGCAAAAGAGTATTACTGGGAATTTTCAGGGATATGACCGAGCGTAAACGAGCTGAACAAATAAACGTTGAAAACCTTCGACTTGCAGCAGCAGATCAAGCAAAATCAGAGTTTCTTGCAAACATGAGCCATGAACTTCGCACGCCGCTGAATTCATCCAT
>JAUSDC010000148.1 GCA_030650845.1 Candidatus Methanoperedens sp.
GGAAGTGTTTCAAAGAAAGGGCCATACTAAAATATGGGTACACGAAGAGTTCTCATTACCTTTTAATAAAGATATATTTGATATCGCTATTATTCATTGGAATCAGTTCCATGAATACATAAGTAGATCAAAGGAAGAGATAGGGGAATTAAGAGCACTATTTTCACAATCTTAATCATCTTGTCGATCATTTTGGGATAGTATTATGTCCTCTAAAGAAGAACTTGATTTTGACAGGGCGATAGATGATGCAAATAAGCTCGTACTTATTGGTTCTGCCCTGAAAACAGGCATATTTTCGGCACTCATCGAGGAAAAGGATATAGACACACTTACGCATGAGCTCAACGCAGATAAGCGTGCCATGTATATCGTCCTTGAGGCTCTGTGCGAAATGGGGTATGTCGAAAAGAAAAAGGATAAGTACATTATTGCACAGAGGGCGCGCCCTCTGTTCATCAAAGGAGGCGATGAATATGTGGGCGGATATCTCCCGCATTTCATGAATAAGATTAAAGCGTGGCTTGAGCTTCCTCTGATAATAAAGGGAGAAAAACCGGGAAGAAAAAAGCCTGAGAACATAGGAGTGTTCATGAATGCCATGGCTTCCAGGCCAGATGCTATTGTGGAGAAGGTGGTTGATGAGTGCCTGAAACGAAAAAAGGACGCAGGGAATGTTATTGACCTGGGTGGCGGTCCGGGCAAATACTCAAGAGCTTTTGTGAAAAGAGGTCTAAAAGTTGTGCTTTTTGATATGCCTGAAACCATAGATCATGTTAGTAAGGAATTCAGGCTTTCTGGGATCAAAGGTCTGACACTTAAGAAAGGGGATTTCTCAAAGGATGAATTCGTTAAGGAATTTAAAGAACATTCATTCGATATAGTTTTCATGGGTAATATTACGCATATTTATTCAGAGGATGAGAACCGGAAGCTCTTAATTCGCCTCGGGAAACTTGTGAAAATTGGCGGGATCGTCGCTATCGAGGATTTTGTTCGCGGAAGAAGCCCTTTAGCTTCGATGTTCGCTGTGAATATGCTTGCAAACACGGTAAGCGGCGGTACATGGACTGAGGTGCAGTACAGGGAATGGCTTAATGATGCGGGATTTAGCCATATCGAAGTTATCGACGTAGATGGTATTGAAAAACAGCTTATCACTGCCATAGCCTAATGTTAATGTCAACAGAGCAACGAACTAAACTAACTGAAACGAACTCCGGTAGCGTGAGTTCGTATGGAGTTCGTACCAGTTCGTTGTTTATTTTATTCATATCAGTGGACACTAAGACTAAGCTATATATAGAATGTGTTCAAACAATATCATGAGGCTTATGCAAAATAAGCTGGCTCTTCAGCTAAATAATGCTGAAAAACGCGCTGAGGGGAAAACATCAGATATCATTTATCAGGTGGTCACATGAAGATAGTACCTTCAGGAATAAAAGGGCTGGATTCAGTTCTCAACGGCGGGTTCAATCATCCCTCCACTGTGTTAGTGGCAGGAACAGCAGGAGCGGGCAAGACCACGTTTGTTATGCAGTCTCTCGTCAACGCTGCAAGAGAAGGTGAGAACTGTCTTTTCATTTCAGCGATCTCAGAACCTGTTGCCATGATGGAAAGCTTCATTTCAAGCTATTCCTTTTTTGATTACTCATTAATTGAAAAGAAAAAGTTACGTTTGTTCAATATCGAGAAAGACCTGCTATCCGCAGGAGCTACTGAGATAATACAGTTCATCGAAGAAAAGATCAGGATGTACAAGCCTGCTATTATTGTCATAGATCCAGTGACGGTCATAGCGGAGTCAAAACCCAATGAACTCGAAAGGCGTCTTTTTCTCTTTGAGTTCCTCACCAGGATGAAAAGCTGGAACCTGCTCGTTATTCTCACTGGTGAGTTCTCCCTGGAAAGCCTGAAACAGAGCCCACTTTCCTACCTTGTGGACGGCATCCTGTACATCACTGAAGAGACCGTGGGTGAGAAAAGCGAACGCTATCTGAGCATAATAAAGATGCGTGGCAGAAAGTATATTTCAGGCAGGCACACATATAAAATAAGCAGCGACGGGATCACTGTATTCCCCAGGCTGCTCCCTGTGTTCGAACCGAAAGAAACTGCCCCAACCAACAGGATAAGCACAGGTGTGGAAGGTCTGGACAGGATGCTCAAAGGAGGACTATTAAAGGATGACGTGCTCCTGTTCTATGGCGGACCCGGCACGGGCAAGACCATTTTCGGTCTTAACTTCATATACGAAGGCGCGACAAAAGGAGAATCGGGCTTAATAATTTCACTTGAAGAATGGCCTTCGAAATTGAAAAGGAATGCAAAGACGTTCGGATGGGATTTTGAAGAGCTTGAGAAAAAAGGTCTGGTCAAATTCATGTTCTCCTCTCCAGTGCTTTTCCACGCGGATGAGCATGCCATGGTCATAAAGGAGATCCTGGAGAAAAATAATATCAGAAGGGTCTTTTTTGATGGCATTGAAGACCTGGTAACACCCATCCCTGATGTGATAAAGAGACGGGATTATGTCCATTCACTCATCGATTACTTCTCGTCCAAAGACGTTACTACACTTTTGACAAGCGAACTCCCTGAACTTTTCGGCAATATAAAGTTAACCCTGGAGACACTTTCAGGCAGTGTTGATACAGTTGTATTACTGCGGCAAGTGGAAGTTGAAGGACATATGAGAAAAGCCCTGAGCATTCTAAAGTGCCGTGGCTCGGACCATGATAAAGAGATAAGGGAATTCGAAATAACAGGCAAAGGGATAGAAGTAAAGGTAGCCATGAAAGGATATGAGAACGTGATGGCAGGAATAGCAACACGACCACCATCAGATGTATTCAAGGAAATGTTCGGTGGAAGAAAGCCATGAATTCACTCCTGGTTATATTATGGATAATCTCAATGGCTCTGATGTTTGTTATTCCTTACAGCATAGCGGTATTTTATCAGCGCAGTTTTAAGAGAAAGACATATCCATACTTTTTCATCGTATCATTTTTATTGTTAGTTACATCTTCTCTTGGTTATTGGGATCAATTTTTCACCCAGAACCTACTGTTTTTTGCTCTGGGGGGTATTCTGCTTGTGGGCTCAAGCCTGAGATTGGACCAGGTCATGACAGGGAGGGAAAAATGATACCTGGATATGGACTTTTCCTTCTGGGCATATCGGGCTTCATAATCCTTTATGTTGTTCTTGCGCACCTTTCAGCAAGGATGGGAGAAGGATTGCATCTGCCAGGGTATTATTGGCTTTACTATATTTCTATTTTAGTTCTGGTAGTTGCTGCTTTATATGGCTGGTATCAATATTCAGCTGAAAAAGGTTCTGATGATATGCTTCTGATTCTTCTAATAATTGGAAATGTGCTCGCTGTTGCTGCATCTTATAAATACTGGTGGTGGTTAAAAGATGAGCTCTGGAATAAAAAAGATAAGAGGGAGGGATCAAATGAGTAAAAGAATAATGGTTGTTGATGATGAACCAGATACAGTAGATCTTGTAAAACTTGTACTTGAAACAGAGGGGTTTGAGGTGATAACCGCATACAGTGGGGAGGAATGCCTTAAGAAACTCGAAGACACATTGCCAGACGCAATTCTTCTTGACGTAATGATGCCTGAGATGGACGGGTGGGAAGTATTCAAAAAGGTCAGAGAGAATTATGAAAATCTGCCAGTAGCAATGCTTACAGTAAGGGACCAGGATATCGACAAGATGCTGGGTCTGCATGTGCTTAAAGCCGATGACTATATCACCAAACCTTTCGGAAGAAAAGACCTGGTCGAAAGGGTCAAAAAGCTGGTAAAAATGTGAGAAGCCTGAGTATAAGTCAGAAACTAATAATATCTCTGATTCTGATCTCCCTGTTGCCATATGCTTTAATTAGCTACATCAATTATTCTGCTGAAGAAGAAGCTCTTGAAAAAAAGATTTTGGATGACCTGAGCGCTCTGGCTGAAGCAAAGAACACTCATATATCAACCGTCATTAATTTCAGGATTGAACAGGCTAATGAGATCGCTACTTCTAACTTCATGCAGGAAATAGGGTCCAGCAATACAAGCAACCTCAATTTCAATATTGAAAGAGTTAAAAAAGAGATTCCCGTATTTTTAGAAATAACTGCCCTTGACCGGGATGGAATAGTAGTAGCTTCCACTGACCGAATTCTTATCAACTCAAATTTTTCTGAAAAGGAGCTTTTCAGGAAAGCAAAAGAAAAACTGTATCTTGGGGATTTAGAATATTACGATAACAGGACGGGATTTATAATTTCATCTCCAGTCTATAATAGAAGCACTCGTGAATTCAAAGGGGTTGTAACTTTCACGATATATCCGCGGCTCATATACGACGTTACCAGTGATTATACTGGCATGGGGGAAACGGGGGAATCGCTCCTTGTCAGGAGACAGGGAAACGAGGTTGTCTTTTTGAATCCTTTGCGCCATAATGCAAGCCCAGCCTTGAGCATGCGGTTCCCAATTGATTCATACATTGCAACGCCTGCGCTTCATGCAGTAAAAGGGGAGAAGGGTACGCTTCGTGGGCTTGATTACCGGGGAAAAGATGTTTTTGCAGCGTATACGTATAATCCCATAATTAACTGGGGTGTTGTGGTAAAGATAGATTCTTCCGAAGCGCTGATACCTGTGACAGATTTTAAAAATCGGACAATAGCTCTTGGAATATTTTATTTCATTGTGATCTCATCCCTGGCGTTCCTTATCAGCAGGAAAATCACAGATCCTCTCATAAGGCTCTCGGACGCCTCGAAAAAAGTGGCAAAAGGTTACCTTACAGTCAGGATAGAACCTGAGAGCGCAGACGAGATCGGTGAACTTGCGCATTCCTTTAATATAATGGTAAAAAAATTGAAGGAGTTGTATGAAGGACTGGATTTGAAGGTGAAAGAAAGGACACTCACGCTTAACACGAAAAATATTGAACTTGAGGCGCTCATAAAGACGAACCAGAGCATATCAACGGGACTTGACCTGAATAATGTACTTGAAACAGCGGTAAGGGAAGCGGTAAAAATAGTTAATGTCTCATATTGCTCTATTATTCTTGTTGATGAAGGAAAGGATTACGGAACAGTGACTTCAGAGTACAGTCCACTGTTCAACATGGAACAATCACTTGGAGAACACGTATTTCTGAAAGAATGCCCAACCATGAATGAAGCATATCAGGGAAAGCATTATGTGCTGATTGAAGATACAACAAAGGTTGAGCTGTCCCCGAATGAGAAGGAAACTTTTGACAGGATTAACATCAGGTCTATTCTTGTTATACCGCTTGTGCTGGGAGATAAGCCCCTCGGTATTATGCAGTTGAGCAGCATCGGTGAAATAAAGAATTTTAGTGTCGAAGAGATCAATATCTGCCAGACGATAGCCAACCAGGTGGCAATAGCTATTGAAAATGCCAATCTTTTCACCCAACTTAAGCACCACGACCAGACCCTTGAGATACTATTTGAAATAGACAGGGTAGTGAGCCAGTCACTTGACCTTGATGAGCTGTTAAAAGAAGCAATAGCAAAAACCATACAGGTAACGTCGTCAGATGCAGGATGGATATATTTACTTGGAGAGGATGGAGAAACATTAAAACTCAAAACTCATCTCGGGATATCAGATGAGCTATCAAAAAAGGCTGCAGAGCTGAAGGTGGGGCAAGGCGTATCTGGTATTGCAGTCAGGACAGGCACACCTGTCACGATGGATATAGAGAACTATCCAGTAACTGAACTGGTTGAGCTTATGAAAAAAGATAATGTGACTTCGCTTGCAGGCATGCCCCTTCTCGCTAAAGGAAAGGTTTTGGGAGCTATAATTATTTCAAGTCGCACGCACAGGATATTCGCAAAGGAAGAGATAGATGTCCTGGCATCCATAGGAAACCAGATAGGTGTGGCTGTTGAAAATGCAAGACTGTACCGGGAATCAAGAGCCTCTTATGAGAACCTGCAGAAAGCATACGATGAACTTAAGTCACTGGACAGGATGAAGAGTGAGTTTCTGTCAAACGTTTCTCATGAACTCAAGACTCCGCTTGTGTCCATCCGCGGGTACAGCGAACTCCTTTATGATGAAAAACTCGGGACAATACCGCTGCCCCAAAAGAAGCCGCTGGAGGCCATAATAAGAAACACTGAAAGACTGACTCGTTTGATTGACAGCCTCCTGTTCCTGAGCATACAGCAGATGGGTAAACCTGAGATCAGGATGATACCGAAGCCGCAGTCCATAGAAGAAATAATTACTTCCTCTATGAATGATATGAAAGTTCAGGCAGAGAAAAAGGAGCTCACTCTGATAAAAGACTCACCCTCCGAACTGATAGTAATGGGAGATAGGGACCGGCTAACAGAGGTGCTCATCAACCTTATGGACAATGCCATTAAATTCACTCCGCCTGGGGGAAAGATCACTGTTAAAGCCCGTGATGACGAGGAGAAAGTGGATATGGTACATATTACTGTGAGTGATACCGGGGTAGGAATGCCAGAGAACGTTATAATTTCCCTTTTCCAGAGGTTTTTCCAGGCAGATGCTTCTATCACGAGGAAATACGGGGGAACGGGTCTTGGGCTCTACATATGCAAGAATATAATTGATGCCCATAAGGGTGAGATCTGGGTGGAGAGCAAAGTGGGTGTTGGGACAACAATGCATGTTAGGCTGCCCAAGAAAAAATGATTAGTGTTATTTCTCAAGGTGATGAGTATTATTTCTCACGATCTTGATCGAATATCTCTTCCAGGTATTCTCTCTCTTCACGTAATTCTATTACTTTATCTTCTCTCGATAAGGGTCTTGAATATCTCTGGTCATCTATTTCAATGGTCAGGTCGCCTTCGTATCCAGAATCCTTAAGCGCCCGCAATATCGCACCCATCTTCTTCTTGCGGTGCGATGGATAATGCGGTTTTCCGTTATGTGGAGAGCCGACATGCACATTGATCATTTTATCGCTGAGTTCATTGATAAAAGACATAGCGATCTGAGGGGATTGAATGAACGCATGCACAACGTCAAAAGTGAAAAAAAGTCCAGGGAATTTTGTAAGAACGCTTTTCATTTCATCTGGTGTCGAACACATGGTTTGCACTCCAGGCATGCTGTTCTCAAGTGAGAGACATAGGTTGAGTCGGTCTGCTTTTTCTTTGCAGACTTTCAGATATTCCAGGAATTTTCCCCAGTCCTCATTCGTTGGAGCACGGTGAACTGTTCTCCTGCCCGGATGAATAGTGACTGCTCTTGCCCCAATATTTTTAGCAAGATCAAGAGACCACAATGTTTCTCTTATTGTGACCTCATGCACATTATCGTTGATCGAAGCAGGATTTAGATCAAGAACTGGTGCATGAAGAGTGCAGCCTTCTGGCATAATGGAGATCGTTTCCTCAAGTGCGGCAAGAGTTATCGCATCATTCCTGTTCTTCCAGAAATCGGGAGTCTCAGCCCATAATTCAACCCTTTTTATTCCGGCATCAAGCAGTATTTCCACTATATCATATACAGTATATTCCCACAGGAACAAAGAAGCGCATGAGAGTTTCATTCCATACCCAAATCATTATTGGCGACATGACTATATATTGATTTCAGTCAATGGTCTTTGAATGGCGAAGCTCAACTGCAATACCCTTTCCGCATTGCTTCATCTCCCATCCGCTCATCTGTGCTCGACCCACACCGAAAAACTTCTCGCCTTCCACGAGCACCTCCTCACCCGGGCGTATCTGCGGGTCCGCTTCTAACACGCCGGGAGCAAGGATGCTGCTGTGAGGCAAGAAATCACCTATCTTCACTCTGTAGTTGGGCATATCAGCAAGACGAAGTCCCCCTTCAACTGTGAGCGCGATAGTACCATATTGAGGTATCAATGTTGCAAGCTGTTTTCCTGAAAACAACTGGAATTTCGGGAATGGGGCTTTTACAACAGCACCTGATACTAGAAGATCGCCTGAACCGCGCCCGAACTGATAATCAGCCGCAGCTCGCATGAGGTCAAGTTTCGCCTCTTCACCTGACCGTTTTTTAGTATTCTCAAAACCTGAGACAGCCTGTTCAAGTTTTGCCAGCGATGAGCGCGAAGTCACACCTTCATCGGCTGTGTAGACAAAGTTAAGCCCAAGGTCCATTGCTACGTTCTCGCATATTTCCCTGTATGCGCCGTGAACGTGTGCGACAATATTCTTGTAGCTGTTTTTCTGGAGATACGACCGCAGACAGCCGCTGACCCATGCTCTTTCTTCTTTGTCCCAGTATCCCGTCACCGGTGTATCGTAATGCGCTGCAGGATACATCAATTCAAGTTCGCGCGGGACAATGCCCATGGGGGAAGTGATGATGACCTCGTGCACATATCTCCGGTATTTTCCGAGGGCATTGATGAATTTCTGGTGTGACGTTGAAATAGAGTACGGTTTTTTTGCAGAGCAAGGAAGTAACACAAGTGTATCCAGGTCAGGCGGAGTGTATCGTTCCAGTACGCGCTGTGCGAACCGCCTTATCTCCACCCTGTTCATGGATTCGGTGGTGTTAGCGTACAGCGTACTTGACCTGAAAAGCGGAGTCCTTTTCTCAAGGAATGTGCCTTCAGCGTCGATGAGCCGAAGCGCCGCTGTGAGCCAGGGACGAGCCCTGCACTGGCGTTCTATGTACTCACGAAGATGACCCGACCTGATGTGTTCGCGAACATTACGCAACTCCTCGCCAAGTTTCAATATGTTATGCTTAGATAGTATCTCTGCACGCTCTTTTTTTGAGAGTTTGATAAGTTCCTGCGGTGTATTACAGGAACATACATTGCAGGAGCAGGGGAATTCATACATTTTATCGAGATGGTATTCGCCTGAATTCGTAAGATAGATATCCTGACATCCCTTGATCGTCGGAAGGATTTCATCCACGATATCTACGCCCATGTAAACAAGCATTGAGAGGTTCTCAGGCGTAGCAAGGGCTGGCACATACAGAAGTGAGTCGGCGCGAGTATTCTCCTTGAGCCGGATGATGGAATTTACGAAGTCTCTGGCATGGTTCTCAAGCTGTTTTGCTGCGCCAAGAACATACATGTCTGCGTCGATGGATTTCTGGTAAAAGGGGTGGATTACTATGCCTGAATAATCTGAAATTGCTTTAATTTGTGAAAGCAAGGCTCCGGTGTCGAAGGATTCCTGCATCTGGTCTATGATATCCTCCTCAGTATGCAGGGGCAGGGATTTATGAGGAGCGATGACGATTTTTTTGGAGATGCCTTCCGGTATCCCGGCATTTTGCCACAGAGAGCCAGAGTCAATTATTGGGGAATCCTTCTCATGTATCTGGATAATGGTAGGGGTTGAAAGTTCCCTGTCCAGATTAAGTTTGCCGATCCTTGCGGCGCCGTCGCGATGGGTTATTTCGAAGATTTTGGTCATGATATTTTAGAATTTTTATAAACCGCAGATGAACGCGGATGAACGCAGATATTGTTGATTCGAAGTGCTATTAGGTGAGAGATTTATTTAAACATGAGCCACGGATCAAAAGAATGAGAGGAAAAACATAAGGGCGCAGGCATCAGGCTTGCGCCCCGGCAGTCTATTGATAGACTGATATCTGATTGATCACGTCTATTATTGATTGTAGCACTGGTTATTTATACATGTTTCAAATCGGTCTTGCCAATTTAGCCTTCTGCGCAATTTCATTCATCATTGGATGCTCTATATTGGAAACGAATGTGAACTCAACCTCTGGATTCAATTCAATCAACATAAGCGTATTCTTCAGAGCAATGGTCAGAGACGCATGATCCATTTCTGCAGTGACTTCAGCATTGAAAGGGTACGTCTCTTTAAGCTCCATTGGATAAGCGCCAAATGGCGCTTTAAACTCAAGCACAAGGTCGAAATCATCTTCATTCTCATGACGTTTTGTTCTTATCAGAACCCTGCCATCAAGCCTGAAATTTCCGAGCCTCTTCCTGAATCTTACGACTTCAGGTCTGAGTGCTGATTCCGGGCCAGAATAGAAAAACGTCGCTCTTGATGCTGGTTGGAACTTCTCTATCCACTCAGAATGGAAAAGTGCGCGCTTTAGCCCGTCAAGCAGTCTTGGATGTACCCTGCACCTTTGTTCTACAAGTTCCCAGAGACTTCCTTCTTTTATAGCCTGCTTCACTTCACGCATCTCGGCAAAAGTGGCATATAAATTGTGGCTCGCCAGCAGTTCTTCCCTTTTCTCACTCTTTTTCAGTTCATCAGCACCAATTGAAGAGCAGACCGGGCATGAACATGGCAAATATTGAAGATCATCAAGATGATACGTCCCGCGCACTGTCATGTATCTTCCTTCTTTTGCGTAAAGCGCATACGATGCTGAATCGAAAAGATCACAACCAAGCGCCACAGCAAGAGCGAACATCATGGGATGACCTGCACCGAAAAGATGGACTGGCGCAGCAGGTGAGAGACCTTTTTTCGATGCCACGATCACATCCACAAGGTCAGCATATCGGTAGGATTCCATAAGAGGCACAACCGCACCGAGCGGGAATACGTCAAAATCGCAACAACTCAACTCTCGTCCTGCTCTTTCTCTTAAATCAGGAAACGAGGAGCCCTGTACAGGTGCTGCAAGGAGCATGTCCTTTTTAAATCCGATGGCTTCTCTTTCTCTTTGAATAGTGATATCAAGTTCGGATACAGCTCTTTCCCACGAAACATCAGGTGGTGTGGGGATATCAAGAGGCACTCCGATATCAGAGCCTATCTCCTGCTGGAACTCCACTATCTGTTTGTTATTCACTTCCACTTCGCCGTAAACAGATAACTGATAAGAGCCCGAGTCGGTCATTATTGGGCCGTCAAAACCTATGAGCGAGTGAAGCCCTTCTTTGAGAGCGCGTTCCCTTAGTTCAGGTTTGCGATAAATAATATAAGAATTCGTAATTATGATCTCGGCACCGAACTTGCGAAGCTCTGAAGGTTTAATAGTCTGGATATTGGGATTGACCACAGGCATTATGGTCGGGGTCTCGACGATCCCGTGTTGGGTTTTGAGGCGCCCGATCCTTCCGCAGATGTCCTTGTGGGTTATTTCGAAGATTGGTGGCATGAGGGGTTATGATGGGGGGCGGGGTATATTAGTGTGAGGATTCGAAAGGTTTTAGTAATATAAGAGCCAAAGTATTATATATATAGAGTTAATAAATATTTTGAAAAAGGACCCCGTTAAAATGAAGACTATCAGGTTCAAGATAGACGAAGAATTGCTTAAGAAAGTGGAATCAGAGAGCTCGCCGCAATTGATCAAATTGGAACATAAGGAAATGACCGTTCCAGACCTTGAACAATTTTATTTTGAAGCAAAATCACAATTAAATAAAGAGGTACTTTCTCGTTTGATCAATATAAATGACATCAAATTATCACTTGTGTTCTGTACTAAAAAAAGACGTGTGGATGAACTATTTAATGAACATGAAGATCACAACTTAAACAATCAAATATCAAATCTCATTAATGAGTTTGAAAAACTGAGAGGTGAAATAGCTTATAAGGATGCCTTAATAAAGTCCATGAAGGATGATAAAATAAAAGATATGCAAAACCAGCTAAATTCACTGCAGTATGAATACCAGAAATTATTGAACCAGCTTTTAAAACCCAAACCTCATAAATGGTGGCAGTTATGGGGCTAACATGATATCAATCTCTTCTAATTTTTTGAAATTCTCTTATGGTGATGCATTAATATCAAGGATACATTTATTATATTTGTGTGACAATGAATGACAACTGAAATACAATCGAAATACATCGTGTGACACTTGAATGACTACCAAACAACTAAATGTTAGATTACCAGAAGATGTCTGGATCGAAATAGATAATCGAAAAACTGAAGAACTCACTCAGACAGATATCGTGGTGGCTGCATTACGGGCGTATTTCAATCCAGTAACTCAATGTAATACGGAGGAGCTACAGCGTCATTCAGATGAAATACAAAAACTAAATGATGTAATACATCGTAACGCAGAAGCAGCTAATCAGGTTGAACTTTTGCTTAAAGATCGGGAAAATGATATCCGCAGATTAACTGATCTGATCGAAGTAAAAGACAAATGGATCAAAGCCCTTGAGAATCAGGTTGGTTTTTTGCAGTTAGAGTTTGGAAAGCTCGATCCTGTTCTTATGGCGCTCATGCCCTCCAAGGAAGAGATCGATAAAAAGAAATGGTGGCAGTTCTGGAAATAGCAATACAACAATAACAATCATTTTATAGGAAGTAACATATCAGGAAAACCCATGAGTCACGACTACAGGGCTCTCGGTCTTAAATCGGGGCTCGAAATACACCAGCAGCTTGACACAAAAGAAAAGCTCTTTTGCGGGTGTCCAACTATTCTTCGTGACACAAAAGAATCAAATTTTGAATTTTTCAGGTATCTTCGCCCCACGCAGAGCGAGATGGGTGTTGTAGACAGGGCTGCTCTTGAGGAAATGAAACTAACAAAGAAATTCATATACAAAGCATACGATACAACATGCCTAGTAGAGAACGATGAAGAGCCGCCGCGCGAGTTGAATCAGGAAGCTGTCGAATGTTCGCTCATAATAGCCCGAATGCTCAATATGAACATCGTGGATGAACTCTATACTATGCGCAAAATCGTCATCGATGGGTCCAATACATCCGGTTTCCAGAGAACAGGACTCGTAGCCACTGCTGGATACTTAGAAACGTCATCGGGTCGAGTAGGAATTGATGTGTTGTGCCTTGAGGAAGAGGCTGCACAAAAGGTGGAAGACCGCGGAGACTCTGTAATATATTCTCTTGATCGCCTCGGCATTCCTCTTGTTGAGATCGGAACTGCTCCTGATATCGTTTCTCCAGCTCATGCAAGGGAAGTTGCAGAAAAGCTTGGCATGTTCCTTCGCTCCACCGGGAAAGTAAAGCGCGGGCTTGGCACTATACGACAGGATATCAATATTTCCATCGCCGAAGGTGCGCGCGTCGAAGTAAAAGGAGTGCAGGAGCTTGACCTTATAGAGATGATCGTGGAGCGGGAAGTGACAAGGCAGGTGGCTCTTCTTGAGATAAAAAGGGAGCTAAAAAAAAGGAAGGCAGCAGTGTCTGATAAAATAATTGATGTTACATCTGTTTTTGCCGGAACCACCTCAAAAGTGATCCTGAAAGCATTGAAAGGCGGTGTGGTATATGCCGTTAATTTACCCGGATTTGCAGGGATTGTGGGAAGCGAACTCCAGCCCGGCAGGCGCCTTGGGACCGAGTTCTCTGACCGCGCTAAGAAATCAGGTGTTGGGGGAATATTCCATACAGATGAACTGCCAAATTACGGAATAACAGATGAGGAAGTAAAAGCTCTTCGAAACGCAGTTGAGGCAAACGAAAATGATTGCGTGGTAATTGTCGCTGATACTAAAGAAAAAGCACAGGGGGCTATGGAAGCTGTAATTATTCGAGCAAGAGAGGCTTTTGAAATAGTCCCGGAAGAGACAAGGCGTGCGCTTCCTGACGGTAACTCTGCTTATATGAGACCTCTTCCCGGGGCAGCGCGCATGTATCCTGAGACAGATGTGCCTCCAGTTGAAATAACACAGGATCGCATTAATGGAATACAATTACCCGAACTTATTGAGGAACGCATAGGAAGGTACATGAAGCAGTTCAGGTTGAACGAGGAACTTGCGGGCCAAATAGCGCGTTCAGGGAACTTTGTTCTTTTTGAAAGCATATTGCAGGAGGTACCGAATGCAAATGTGAACGTAGTCGTACGGACGCTTGAGACGGTTCTATACGAACTTGAAAAAGAAGAGGTGAATGTCAATTATATAACAGAAGTTCACCTCATAGAGCTTTTCAGGTTACATGCAGATGGAAAGATCCCGAACGAAGCGGTGGGTGAAGTGCTAAAATTGATAGCAGGTAAGCCTGAATTGACCGTGGAAAAAGCAGTTGGAACACTCGGGATAGGAGGTGTGGAGACCGGGGAACTTGAGGCTGCCATAGATAAAATAATCAATTCAAGGATGGATTTCATCAAAGAAAAGAGAATGGATTCTATTGGTCCATTGATGGGAATTGTAATGAAAGAACTCCGGGGGAAAGTAAGCGGTCAGGAGATAAGCAGGCTCTTAAAAGAGAAGCTATCGAAAAAATTGGAAAGTTTTAAGTGATATGTCTGCTTTCAGCCGGGATCATGAGGACCCCGATGAATTTTTTTTTCCTTATCTCTGTAGTCTATTTGGCTTTTTCAATCACTGCCGCAGACGCTTCTGAAATAAAGATAAATGATATCCAGAGACCCGATAGCGCCATTCTATTTATTGTGGACGGGCTTGGGTCATCGTATTATTATCCGGAATATACTCCGCATGGGATGGATGGCAGTATTATTTCAAAAGCGTTTACCCGGAATCTGACTTTCGGAGCACGGATCATAGATATCAAGACCCCGATACCATCGACTGGTCAAGCCCACTCTGTCATTTTTACAGGTTTTTCAGAGGCGAATGAAGAGATCGTTGGCTACCCTGATGCGACCATATATGATATAACGCGCAGGTATGGTTTTGTAAACCTGGCTGTTATGGAAAAGGGAGATTTTCAGACACTTCGAGATGAGCAGGATATTATTTTGTTCGCACAGAATAATTCTATTGATGAACCGTTGATATCCATACAGGCAAATAAAGCCCCGTCCGGCGTTTTCGAATTAATGCATGACTGGAAGGTGAAACTGCCTGAATATCTCGAAAAAAAGAAGGGTATTGAGAAATATTCTGCTTACAACAAATGGGGTATTGATGCGGCAAACGCTCTGGCAGGGTACATGGAAAAGAATCATCCAACACAGAGATTTCTTCTTACCGTGAATGTGGGTGCAATAGATAGCGGTGGTCATAATCTCGGGGAAGATGATTACTACAGGCTGATCGAAGATCTTGACAGGGATATGTATCCCTTATATACTACTGCAAATGAGAATAATTTCGCTTTGTTTTTTACGGCAGACCACGGCATGTCCTTTTCTGCGAAAAACGCCCGGAGAGGTGGGCACGCATCTGGAAATTACGCTAAAATGCAGGAAAGCCTGAGGATCCCGCTTGTTATCAAGGCATCCAATATAGTTTCAGGAACTATCCAAGGTAAATTCAACCAGAGTGACATCGCACCAACGCTAATGAGCGTGCTTGATCTTCCAGACAGCCTTGCGTATGCTGATGGAAAAAACATAAATGTAAAAAACTATGCGTCGATATTTGTAAAAGCAGATAAAGAATACAGTGTCTCATTATGGAACAACGGTCAGAAAGTATCAGAAACGTCGGGCTCGGAGCTTATTTTTGCGGGGCTCCCTCTTGATACGGACTATACCCTGAAAGCCGTAAGTGCTGATAAAACACATGAGGAGCGATTGTTCCTTGATTCTGATAAATTGGTAAGGTTCGATTCTGGAAAGGGTATTGATCTTCGTGGGATAGTTGCTATAATACTGATAGTGGTCGTCATTATTGGCGGACTGTTGGTTATAAAGAAGATAAAGGATTGATGCGAGAATTGAAGCAAAAGTCTTCTCATAGTTCGACAATAAGTGAACCTTCAATCGGCAATTGTACCCATGCATACCTGTTTTTTAGTAAAAGCGACCAAAAAAGATATAAGTCCGGCCTTATCTATTGAGTAATTAATCCATGACGGGATTAACAGAGGGTGATGCAGATCATCTTTTATGTAACGCCTGTAAGGGTAGAACATACAAAGACGGTTTGATAGGCGACAGAATAGATTTCTGTCAAAGAATTCTATCACTCTTTTGCCGTTAATTCGGCATCTCGAAGGAGATACATAAACCATATTAAAATATGGAGGTAAAGAAATAAATGACTAAAAAAATAATAGCAGTTGCATTAGCAGTATTAATGTTAGCAGTAATATTACCTGCAAATGCAGCTATACAAGCAACAAGCGTGGAAATTAGAGGTGAAGTATATGATGCCTCACCATATCACGCACCGAACGCAACCGGCTGTGCATTAATTACATGCAACGCAAGCTGGAATGGAAATAACTTCGCTGGGTTCTGGTATGACCTCAAAGATGGTCTTATGAGTGAAAACATGACCATAAATGATAACGTCAGCGACAGATCAATTTTGGCAGACAAACTTTTATACAATGCTACAATGCGACCAGTTGAGTTCAAAGTCTCGAGCGAGAAAGATAGGTATGTTGAGAATGGACTTGGCGGCACCGATAACCTTACCAAGGATTTCGATGCAGGTACAGATGGCCTGAATAACGTGACCGGTGGCCGGTTCTACGCCAAGATAGGCTGGCAGGCAGAAGAGTAT
>JAUSDC010000204.1 GCA_030650845.1 Candidatus Methanoperedens sp.
TATAGTTGAGAAAAATTATTTGAAGTCAATTGGAGTAAATTACTGAAATAAAGCCGTTACGACCAAAAATCAGCTAAATTCTAGAAGGCATAAGGGTGCCTGACAGTGGTTTTTATTTTTGGGTGGGAAACTTGGGCTTTACACCATACAATCTTCGGACTGAGGGCTTGTACCATCTGTAAATACTCCATTCGATAGTCTTTAAAAATATCAATTGAATTAAAAAACATATTTTCTCAATTCTTTTTGAAAAAGGAACCATTTCCCCCATATAATCATTAAATAAATGAGAGAGGCTTGACTGATTGGATTTTCTTCTATATATTAGTGACATAAGCGTTCCCCGAATAAATTGATTCTGATGAGTCCCATAACAACACAGTGTGTCCTTCATACAAGGTTGCACTTGAACTCTTATATTTCATAAATAATTTTACAAATCTCTTAAAACCCGACAGGGAGCTTTTATAACCATAATCATGCCAAAGTTTTGCTTTTACGCAAAAACCAATTTTATGCTTGCTCCTAAGACGTAAACATAAATCAACATCTTCACCAGCTGCTGTTGGGAACTTCTCATCAAAACGGAACTGTTTAGCCACTTCAGCCTTCATCCCAAAATTTAAAGACGGCATATACCACAATTCTTTTTTCTCGGGTAATAGCCACTTGCCGCTTAAAGTCCCATTAATATCATGATAGTAATCCAATAATGTTTTGCCCCAGGAATAGGTCATGCCTCCAACGGCCCCAAAGTTAGTTTGTGAAAGAAACAATGTCATTTGTTCATTCCATTGTTTGTCTAAAATGCAGTCGTGGTCAGTGAATAGCAAATATTGTGCATTTTGCTCCAGCGCTTTATCTATCCCAATGTTCCGAGCCCTTGCCGGTCCGCCATTACGGGATAATTTGATATGCTCTATGAAATTAAACGGTAGTGTATAGGAAAAAGGACTGGCGTCCTCAATTACATAAACTTTATCAAACTGTTTTGATTGGTTTTGTACGCTAATAAGTAGACGTTGAAGACAGTTAATGTCCCATTTCGTTCTAATCAAACATGGAATTATGAGTGTGCTCATATAGTAAAAATATTAAAATTTTTATTCATTATGCACCGTATGGTCGTGCGTAAGATATTCCACATTGCCACCAATTTGTTCATATCCGTATTGCGTATATATTCAATTTGGATGTGTTGTTCAGCTTTTTCCAACACCTTTATTTCTTTAAAATCCATAGTTTCCAGTGGTCTATAATCTTTCACGGATTTTTATTGTTTATGTGAGTATATATCTCTTTTGTCATTGATTTATTTTTTGTTGTCTTGCCTGCGCATGCGAGGATCTTTTGGGGGGCTGGGTGTTTGATTGATGAGGACTGATATGGTTTTAGGGATAAGAAAAACGGGGGTGAACCTACATTTTCTTCAATCTCCACTCGATCATAGGATGCTCTTTCAGCTCTGGATTGTATCTCATCTCCTCAAACAGCAAATCCAGGTCTGCATTCTTCTGCTCATAAAAACTTTCGATGAATTTTTGTTCATTTTCATTGAGCTCAAGCAGCCTTGATACAAATTCATTTACTTTTTTGGAGATCTCATCCATATCCATTCTTTTTCCTTTCTCCATTAAAGGAAGAAGGAATTTCTTTATTTCAAGTGAATCTATCCTGAAAGACTCTCAAAGTATTTCCTGTCAGGCTTAAGCAACTTTCATCATCTCTGTTATGTTCTCAGGCACGATAATGTTCCATTCTTTTTTATAAACTCCTTTTGTTCCTGGATGCAGATAATAAGTTCTCTTGCTGAGATTTTCCCTTATGCTTTCAAGAATATCTTGCGGAACATTCAATTCACTTTTCAGGCGATCGAGGATGAAACCAGTCCTGTGATACAGGCTTTTTTCATTGAAAAGGTCAAGATATTCCAGTAACTTTTTATAATTGAGACCGGGAAATGCTGATATGCTTTTTGTGAGCTCTTCGATGCCGCCAGCATATTCTATGTTCCTGATGCAATCCAGAACGGTTCTTTCCCTGTCGCTGACATTTATTTCGAGAGTTCCTCGTTGGATCTGCTCAATTCCGAACGTGTATTTCGTATTTATGATCTTATAGGAAATGTCCTGGTATTCGAATGGTCTTAATATCTTGCTCGTTGAAATATATGTGATATTATGATAGGACTGCGCCACTCCGTGTATTTCAAGTGCGGTATGGTGCGAGATGAAGTAGGGTCGGGCTAACTGTGATGCTACAAGGATCCTGTCGATAGAAAATTCTTTTCCGATCATTTGCGCCGGAACTATGGCAAACAAACCGCGTCTGACCTGCCTGATAAAGCCCTTATTTTTCAATCTGAAAAGGATCTGTCTTGCGGTTTTTTTGTTTGGAATGAGCTCATATGCATCGCTATTCCTGAGAACCTCTTTCTCATAGAACCCAAAATACAGTTTATGTTCCAGTGGGCTTAGATTTACGCTTATTTTGCTGTTGTTATACATGTATGTAGATATACAGTTAAATATGTGTAATAAGGTTTATAAAACTATTGTAAATTCTCTATCACTTCGTCCACATTTGAATATTTCCCATTGGGCAGGTTCTCAAGCAGCAGTTTTACACGACCACGTTCAGTCTCCGTCAGATCGAATACCTTCCAACCCTGCTTTTCTATAAGTTCGCTCCTGGTTGCAGGGAACACCGTATCCTCCTCAAGTACGATCTTCAATGATGCCAGCCCCGTAGCCTTCGTGACCTTCGGGAACGTTCCGCTTTTTTCATACACTTTTAGCCGTGCAGCATCTGAATACATCCTTGCTCCGTGGAATGTGAGGTATGTATTTCCTTTCCCTCTTTCTTTTACACACCTGTTGATCTCCAATAGTTCCGCATCATCGAACTGGTACAGGTTATGCTCTCCATGACCGAATAAGCGGGTGTACATTATGTCGGAATCCACAGCAGGAATTTCCCTTGAGATATCAGTGCAGTGGATCATTCCCATGTCGCGCATAAGTTCAACTGTTCTATCAGATACTTTCCCGCGTATCTCCCATGCCAGCTTCACATTGCCAAAATCTACTGATGATAGCAAATCCTGAATACTTTTGCATTTTTCATCGGGATCAAAAGTTGGTGGTGTCTGGATATGCAGGATCTCAGCCTTTAATTCACTGCAAATGCATAGCGACTGATTGAGTATTTCATAACTTTCCTTTCTGGGGGAGAGAAGGTACTTATGCGTCAGGTCTTTGTGGCATCTTACTGAAAACATAAAATTGTCTGGGACTCTTTTCCTCCATGACCAGACCATCTCCATGGATGGAGTCTTATAAAAAGTTGAATTTACTTCCACAAAATCAAACGCTTTTGAGTATGCAGCGAGGGGACCCGATCCAGGCACTTTGAAGTATGCCCATCCTCCGGCACCAATATAAAGCATAGACATAAGTATTAATCTGAAGGGATATAATTAATTGCTATGGGCACAATTCGCCTTGGATGTTCAGGCTGGGATTATCGGGACTGGGCAGATGTATTCTATAAAAACTCGGATGAGTCCAAACTCAAGGCATATTCACGTATTTTCAACACTGCAGAGATCAATTCTACTTTCTACAGTTATCCAGCGCCTGGAATCGTGTTTGGCTGGGCAAAGCATACACCTTCTGATTTTAAATTTGCAGTGAAGCTCAACCGCCTGATAACTCATGAAAAAATGCTTGATCGATCAAAAGGTGTGGAGGATGATCTGCGAAGATTCTGCGAACTCATGAAACCGCTGCAGGAACTAGAAAAGCTTGCCTGCATCCTGATCCAGCTTCCGCCAGGAATGAAATTCAAAAAAGAAAGGATAGAAGCATTCCTGAAAATACTGCCTCTGGATATAAAATTCGCACTTGAGTACAGGAATGAGACCTGGCTCACCCAGGAAGTGCATGATCTGCTTTCCAACTATAATGTTGCAACTGTGGCTGTAGATGAGCCGCTGCTTCCGCCTGAGATCAGGCTGACTTCGGATATCGCATATGTGCGCTGGCATGGAAGGGGAAAAAATATGTGGTATAATTACCGCTATTCTAAAGATGAACTTGCAGCCTGGGTGCCAAAAGTTAAGGAGATGTCACAGAGCGCAGAGGTTTATGGCTACTTCAATAATCATTACCACGGTTATGCGCCTGAGAACTGCATAGATGTACTGGAGATGCTGGGAGTGGCTACTCTTGAACAGAAAGAGGCGAGGCAGCATATTTCAGATTATTGGCAAGGCAAGGTGAAAGGAAAAGTTATTGTGAAGACACTTAATGACTTTCTTGAGCTGGAAAAAGAGGATGTAAAGACTTTGCTCCTGGAACATATTGATGCTTCAAGGCTTGCCAGGGCAAAGGAGATCAGGGACATTGAGATGATAGAAATAAGCGCAGATAAGATCATAGCTGATGTACGTGGTTATTCGGTTTACATAGATCTTGAAAGACGGTTCGTGTTGCATGATTGTGGTGACTGGAGAAGAACCCAGCGAGAGAGAAAGTTCTGCAAGCATATAGGCGCGCTTATACTTGCGCTGCCAGAGGATGCAGCAAGGGGAGTGCTTACGAGGATGAAAAGAGAGAACTGGGAATTCAGCCAATATACGGGGAGAGGGATGTTTTATGATTGAGGCTAATATATCTTACCTAATATTTGACACTGAAACGACCGGATTACCCAAAAATTGGAAAGCTCCTGTAACAGATCTAAATAATTGGCCTCGATTGGTTCAAATAGCGTGGATGCAATGTGATATTTCAGGAAATATTCTCTCAAGTTCCAATTATATCGTTAAACCCCTGGACTTCATTATTCCTGAACGTGCGGTAAAGATCCATGGAATTTCAACCGAAATGGCAAAAAATGAAGGTGTAGCCTTGAATACAGTTCTTAATGAATTTTCAACCGCGATCAGCCGATCAAGTTTCCTGATAGCTCACAATATGGCTTTTGATGTAAATATAGTTGGAGCTGAATTTTTAAGAGAAAAGATCGAAAGTAGACTATTTTCAATTCCAAAAATCTGCACGATGGAAATGTCAACTGATCATTGTAGGATCCCTGGGTCGTATGGTTACAAATGGCCGTCATTATCAGAATTATATTTCACATTATTCGATAAAGATTTTGAGGAGGCTCATGATGCGGTTGTTGATGTGAAAGCGTGTGCTGAGTGTTTTTTTAGATTGAAAAAGGAAGGGGTACTAAAGTAGATTTTTCAAATATGAAGACGGTGATGGTTTCTGGGGTGAAGGTGGAAGACTATTCACGCTGGGGAGTCTGACAAATATGCACCACCGAAAACGATATGCAAAACCGCAGAAGAGCGTACTTTCGGTCAATATAATCTGAACGGCGCTGGGGTGCGACCCCAGACCCCGGTGAGGCGCCGCCGCTGGTGGAGTTTAACCTGAGATCATACATCCCATCGTGATATGCTATCGCCTGCGCCTCTGCATCTGAATGCAGGATATACATTGAAACATTTATAATACACTTGTTACAATATTATCACGTATGTTACAAAATTATAACAAATGGAAAGTCATTAAAGTTTTTTTTGAAAATCCTGTGCCGAAAGATGCGGGATTTCAACTAAGGGAAATTAGCAGAATAGCATCCCTTGCCACAACATCTGTCAAACTGTACTTGAACGAAATGGTTGATGAGGGACTGATTATCAGGACAAAGCACAGGTTATATACATATCCTGTTTATCAGGCAAATTTTGATAGCATGGAGTACAAGCTCCTTAAAAAAATTGATACAATGATCTCCCTCAAGGAATCGGGTTTGATAGAATATCTGGAAAACCAATGTTTACCTGATGTTATTATTTTATTTGGTTCTGCATCAAAAGGAGAAGATATTATGGAAAGTGATATCGATCTATTTCTTGTCTCCAGGGAAAGAAGACTGGATCTTAGGGCTTTTGAAACCAAACTCAAGAGAAACATCAGCCTGCTCTTCAGTGAAGACTTTGGTGAACTCAGCAATGAATTGAAAAACAATATAATAAATGGAGTAATCTTGAAAGGATATCTAAAGGTGTTCTGATGGAAGAAGGCATTATAAAAACCGCTCCTGACAGGGAAAAGGCAAAATCCATTTTGAAAATGGTGGAGACCACATTGGAAATGATAGATACCATAGATTCAACGAAATTCACTTCCCATGTAGTAAAGGAATATTACGAAGCCATCCGCGAGCTAATTACGGTAATCCTGCTGCTTGATGGGTATAAGACTCATGGAGAAGGAGCACATAAAAAGTTGATAGAGTACATTGAGAAGAATTATGCGGAATTCAAAGTACATGATATTACGCTCATCAATGACCTGCGAATAATAAGGAACAAGATTTCCTATAATGGTTTTTTCGTTACAGACGATTATCTGGAACGAAAAAGGAAAGATATACTGATGCTGATAGACAATTTGAGAATAATTATCTATAAGAAATTATGATTTCTTTTCCCTCACACTCGCTGTCCACATATCAGCCCAGTGCAGCAACAACAGCAGCGGCTCTTCCTTATGCGCCACCGAGCGCCCCTCAGGCACATACATCCCATCATGGTAAGCGATCGCCTGCGCCTCGGCATCTGAAAGCGGGATATACTGCGAAACAAGATACAGGCTGCGCAGCGACAAACCCATTGCAACGATCTCAGGGTTTATGGTGTAAGCTCCAGTTGGCTTGCCATCTTTGATTTCCGGTAAGTAATATGGCTTTCCTGGCATTCCCACCTTGCCGATATCGTGGAACAGACCGACGATCACACAGCTCTCTTCGCTTATTTCAGGCGTGAGGGCGGCGCGCAGTTGAAGGAGGGTTTCGGCTACTCCGATGCTGTGTTCGAGAAGACCACCTTCTTTGTTGAGATGGTATTTTGTGCTTGCTGGGCTGGTGAGCCAGGTTGTTTGGGCGTGGAGGACTTCGATGAACTTATCCACATTTGGTTTTCTTTCTATTATTTTCGATAATAAGTGGTTGTATTTTTCCATATTATTTCAAGTCAATCATATCATTTGATAAACGCTTTAATTCATTTTGCTCAACAAGTGTTTTAATCACTTTTTTGATTCGTTTTGATGTGCCTTCACTTGTTGCTTTGAAACCCAGTACTCTTGATGATTTAAGAATTAAATCATTTTCCATGGTGGCGAACTGATGCCCAAGAACCAACTTTATTGTCTCTGCAATTTCTTCATCACATATTAACTCAATTTTAGGGGATGAATCACCAGAACGACGGCGAACTCTTGTATTACCATTGTTCGTCGACCAATAGAAATCACCACGTCTAAGAACCTCTTTCTTACGCTCTGCAAATGATGCAGCTCTGCTTATGGCCTCGTGAATCTTATTGCCTGTTCTCTTTAGACCTTGACATGACCTAATTCTTTTGGCAACTTCTTCAAAATGGACAGGTCCTTCAATTTCTACGACTTTAATAAATGCTCTGGCAAGTTGATCGATTGGGATTTCATCTAAAGTAGCTTGTGTGGCAATATCAATAGATGTGCAGATCTCATAATCAGAAACAATATCCTCAAGAATATTTTCCTGTGTTTTTTTCCCAGGATTTTTGTTGCGCTTTATTTCATTTTCAATCTCTTTTTCAGGCGGAATTTGCTTCTGAACAACCTTTGGAGGTATATTTCCCAACCTTTTGGCATTTTCTACCGCTTCTAACAATCTTCGACTTGTCTCTGCACGATTCCGGTACCAATCAGTTGACCAAATTCGATAAAGATTCCATCCTAATCCTTCCAGTATCTGCTGGCGAAGCCTATCTCGATCTCTTGCAACCGGAGAAGAATGATATTTAGCGCCATCACATTCAATACCTAATATATAACGACCTGGAAATTTAGCAGAAACAATTGCCAGATCAACTCTGTAACCCCCGCAACCTACCTGTTTTCGAACATCACAACCATGGTCTCTAAGGAACTCATAAATACTATCTTCAAATGGAGAATCTGTATCTTCACCTTTTGATTCGATAATGTGCAATTTTCTATTCTCGGCATAGTCAAGAAATACTTTCAACGCTCTCAAACCAAATGATGAATTTGCGTCAATTGATAAGTCTCCAGCCTTGAAATTTGAAAAAACAACACATCTTTCTCGTGCGCGAGATATCAAGACGTTCAAACGCCTCTCACCACCATCCTGGTTTAGAGGACCAAAATTATGTGTTAATCGCTGGGATTCATCAAATCCAAACCCTATACTCAAGAAAATTACATCACGTTCATCACCCTGGATCGTTTCTAAGTTCTTTACGAAGAAATGCTCATTTTTATTCATCTTGAAGAACTCCTCCATCTCAGGGTGCTCTCTTATTTGCTGTTCTACCTCTTCTAAAATTGCCTGTTGTTGTTTTATATTAAATGTCCCGATCCCAAGACTCTTATCTGGATTTTTTTGATAATGTTCTAATGCTGCTTTTGCGACAATTTTTGCTTCCATTCGGTTCACAGAACTCTTTCCGCGATCGTAAACGGTATTAGGTAAATGGATCAATTTTAAACCCAGATGTTCATTATTATTAATTGGCGATGGGTAGATGACAAGTCGATTATCATAGAATTCCTGATTAGACACGGCAATCAAAGACTCATGTCTGCTACGATAATGCCAACGCAAAGTTTTAGATGGAAAACTTATTTTGCACAAATGAAGAATGCTTTCAATATCTGATACCGGAGCAATATTTTCTGGATCCTCATTTTCATCAGATTCTATAATATGATCAAAGAAACTTGTTGGAGGCAATTGACGTGTATCTCCAATTACAGCTGCTTGATTACCACGCAAGAGTGCACCAAGCGCATCTTCAGGTTTGACTTGGCTTGCTTCATCAAACACAATAACATCGAAACGAGATGTTTTTGGGTCAAGGAACTGGGCTATTGAAAGTGGACTCATCATAAAACATGGTTTAATTTTTTGAATTAATCCGCCAGCATGAGACATTAATTTTCGAATAGGCATGTGTCTACGCTTGCGATTGAATTCTCCCTGAAGTATTCCAGCTTCTGAATTTGGTGAAACTCCGCCTGTAAGATGCGGCTGGTTCTGATAAAGAAGGTATGCAAGTCTTTGTCTATTCTGAGTAATTAATTCTCGATCAAGATCCATAAAATTATTGATCTTTTTTTCATGCAGGTCACCTACAAAATTTGTCAATACAGGTCTATCAACAAAAGCGCATCTTAGCAAATCGTCAGCAAAGTTTCCCTCAAAGCAAGGAATAATGTCTTCTGATTCAAGAAGATCCGAGTCCACTATTTCAACAATAGGACTGGCAATCGAACTGATGCAGGTTTTTCGTATCTTAGAAAATTGTGCCCATCGTTGAAGTTTAGATACTCCATCTTTCCATAAATCCAGACGCGTCGAATAATTTTTAAATGAAACTTCCTCCGAGTCTCCACCGAAAATTGCATAATAATTCACCCCTAACCGATCTGCTAAAAGATCACGCTTTTTGGCAAAACTCTTAGAGGTTTTATCAACATAATCAGCTGCAATTTCTATTTGTTCCTTCGATATACCAGTACTTATTTTATCTACGACTTTTTCATTGAACACTTCGTTCAACAACTGCTGCCTAAAAGAAACAATCCAATTTGAAAAAGAATACATTATTTGAGGATCACTTTCTTCTCCTTGCCAGTGTGAGCCAAAAAGTGATTTGCCAATTTGGTCAGCTTTACGAATTTCTTCCCTGAGTTGTTTAAATTCTATTACTTTTGTAAGATCAAAGATAATTTCCTCTGAATTTTTAGGCAAGTTATTATTGTAAATACCAGCGATCTCGCGTTTCAAATGGCGATATCTACCGCTTAAAATTCTAATAATAAAAAATTTAGCTGAAAGTTCTTTATATTCCTTAAGAAGAGAATCCATATCCATTTGTAAAGCATGTGCTTTGAAATTGGAATTTATCATAAGAAATTGTTTTCGGAATTCCTCTACTTTTTGAATCAGTGATTTTGTTGTTTCACTTATCTCATTCCATTCTGGATTTCTCAGAACATCCCGGTCAATTGGTTTTGATATAGCTATTACTTTTGCTGCCGAGATGGCATTTATCAGTTCTTTAAAAGTAGAAGGTCGTTGCATTTCACAGGCTTCCACCAAATTATCTATTGCCATTTCAAGATCAATTAACAATTTTTTGCAATCATTAATCAGTGTTTCAATTTCCCGTTCATCAGATGGTAATACATTGGTCATCGGTTAAGGAATGTAATCGTTTCTATGTATATCGTTTTATGAATAATTTCTAATTTTTATAAATCTTCGTTTTTTTATCAAAAATTCCATTCTCCAATGGAAATAATCGTTATCTATCGAAGCCTTTAAACCCTATGCATGCGTATATTACTTAATAATTCTAATTTTAATGTGTTAAAATTAGAAAGAGGATTAAGAGCATGAAAAAGACAAGAAAATCGAATTCAAAAAAGCCAACATTCGAACCAGATGTTATAGAAAAAGACCTCTGCAATCTATTCCCCAAAGAATGGATAAGAAATGCAGCAAAGGAAACTGGGTTAATAAAAAGAGAAAGAAAAATAGAAGCCTTCGTAATGCTCTGGACCCTTGTCTTCAGTTTCGGTGTTCATCTTCCACGAAATCTTGCAAATATGAAGCGGAAGTACGTGAAAGCATCCAAGAAGGAAATAGCTGAAAGCAGCTGGTATATGCGATTTACACCTGAACTTGTGGAATTCCTAAAAGTATGTGTCAATCATGCTATTGAACAACTTGCAGTTGAACAGAACAAAGTTCTCAGTGAAAAACTTGCTAAATTCAAGGATGTGTTTATACAGGACAGTACAATAATCAGGTTGCACAAATCCCTTGCTAAGAAATGGCCAGCAGCTCGATCCAAAACAGTAGCAGCAGGAGTCAAAGTTGGTATGCTCGTAAGTGCAGTCGCAAATAGTCCGAAATCTATCGGAATTTATGCTGAGACTACAAATGAATTGAAAACATTGCGGATAGGTCCATGGATAAAAGATAGAATCCTCCTTATTGATCTTGGTTTTTATAAACATCAGCTTTTTGCAAAGATCAAACAAAATGATGGATACTTTGTCTCCAGATTGAAGGGAAATGCCGACCCCCTCATCATTGATGTGTATAACACATGTCCAGGGAACAGCATTGATGTAAAAGGAAAATATCTCAGTGAAATTCTACCAAAGTTAAAGAGACAAGTGCTTGATGTTGAAGTTGAGATCTCTGTCAAGAAACCGAATTATAATGGAAAAAGTAAGACGAGAATGGATACTGAAAGCTTCCGATTGGTAGCGGTTTATAATAAAGATGAGGAAAAGTATCATGTTTATCTCACTAATATTTTAAAGGATGATTTAAGTCCTGAAGATGTAGCCAAACTCTATGGAGCGAGATGGGATATTGAATTGATATTTAAAGAACTGAAAAGCAGGTATGATCTTGATGTTGTTAATACAAAGAATCCACAGATTGTGGAGGCCTATATCTGGATTGCAATTCTAACACTTTTTATGAGTAGACGAATATATAATATTGTTCGAAAGCATAATCCGAAAGAGAAGATGGTTCGGTACACTCAGCTAAGATGGAGTACAATTTTCACTGAAAATGCAGGTGATCAACTAACTCTTATCCTCCGATACTATGGAGTTGAGAGAACTTTTGAGACTGTAATGAATGTTTATCAGAGTCAGGCACTTGATCCTCATGTCAATAGAGAGCGATTTAGGGATGAATTTTGGTCTTAAACGATGACCAATGGATGGTAATACGGTTGTGGTTTCACATCCATTCCAGGGATTCTTTCCTATTGGTTTTACTGAAGGCAATATTTCTGCGAAATCTGAAAGATTAGATTTTGCACCAGACCATTCTGATTTTTCGAACTTATCCGCATCTGAGAATTTAATTTGTGGCATTGTTTTCTTGACCTTTTCAAAATGGCGTAATGCTCCCTCCTTTATACAAAATAACTTAAATGGAGAAATGCCCATCTCTCCCAAAGGCTCTTTTAATGCTTTGGCATAATCATTTAATTCAGACTTATAAGAATCCAACTTATCGAATTTATAATCTAAAGATATCGATTTTGGTGGAGATCTCTCTATTGTTCTTCTAAGTTCTTCAAGAACTTCTTTCTTATTGGATTTTCGACTATGCAATTCAAGGCAGAAATCGCCAATACCCACCAGATCAAGACGGCTCTTTACTACTTCAAGTGCCGCCATTTTTTCACTAACAAATAATACTGTTTTTTCCGCTGCTAGAAGTTCGGCAATAATATTCGCAATGGTTTGAGACTTACCTGTACCTGGAGGCCCCTCAACAACGAGATTTATTCCTGCTTTAACGTCTTCGATTACTGCAATTTGTGATGGATCTGCATCCATAATATGATAGAGGTCCCGAGCATCAAGTTTCTCATCAACATCATTCTCTGAGAATTCAGAGATGGATTGATCAGTCGATGAGGGATTAAATATCGCTTTTATCAGAGGATGAGTCACAGGGGATTTTCCGTCTGGCCAGGATTTTGAATCAAGATCTTTGTACATTACGAATTTCATGAAACTAAAAAATCCTAAATGAATGTCCGGCAAAACCCGCCATTTTGTCTTCTTGGATATGGCTTTATCCACAAGTTTGAAATATGTATCGATATCAGATTTAATTTCTGGCATTTCAAATTCGGGTAGCAAGATGTTTTGCTCAAGGAGTTTTGCTTGAAGGGAGATATTAGTAAAAATGTCTTCTCCTGTCCAAACCACTTTGAAAGACATATCGATCTTAGTACGTTCTAATTCAACGGGAATAAGGATCAATGGAGCCAGTCTGGATTCAGTGTTTATATTCTCAGTCCACTCAAGAAAACCTAATGCCAAATAAAGAACTGTGTATCCTTGCTCTTCGAGAACAGATTGCGCTTCATGGTTTATTTTGAAAAGATACTTTTTAAGATCATCAAGTTCTAATGATGTTTGAAGAAAACGGTTATTTTGTCGGATAACCACCTCAGCATTAGATTGAGGCACTTTTCTTTTGTAAACAGCGGAAAATTCCATTTTCTTTTCCTGCAAAACCAGAATATCATATATATCGGCAGGAACACAATCGATGACTTTTATTGTTTTTGCATTTGTTGTTTTGAAATTCAAAAGGCGGTTGCGCATTGTAAGATCTAATAAATTTTGGCGGGCTTCATGTAATTGTTTTTCAATTTTATTGTTTGATGATTTATTAGTCATATTTATCGAAATTTGAGTGGTTTTATGGCTGGAATGAGTATTCAATCAAGTTAATACCACCTTTTTTGATTTTTATGAATTAATATACATAGAGCTATGATAATCTTTTCTATTTGACAAAAATATATGTGGACAGGCATTTTAATTTAATAATTGATAATTGATAATTGATCAATAAAAAATATAAATATTATTCACCACAATACAAACTGTACCCACAATCCTCGCAAGCCTTCTCATCTTTAGTCCTCTCAAACCCATGTTCGTAATCATGCGCTATCGACTTCGCAATCTCGATCATATCATCAATAGCATTCCCATCAAGCCCTTCCATCCGTGAACTACCTGCACATTCATACTTGCATCCAGTCAGTTCAAATGTCCTGGGATTGGGACGTGCAAGCAATTCCAGAGTAAGTCTTTTCACCTTGTATTTTGGATAAACATGCTCGATCCCGCGGGCATAAAGCAAAAGCTGTCTTCCTCGTTCAACAGGTCCGGGTTCATATTTTCCTGCCTTGTAATCGATGATCTCGACCTCATCCTTTGTCCCGGGGATAAGATCCACCCGGTCAATGAACCCTTTGAAATTAAACCCACCAAGCGGTACAATGAACCGCTGCTCAACCATCAGGTTATTCGCAATTGTATCCTTATTACGCTCCCAGAATACATCCAGTGCTCCGGTTGCCGCTTCAATATCAACACCCTTGAATTCAGGCTCTTTTGCGACAGTATCTCTTATCTCATACAGCCGATCCTTTGAGGTAATTTTCTTACTCACCGCTTTTTCAAGCACCTTATGAACAAAATTCCCGCGTCGCATGGCTCCAGTAGAATCTTCTGAATCTCGCGTGGGCATTCTGAGAAGCTCCGCAAGTTCATACTGGCGCGGACAGCGCTCATAGGAACTTATTGAGGAATAGCTGAATGTCATGCTTGCGGGATTGAATTTCAACCCATTCGTATTTTCTTTGATTTTACCAAGGATATTCTCAGCGTCTTGGGCAGGGTCTATTTTAGACCAGTTGGAATTGAAAACGTCCTTGAAATCCGGCGTCTCCCCTACCTTCAAAGCCTGATACAGCAGCATGTTTTTCATACTTTCATTAAAATCACTTGAATCAAGCGACTCGATGAGAAGCCTTTTGCGAACGGCTTTTTCTCGCTCAAGAGCACTGTCCTTTACCATTTCCCGGACTTTTGTATCAGTATCGTGGAAATAGCTGAGGTCTCCAACATTTAGATTTCCCCCAGCTCTCCAGTTGTCATATCCGATATCCATAAGGAACTCAGATGGCTCTCTTTCATCCTCTGCGTATTTGATTGCCAGTGTCAGGAAAAGATGTTCTTTAGCTCTTGTAAGCGCAACATAAGCAAGCCTCCTTTCCTCTTCCTTTTTAATCTCTTTCTTGCGCTCTCTGACTGCCTTTTCAGTATCTTTGATTGTATCATCCTCAAAAATGTCCCTGTACTGCTCCATCAATTCAGGCGGGATTAATGGCTCTGCGCCTCCTCGATATAGGGGGAACTTATCTTTTGCAAGATTTGTGACAAATACAACCTTGAACTCCAGCCCTTTTGCCGAATGTATCGTCATGAGATTAATGGCATCATCATCCGCTATTCTTGCAGGCGACGGGTTCCCGTCCATCTCATCGAGGATCTCAAGATAATCAATGAACAAACTGAGGTCTTTTCCATGAAATTCCTCAAAATTACTGGCTAATTCATGAAGCTGCCTGAGGTTCAACAGTGCTTCCCTGCTATGCTTCGTGTCGATATGGGCGAATTGCCTTGAGAGACCTGACAGGTCATAGACCTCAAGGATAAGGTCTGATACATCAAGGTTCTTCTTACCGCAAAGCGAATCTATCCTCTCTTTAACATTGCTTATGGTCTCAAGACCGCTCTTGGAAAGTCTAAGTTCTTCAATATGGTGATAAATGGCTTCCTGGAATGTGACCCATTTCTTCTTGAGGTATTCTCCTATCCTGATAGAATCTTCCTGGCTCAGGGCATTATTGTAATGGAATATCCTCCACCACGCCTCTGTACCGCGGGCTGTGGGGTGGGAGATATTGTTGATGATATACAGGTAAGCAAGTGCAGTCTTTATCTCAGGCTGCTTCAGGAAATCGGTATCGTCTTTGACCCGGAAAGGCAGACCCCTGTTTTCAAGGGCATGTCTAACCTTTCTTCCTTGAGCATGAGTCCTGTATAATACAGCGATATCTTTTGGAGGAAATCCCTGTGCCAGATATTCCTCGATCTTTTCAACTATGGCTCTTGCTTCTTCATTATCATCCTCTGTTTCAATGATACTGACGTTTTCCCCTTCAATATCTTTGTGATTCTTGATGAGCAGGCATTCTTTCTTTTTATCATCACCATAGTTCTTTTCGATCAGGGTATGAGCCACTCTGAGTATCTTGTTGGTTGACCTGAAACTGACATCCAGTGACACTATCGCCGGATTGAATTGCTCCTTGAATACCTCGATATTATTGGTGTACGCTCCACGGAATGCGTATATGGTCTGGTTCGGGTCTGCCACCACTGTTATGTTCTTATTGGCAACCGTGAGTTTCTTGATCAGCTCGAACTGAACGTAATTCGTATTCTGGAATTCATCAATTATGATATAGCGGAATGTGTCATTCAATTCCTGCGTACCATACACATCGAGATACCAGAGAGCAATCTTATTCAGGTCGCCGTAATCCAGTGCGCCTATGGCTGATTTCTTTTCTTCATATTTCTCCCAGGCTGATATGAAGTTTGAATATTTCAGGTATTCTTCATAGAGGTCTATGAATTCGGAATATCTTCTCTTTTCTGCCTGTTTTGCCTTTTTATCTTCTTTGTCTTTGAATTCCTGAAGATGGAAGGTATTGAGCCTGAATTTGGATTCGCGATACAGTTCTTTCCACTTGCTCTCATCTTTTTCGATATCCTGAACTTGTTTTTTAAGAGTTTCAAGAAATACTTTGAATTTATCAATTGAAATATTCAGGTCTTTGGCTTTCCCGATAGTGTTTGCGTACAGGCTGGCTGTATACGCATCGACTTTGAGTTCCCTGAATATGAAAATAGCAGAATCCATCTCTTCAAATATCTTGAAGTCGCCAGGAACTTTGCATTTGTCGGCATGGTCTTTTATGAGTTCAGCACAGAATGAATGAAACGTTTTTACGTGGATTTCCTTTCCCTGAAGGAGCTTCTCGACCTTTTCACGCATGTGCCTTGCAGCTTCTTTGGAGAAGGTGAGTGCAAGGATTTGTGAGGGGGCGATGTTTTCCTTTTCGACCATATATGCTATTTTTGCCGTTATAGTCGTGGTTTTGCCAGTTCCGGCACCTGCAAGGATGAGTTGAGGGCCGTGGGTGTGTTTAATGGATTCAAGCTGGCGCAGGGTTGGGAGGTTCGAATCTAATGTAATAGGTACCACCGTTTTAAATATTCATACTGGCTCATGAATTATATTACTAGCTCACAATTGGAGACTTTCTTTGAGCCAGTAAGGTCATCTCATATGTTTACCTTTCCGATTTTCTTTTCAACCATATCAATAACTTCATTGCAGATCGAGAGCGCCCTATCAGCATCTTCTTTTTGGTATGCTTCTGAAGGTATCCCGCCTGGAAGTCCGTTCGGATAACGCGTCGGGATGTAATAAATATCAAGCGTTGCCGCGTGCTTTTTTATGTTCCTAAAATCGCTATCTTTCATGGATGCTGTCTCGCACAGCTCAGCCACAGAATGTCCCCAGGGATCCTTTTTATTTGCTATCAGAAATGCTTTCAGTGCCTTTTCTGCCGCCTGCTGGGAGAGAAAACACGCAAGATTGAATCGTTCACCTTCCAAAGAAAAATTTGCATCATCAAGATCATGCTTTGCCTGGAGGAGCCACCGCCTTGCTTCGCTT
Organism: Candidatus Methanoperedens sp.; assembly: GCA_030650845.1. Classification (GTDB taxonomy): domain Archaea; phylum Halobacteriota; class Methanosarcinia; order Methanosarcinales; family Methanoperedenaceae; genus Methanoperedens. Next base: position 17,254 of record JAUSDC010000204.1, read on the forward strand.
TCAGGTTCACGCTTCATAGAGGAGTTTCCCCTCGCTGAGTATCTTCTTCACAAAAATGGTATTCTCTTTCATCTCATTGAATTCCGATGGGGTATAAACAAGAAGATCAAGGGCATATCGAGGGTTAATGATCTCATAGAGTTCGATAAGCCGCTCCATGAACCTTTTCTTGGTTTCCTGCACTACGAGCAGGTCTATATCGCTTGATAGACCGATATCATCTTTGGCAAGGGATCCGAATAATATGATCCTCTCGACTCCCGCCTTCTTCAGCTCATTTACCACTCTTTTGAGTTCAGTCTTAAGCGCTCTGTGGCGCGATGCTATATCACTGTTTTGCATATAATCAAATAAACTCCTTACTTCTTATACTTGCATATAGGTTTGTAAGGGCATTGTCTACAAAAATCTCCCGAAAAAATTTCTGGAAACGCTCCTTGATAAGCTTGCGCAGAATGAGTGGAAAGTCTTAACAATCACTTCCTTTCCCTGAAGGAGCTTCTCGACTTTTTCGCGCATGTTCTTTGCGGCTTCTTTGGAGAAGGTGAGCGCGAGGATTTGGGAGGGGTCGATGTTTTACTTTTCGACCATGTATGCGATCTTGGCTGTTATGGTCGAGGTCTTGCCAGTGCCTGCGCCTGCGAGGATCAGTTAGGGGGCTTGGGTGTGCTTTATGGATTCAAGCCTGAGCAAATGCTGAAAGCCACTGAGAAAATGCTCAAAGAGGAGGGTGAGGAAAACCCTGCTGAAATCATGAAAATAATGATTGATTCGTGGAAATCCATCGTTGATAAGAGCGAAACCCCATGGGCGTTATGCGATGAATGCTATGAGAGCATCAAGAATTTTAAGTTTGGAAATCAAACCACCTCTCGTCCGCAAGAACCACAGATGCGTTAATCTTCGTTTCCGGCGATGACCAGTATTTTCTCTGCAATATATCCCCCTCTTCTCTTGAAAGAAGCCTAAAACCGTGTTTTTCATAGAACTGAACCGCCCTTACAGCATTAGACCATGTGGCTATCAGGATTGGTTCTACTGTAAGTTCCCCCAGATGAGATAGTAATTTTCCCCCGATACCTTGATGCTGTTTGGTGGTGCAGATATAAGCATGTCTGATGAGCGTCACGTTCTGTCTGTGTTGAATACCCATTACTCCGACCAGTTCTCCATATTCCTCATAACCCCACATCTCAATATCGTCATCCAGTTCTCCCCTCAGTTCATCTCTCGACATGTATGGCTCTTTCCAGTACTCTACTGGAATAAGTCCCTTGTAGGCTTGGGCTGCATTATTGATGATTTCATATATTCTTTCAAAATCATCGGCGGTACACTTACGAATCATTATTTTTCCTCAACTCACCTTTTCCACCACCCGTAATCATGAAATAAAGACCAATAATTAAAGCAATGTCAGTA
>JAUSDC010000174.1 GCA_030650845.1 Candidatus Methanoperedens sp.
GAAAACTCAAGATCAAAATACCGGGTTTTGATGTGAAGGAATGTGTACCTACAGATTTTTAGCTATTTTTTGAGGTTGGTGGGTCCAGGCATAATGATTATGGAATTTTTTCACGCGAAATTTACTCAAAGATGGGTTATAGCAGTTAAGTCCTAAGTCGTTCTCTAGTAATAATGAGACTGGAAGGCACGCTGGCTGGACATTCTCAGAAGGAGAGATAAATGCCACACATCATGAGGCACTCAAGGATGACCTGATAGAATATAAACGGACTTATTACTGGAACTTATCTGCGGCTGGAAGGGATCGTTTCTGCTCTTTTGGATATGTTGGATTGTTCCAAAATACCCCATTTACAGAAAAAATCCTTTATATTAACGATATATTTAATACTGACCGTTGAAAGGTGTATTTTATCATTTAAATCCGTTTAAATCACTAAAATGTTCAGCATAAACCCACTCAGATTTTTCAAGATAACTCAATCCATCGTAGCCGAAGCCTATAGAGGAGCAAGCAAGATGGGTAAGGGAAAGAAGCTAAAATCTTCCGATGTTACGGCGGATTTCGATAAGTTTGAGAACTTTTTCTATAAGGACTCTCATGTGTTCGGGATAATCACCTGCATCGCAGACAGCATGTCTGAGTCCGGATTGTCTTTCATCCATCCAGACAGGGATGCCTTAGATCAGGCGAATAACATGGTCTCTGAGTATGAGATGGATACACTTGTCTCGGAGCTTACTGTTGCGAACATGGTGTTCGGGAACTCATTTACCGTACTTGACCCTGCAGAGTCAGAATTTGACTTTCTGGAGCAGTTGAGCCCGAAATACATTACTGTTCAAAAGAATAGTGATACTGGAAGGCATGATGGATGGAAGTACACGGAAGGAGATTTTGATTCCACGCTCACGATCGAACAAACCCTTCACATACCTGTGAACAGACTTGCAGGCTCCACATGGGGTACATCCCCGCTCCAGCCGCTCACGAGGATCCTTGACCTGAAAGGCAACATCGAGGTAAATCTCGATCATCTCGTTACCCGTTATCTCGTTCCCAGATATGTCTATCTGCTCGGCAGGCAGGGGACGAGCGTGCCCCAGGAAGTAATTGACGAGTTTGCAAAGAGCCTTGCTGATCCTGAGGCTGCGCAGGATCAGGTTTTCGAGAACAATCTTGAAATCATGACAATGGGCACACAGTACAAAGCATTGCATGTCGGTTACATTCTTGACTATATTCACCAGTCAGTCTATTCTGGGCTGGCTTTCCCGGATTCTTTCCACGTTGCAGCAGGATCTACTGAAAGTACAGCTAAGATACAGGCAGAGATATTCAGCAAGAAAAGGATCGGTGGGCTGCATAAGGTATATACAAACCCAATCAAACAGATTCTTGCAGCCATCTTTGATAAAGAGGGGATAAAATACGATAAGATTCCTGAGCCAAAGTGGGGACAATTATCTCAGGTAAGCCTTGAGTCCAGGGTTGAGTATCTATCGAAGTTAGCAGGCATTGTGGATAACGAGGGGAACAGGGTAATCCAGATACCCGAATTGCGCAAGTTCGTGCAGAACGAGCTTGGCATTGAGATGGACGTTCACGTCGATAAACCCGGGGGTGTATGATAGTTTTGCAGGACGTAATAGAACCCAAAAACAACAGCCTCCTCTGTGAAGGCTGGCTTGTAGGCGGAGTCGGAGAAGCTCAACTTAATACCCCAATCAAGTTTATCGCAGAATCATATAGGGTAGTGGAGTCTTCCGCACCTAGCGATGATTTTGTTGATATGGAGGTCACGGTGCTGTCTACCAATGTTACAGGCAATGGACGGCAGTACGTTCTGGAAGACCTCCAGAAAAACACCGTTCAGCTAAATTCTGATGGAGGACTTATTTTTGCGATGGGCAGGCATCCGAACCACGATGAAGAACCCGATGCCACAGACAATGTTGGCGTCGGTCAAACCTACATGGAAAACGACCTGCTCAAATCAAAAGCCAGGATATACAACACATCCACGTTCCCGGATATGGTCAAACGTATCAGGCTCGGCCTGGTACGGGACGTCAGTATAGAGGGGATGGTTAACAATTTTAAGAAAATCTGCAACGGCGATGGATGCTGGCAGAGAGCTTTCGGATTAATGATCCAGAGGGCAGTGTTTGTTCACGCTGGCGCTGACCCGTTGGCTAAAATCGAGAGAATATTAGAATCAATAGAAGGAGACATGAAAAAAATGACAAATAAGACAAAACATGATGGTGCGCCTGATGCAGCTGCGGTTGCAGAATCAGCGCCCACAGCAGGCGTTGCGCCGGAAGCTGTGAAAGAAGAGATCAAAATTCAGACCGCTGAGTCAGCGCCGAAAACGCCTCCACCAGCAGTGCCAGTGGTTGAGGCTGCACTTGCTAAGCCTGAACCTGCGGCTGAAGCTGCCTCTCCAGCGCCAGAGACCATACCCAAGCAAGATGCGATTGAAAAAGTGCTGGGTGAATGCGCTGACATGAAAAAGATGATGTCAGATATGTTGGGCATGATGAGCGAGATGAAAAACATGATGGGCGAAAGGCAGGTTCAGTCCTCAGCAGCACAGGAAGCTGCACCAGCAGTGGTTGCTGAATCGCAGGGACCTGAGATTGAAAGACCACCAAGGGTAAAGGAATCCCAGGCCACTCCGAATGCAGCGCAATCCAGCTTCTTTAATGAAGTTAAAAAATTAGTCAGATAAATATAAAATCGAAGGAGACAAATAAAAATGAATACAGAAACAGTAAAAATCGATAAGACCCAGGATATAAAAGCAGGCATGGCTGCACTCTGGGACGCAGTGAACAAACATGCTGTAATAATGCCAGCCGCTCCCACCAATGCACAGATAGGGGCGTTCATGGGCATATTCAATGCAAACCGGGTAAAGCTGGCAGATAACTTTGATGGGACAAAATCCTATTCAGACCAGCTTGCGATCGTGATCGCGGGACCTGCACATATCAAAGTAGATGGTGCAGTGGAAGTGGGTGACCTTCTGGAACTCTCAGCAACAGTAGCTGGCAGTTTCACAAAGAGGACATACAAGAACCTCAACGCAGCTTTCTCAGACACTGAAGTTGAAGCTGAGATCCTGAAACAGGCAGTGCTTCCAAGGATCAAATCCATGACAAAAGCAACTGCAGCAGGGCAGCTGATCAAAGTGCTGATCGGTTCGGTAT
>JAUSDC010000176.1 GCA_030650845.1 Candidatus Methanoperedens sp.
ATACCCTGAGATGCAGGACTGCACTGGTAACATGAATAGAAAGGAGAATCCGAAACAATGTCAAACAACGATGTGGCAGAAATACAGGCCACTTTAAAAAACATTGGTGTTACAGTAACACCTGAACAGATTGAGAACAAATTAAAAACCCTTGCCCGGTTCAATGTATCTGGCGCAGAGGCAAAACGCAACGCCACCAGGAGCCTTGCCAGAGCAGCGGGTGTTGACCCTTCCGCTCTTTATAAGGGCAGTTCAACGCCGATCCATGTTGCAGATGTGAAGGAAGACGGCAAATGGGTGACCCTGAAAGTGAAAGTGGTGCAGATATGGGACAACACATCTGATAAGATCACACAGACAGGTCTCATAGGTGATGAAACAGGCATCATCAAGTTCACCATCTGGGAATCCGCAAACCTGCCCCCGATGGAAGAAGGCAAATCCTACGAGATCAAGAGCGCAGTGACCAACCTGTACAACGAAAAATTCCAGATAAAACTGAACAAGAACACTTCAATCGTCCAGATAAAAGAGGATATCAACGTCAGGCAGCAGGAAGAAGAGTTCACAGGCGCGGTCGTGGATATCCAGTCAGGGTCAGGCCTGATCAAGAGATGCCCTGAATGCAACAGACAGGTGAAAAACGGTATGTGCGGTGAACACGGCAAAGTCGAGGGCGTATATGACCTGAGAATCAAAGCTGTTCTTGATAACGGCAGTGAAATAAGGGAACTGCTTCTCGATGCAGAACAGACCTGTCAGGTAACTGGCATCGACCTTGCAAAGGCAAAAGAAATGGCAGTGAACGCTCTTGACCCGAGTGTGGTCGTAACAGCAATAGAGGATGCGCTGATGGGAAAATACTTCACAGCAAAAGGCAGTTCCACAGGAAGATACCTCATTGTCAAAAAGATGAACCTTTCAATGACAGCGGTGAATGCAGATGAAATCATGGCAGCAGCGGAGGCGATTTAACATGGCAGAAGAAAAGCAATTCAAGAGAGAAACGGCGGTCAGGATTTTTACCCATGAGCTATCCCAGACGCAGCTTCAATCGGGAAAGGACGAGTCCCAGAAATCAGACAGGTTCACGCCAACGTATGCCTTTTCACCAACTGGCGCAAAGATCAACAGGGTCTTTGTCTGCGGCGCGCTGACTGAAGTGGACGAGATGGAGACGCAGAACGCCAATTTCGTAAAAGCAAGACTGGTAGATGCCACGGGCGGGATCAGCATCATGGCAGGCCAGTACCAGCCAGAAGTGGCAAATATGCTGCGTGAACTGGCAGATAAAACACCGGTGTTCGTATCCGTGGTTGGAAAGCCAAATATTTACAGGCCGAATGACGGCGGCTGCTATGTCAGCATCAGACCTGAAGATATCCATGTCGTAACAGCGCAGGTAGTTGAAACATGGACAGCAGAAACTGCAAAAAGAACGCTAGAAAGGATCAAAACCCTGAAAGATGCTATTGTATCGGGCAAGTGCACCGAGGACATGAAAGCTGTGATCGCAGCCTATGATCCAAAGATAGACGATCTGAAACGCATGGTCATGATCGCCATTGGAAAGGATACGCCAATGGAGAGCAAACCAGAGACAAACGGCGATGGCGCGGGCGTGAAACAACAAGTGAATGCCCCGAAAGAGGAGGTGACAAAAACCCCGGCGCCAGGAGCACCACCAGCGAAAGCTTCCACACTGAAAGAAATGGTGCAGGCAAATATAGAAGCAGGATACGATCTCCTGAAAGAGCTGTGTTCCCTTTCTGAAGACGGCACCGTGGGAGCTAACGCATTCTCAGATAGGCTCGTGCAGCGCAGGCTGGCATCTCCTGATACCGCTATGACCTTGCTGAAAGGCATAATGGATGAAGGCAGGGCATACGAGCCAAAGATGGGACGGATCAAGGCGGTGTGCTGACCGCCCCATTTTTTTATTCGTTTTAAGATCTGACTGGACAGCTTTTCTAAAATCATAGTTCAGTAAAGCCTCCTTATTGTGGCTGTCCGGTCGTTTTTTTTTCATAATCCATTTCAAATTTAAAGAGCGGATGGCAGTTTAAATAAGAGTGGTTCAGATGAATTGTCTTCCCACGAAGGCGGTTCAGAAGGTATAACAACTATGACTCGATCTACAAAAAGCAGTTCCAGTTTATCTGAAGTGGATGTCCTGTTATCTGAACTCCTCCCGCACATGTCTGATCCGACTTCATCAACCTTGCAGACTGACAGCGCAGTCCCGTATAACAAATTCCACAAAGAGATACTAAAAAACGGCATCAAAGCTGTAAGGCTCCCGGACGGCAGGCACATTGCCAGAGCACTTGACAGAAAGACAGGCAGCACATTCTGGACTATTGTGAGGGATCAGAAATGACCGCTCAATCCTTTTTTCCCGAAGGAACCGGTAAATGGTTTCTCACAAGAGAAGACGAACTCAGGGGAGGCATTACGCTGGAAAGGTATCAGGGCACGCACAGGACAGTATTTGGCAGCAATGTCGCCCAGAAATGCAGGATGTGCGGAGGAAAAACACAGTGTAAACTGAGTGATGGCTTCATGGATCTCTGTACTCCAAAACCTGTCCCGAAAGGAACGCTGATAATCAATAACTGCGCCATCTTTATTCCCAGGCTTTCATCCAGAACAAAGAACAGTCAGGCAGCAATTTCTAGGAACAGAAAACCTGTCAGGGTTTCTGCGATAGACATAGATGAAACAGGCAGGAATGTTATCATGAAGATCAAAGTCCTGAAGCTGTGGGACACCAGGTCAGATAAGATCGCTCAGGCAGGACTTGTCGGAGATGAAACTGGAAATATAAGGCTGACTATCTGGAAGAAAGCTTACCAGCCGCCCATACGTGTGGGAAAATGCTACCACATTCACAATGCAGTCACGAATTTCTTTGGCGGAAGTTATCAGATACAGGCGACAGAGAAAACCACTATCACAGAACTGAAGAACGAGACTGTTCACGCAAAAACTGAGTTCATCAGGTCGCCAGCATTGAGCATGCTGCGAGATGACATTGATGTGCCAGAGGTTGCATTGAGAGTGCCGGGCATAGATGAGCCAAAGCCTACATGGGAAGACTACTGTTCTACGCCATATGTATCTCATCTTGACGACATCGAGTTCGGAGATGACGATTCAGACATACCACCGGACATCGACCCGCTGGATAAAGGACTCAAACTTAAAAAGGCTTTGAACTCCCTCTATGTCAGGAATCCAGTGAAAGCAAAGGAAATGGCAGCCAAGCTGACACCAGCGCAGTGGAAATCCATCGACAAGATTGGCGGCTTGAACAAGGACCTGGCATTTGGCATCTGCAAGGTATGGGAAGAGCCTGAGCCAGAGGGTAAGCTTAGAGCTACTGAAGCAGGGTTTGCTGTGATAACCAGAAAAGAGAAACAATCTGCAATTGAGATGGCGCAGGAAAAGAGACAGGATAAGTTCATGATAAACCATGGCTTCCGCTTAAAGGATAAGCTGGATGACCTGATGCTAAGAGATCTTGACAAAGCCAGGGCATTCGCAGCCAGACTGACTTTTACAGATTGGCAGGCTATTGACCACATAGGTGGTCTTAACAAGGCACCTGTGAGAGCGTGAGAGCATGAGAGCCAGGTACAACTGGGTTGGTAACAGGATACTTGCTGAGGACATGGCAAGTCTCTACAAGATGAAGCAGGACACACGCCGCCCGATAACGGTGCTGGTGGCTGAGGCTGTGAGTGAATACATTAAAGCGAGGGGATGTAAGTCCCCTGCTAATGAGATTAAGGCAAGGAGGGAATGAGCTATGGGAACATATCTGAGTTTAACATTAAAGGACAGGACTGAAGAGAACATCAATAAAGTGAGCAAGATATGGGATGATGAGAATACAGGATATGAAGACACGTTTCACTTGAATACTGAGGCTGACATCAGAGCAGACATAGAGTATATCAAGACCGATCCCGGTCAGGCGCATCTGAGGTATATAAAGACGGTTATGCAGTGGAATAATACCTTCAAGTTATGGGGTTCAGGTCAGTTCCAGGTAAAGATAACTCTAGGTGACTATCTCTGTTCGGAGATGGCAAGACGGTATATCAGATTCATAGAGGCACATGAAGAATTTTTTGTAACGCTCCCCAACGAACATGTATGGTTAATTCTGCAGGAAAAAGCTCAGACAAACGAAAAAGCAGAAGAGTGTCTGGTAGAATGCATTTTCTGCTTGCACAGAGGAATGAGGAGAATAGATAATGGCAACACAACCAATAACCCAAACACAACTTGAGATGCTAAGGAAGCTGGGCTTGCCTGAAGTGAAGGAGAATAACCAGTGGCTTGTACTCCATTTGAAAGGGGATGGAGAAAAAGCACCGCAATCATGGAATGCTAAGATATATACCAACAGCACAGGAAAATTGAAGTTGGTCACCACAGATACAGCTATCTTCGCCACGTTGTTAGACGGGCGACAGCATGCCCAGTGGATGACACCGCCTGCGAAGTTTGAAGCCGAGAGAGTAATATCGATAGACGACTCAGGCTGGGGATTTCCTTTATTGGGCACACTTATCGGGCTGCATGATTCTCAGAATAATTCCATCCATATAGGTGAGGTCCCGGTGAAGTATTACCAGCCACCTTCCTTTGAACGCAAGGATTACCTGCACATTGCAGCGCATCAGGTTGTCAGGCTGCTTGGCGAGCTGCAGCATCCCAACGCCGATATCTTTGATCCCCGAACTGTGGACGTGCTGTTCAAGGTCTGCACGGGCTATGTCAACACAGGCATAGTCAGGGAGTTGAGAGAACGTGGTTTTAAGGTCGAGATCTGCGCCATCGGTGAGCCGCTTCAGAGTGCACTTGAAACGGCGCACATGAACTACATCCGTGAAAAGACCAGGGCAGACATATACTATGACCCGAAGGAATTGGATAAAGCAGAGATACCGAAAAAGTTCGGGGAAGCTGTGAGATGGATCGAGAAGAACAATGCCTGGTCTTTGACAAAGACAGGCTGGAACTACTTCAAAGCCAGGAATCATCCGTAACCTTTTTTCGAGTAAAGCGCCCGAAGCTTGAATGATTACTATGGAATTACCAGAGATCATAACGACAATTATTGCTGCAATCTCCATATTTTCAGTGGTGTATTCAGCAATCGTAATGAAGAAGGCAGGAGTATCTGTATTCCTGCTGCAGATACAGACCCCCATCAGCATTGTGAAGCGGTTCCTAAGGTTGGGCGGAGGGAGACAGAGATTCCTTGTTGGGCGTTCTAATCTACTCCCGGATGCAATCTTTCAAAAGTTGGTTGCTGCCGGATACCAGTGGGATTATTTCGCCTATAATGACGACGGAGAACAGGTCAGCATGAGAAAGCTGTACAGGGACAGGCAGGTCCATGTAAGAACTTTCGATGACGGTACGATAAGGATGCACGATGAATTCAATTATGAAATTGAACCGGTGAAGCATATCCAGGTGGCTTTAGTACCAGCATCAAAAGTCGAGATAGCAGCCGTCATTGCCGCATTGGAAGCAACCCCGGAGATCGACTCCAAAGAATATGATACACCGATAGCATATGCCATGCAAAGGATAAGTGGAAAAGACCTGCCCACAGGTTGATCACAATATTTTTTTTTCGATTTTTTTCAAAGCATACCGGTGATCTTTTGGAGCAGCAGACTGTTTAAATAAGTCCTGTTTTGTTTGGATTGTCGCGGTCAGCGGCAGTTTTCAGGAGAATCTATGAGTGCAAAACAACCCGTAATAGGCATCACCGAAAGAGGGGATGCAGGACTGGACTTCTCATGGGAGAAAGAATACGAAAGACTTGGCTGCGATGGTGTAATTCTCATCACGAAGCACCTGTCGCCGCAGTTCATCGAAAGGGCGAAGAGATACAACAGCATCGTCCACGCAACCATAACCGGACACGGTGGAACTGGCATAGAACCGAATGTCAAACCGTGGCATCAGTCATCCGATCTTTTCGGACAACTTGTTAACAGGATAGGTGCACAGAGAGTCGTGCTGCGCATTGATCCGATAATTCCCGGAAGATGGGAGACAGCGTATCAAGTCTATCAAACACGCTATATAAACACTGAGAATAAGACCAGAGTGAGGATTTCCTTCCTTGACAATTATCCTCACACAAAGGCACGGTTCAGAGCAGCGGGCATCCAGGCTGAACCTTACAATTTCCACGCACCCCTTACTCAGCGCATGACCATTGCGGCGCATTTCCCTGACGCAGAGATATGCGGTGAACCTAGCATGCCCTGCATGGGATGTGTGAGCGAAAGAGATCTCAGAACGCTTGGCATCGAACCGCTGAAATCTTTGGGCGGACTCCAGAGACCGGAATGTAAATGCCTGGCTGTAAAGCGAGAACTGTTGAAGAACAGAGGACAATGCGCGAGCGGATGTTTGTATTGTTATTGGAAATGAGAGAGGAGGAATAAAATGAGCATAAAAACAGTGATTCAAGGAGAGTTCCTTGAGATTCAGAGATGGAACGACGACTCAAAGGTCGTTCCTGCGTATAACTCTATGATAGTGCGTCTCTCAGACCTGGAAAGAGATGAGAGGATTAAGCTTGCGGCATGGGCACTGCAACAGGAGGAGGTTTAACTATGGCGAATGTAAGAACGTGGTGGAAGCTCGTGATATCAGACGACAGCGCAGAATTGAGCGATGGGGATAGAGAACACATCGGTGAACTCATAAAAGAGGGGTACATCGAGGGCGAAGTAGTAAAAGACGAGGATTGAGGCTATGAGAAGGGTAACATTCAGAGCAACGACATTCAAGAACAAAGCCGAAAAGCTCACCGCAAGATTGCGCGAGCTAATCGATAAAAGCATACTGCAAACCGGAGAAAAGGAAGAGTATTGCCAGAAGATTTGCCTTCTCAATGCCTTGAACCACCTAGATCATACAATATCCGGGGTTGAAGACATAGATATAAAAGAGGGCTGAAAGGAGCGAAGAATATGAACAAGGATATGAAAATAAGCGAAAGGCCAGAACGCCTTAATATAGTTCGTGTAGAGCCGTTTGGAGAGATCACTATCCACGCACCGGGAGGAGATGTAGACCTGCTTCTAATCGTTGACCCGATTACAAACGGGGTGTTTGCGGTAGAGTCGTCGTATATAGACCAGGAGAGGGAGCAAATATCTTCCCCGTATGCAAGTGACGAAGATGAACTGATAATAGATACTATGGGAATCGAACATATCAAATGCGATATCTGTGAACTGACCTATACCTACAATCGATTTGAAGATGAGCTTCTATGCAAGAACTGCGGAGAACCTCTCGAAGAATTCAAACGCATGGTAGAGCACGATGATATGTTAGATGAACGTATGGTTGAGGCTGGGAGCAACATAGATACACCGAAGTCCGGGCAGAGTAACCCAATCAGCCAGTGGACGGTTAAGGAACTGACCAGAGATAATATCGAGGCGATTGCACAGCAACTTGGAATACCAATGGAAAGGATAGACGATGATGCTATCAGCGATATCGTTCATTCCGTCCAGAAAGGCGTTGACGCTGCTCTTGATAACTGGGGCGAGATTGTACGGTTAGCAATTCGAGAGAGTGTTCCAGACAAGGATGAGGATGAGGGGATGTGATATGGCAAGAGATTCTTTTATCAAGAGGCAGGCAATTTAAATAACGAGGGTTTGGGTGATTGTTTATGACTACAATAAAAATCGCCTTCACGGGGCATCGTCACCTGTCATCTGCACCGGTCGTATCGTATCTGAATAAGTTGCATCAGGATTATCCGGACGCTATCTGGATCACTGGCGGCGCTGTCGGTCTGGATTCTATTGCTGCTTCTTTTGCCATGGCGCGTGGGATCCGTCTGTGGTTGATCCTTCCATTCCCTATCCATGTCATGTCAAAGTACTGGACTCCTGACCAGAAGCGCTGTATTCAGGATTGCTGGGATTACGCTGAAAAGACTTCTGTTATAGCTCCTGTCTATGATGTCTCTATCTATCAGCGCCGAAACGAACGGATGGTTGACCTGTCCGATATGGTTGCAGCGTTCTGGGACGGCTCATCAGGCGGGACGGGAAACTGTGTCAGATATGTCCAGAAGGTCGGGAAGAAGATGGTTCGGTTCTCCGACTTTTCGGGTGTTAAGCCACATGAGCGGGTTTCATCCTCTTCCACGCCTTCTTCTTATCGAGAAGTAAATGGCGATATCTTTACTTCGGACGCTGAGGCGATAGTGAATACCGTGAACTGCGTTGGTGCGATGGGAAAGGGAATAGCCCTTGAGTTCAAGAAGCGGTATCCCGACCTGTATGCAGCATATCGACAGGCATGCGCCAGGAAGGAGATCCAGCCTGGGCATGTGTGGATATATCAAGCTAAGGGCCGGATAATCTTTAACGCTGCTGTGAAGGACGATTGGCGGGATGCATCCAGGATAGAATGGGTTGAGTCATGCCTGCATGAACTGGTCGAGATGTGTAGAACGATGAAAGTAAAATCGCTTGCATTACCCTGGATGGGAGCGATGAATGGAAGGATCCCGGTCGATGAAATAAAAGCCAGTACTCGGAAGATCCTTTCTGGAATAATTGATTTTGAGATCTCAGTCTATGAGATCAGGAAGAATATCTGAGGAGGTTCTGAAATGCTGAAAGAAACATACCAAGCCAGGATGAAACAGACAACAAAAGAGAATCCTGAAGCTGCGTTCATCGTTGTGACCCGAAGCGCCAGGCATTTGCTGAGTCCTTCATGGAACCTGCTTAATGACTACAAAGATGGGCGCATCGACTGGGCGCAGTACACAGAGAGGTTCAGGCGTGAGATGGACTGCGATCTGTGCAGGTCTGAAATGAAGAGGATATGGGACTTGTCTCAGACGAAGGATGTGTTCCTGGTGTGCTATGAGAAGCCTGGTGAGAATTGTCATAGGCATATCCTGATTGAATTGATAAAGAAAATTATGGAAAGAATCCCGAGGAGACCATACAAACTCCCTCTTCGGAATAATCTGATCTAAGCTAAGACCCTTTTTTTGTTACCAATCCGTTCGTACCATACTTCAGGATATCTAATTCTTTTTCCGTGCTTGATTTTACGGATAAAGGTCTTATGTTCGGTCATTATGTAGTACTATTAATATATGACCATTTCTTTTTGAATATGAGATATTTTTGAAGATTGGGTGAAACTTATTTATTAAAAATATGGATTATATATTTAAAAAGTCGTAAGTCTAAATTGTCGCTATGTATTATATATATTATGCTAAATGATAAATAGAACGGAACAAATTAATATATTTATGAGAAAGAGAAACGCAGAAACACCGATAGCCTATGTTCTCATATTGCTCGGATTAATATCATATCTGGCAACATTTCCCGTCACTGATATGCAAAAAGAATCGTTTCTGGTATTTGACGTTACAACAGTGGTAGGTATTTTCTGCATTTTCTTTACTCTGCTACTCGGATTGAAATTGAGCATCCAACAAGGAAAAATAGAAAACTGAAGATATAGAGGGCTTTATTATCGCTAATCATCCAAACTGAAGGTTAAACATAGCCACTTTTATAGTTCAATTATATGTGGTTGAGACTATTGGATAAAGCAATAACAGTAGAATGACTGAGGATAAAAACCTCAGCCCAAGCAAACCTCCTACGAATGCTCTTCTAATAATTCTTTCAAAATAGGATAAACTTTTCGGCAAAGAACCTTATCGACGACACAATGTCTTCATCTTCAGCTATCCATAACATTATATACTATACATATAATTAAATATTGGGTATTAAAGGTCGTCATGCGTGATGCTAATGAGTCTCCACAAAAAACACAACAACGGTGCTTTGGATGAAATTTCCAGGAAATATGGAGGAACTGGATGATTTCAAAAGCAAAATTAATTACGCTCGTCGTTTTAATATTCCTTGCAGGATATTTTTTAGAAAAAGCT